>CATKZW010000048.1 GCA_949841465.1 uncultured Oscillospiraceae bacterium
TTTAAAAATCTGCAGGGACAGGGCTTAGATTGGTGTTGCCTTTTTGCCTCCCACACAGCCCTTTTGACCCAATTCTCTTTCAAATTTTCTTGCATCACCTACTTGACTTCATACCATTAGACTTTCAAATCCGGTGACACCGCTCGTTCAGCGGCGGGTCTGAAAATGTTTCCAATCGAAGAGCTGGAAGTATTTGGTTCCTTCAGCCTACACGGAAAGTATATCCCGCTTTCCCGGCTTAGTCAAAGGTTTTCTGAACAAAATTACTGGTTTTTTTCTGCCTGTTTCAGGCAAATCCCATGAAAATGAGGAAAAAACGCCCCTCAACGTCCCGCTTTTCCGGTTTCTGGATGCTCCGTCCCGGCCTCCTCCACCCGCAGAACGCCGCCGCAGGCACAGCGGTAGCGCTCCGGATGGTCCACCAGAGGGGAGCGCTTCATCCGGGGGATGCGCCGCCCGCATTTGGCGCACACAATGTAATAACGCACCGGCCGGTCATCCTCAATGCCCAGCTGCTCATAATTGTCCGTTCGGCTGATATGGTAGCCGTAGGCGTCGTTCATCCGCTGGGCGTAGCCCTTCCACCGCGCACCGTGGTTGGAGCAGCCGCAGCAGGTGTGGAGCACCTCATGGACCAGCACCTGGAGGATGGCGTCCTCCGCGCCCTGCTCCGCCAATTGGGCGGACAGCTCGATGGTGTATTTCCCGTCCCTGCGGATGCAGCAGCCGAACCGGGTCCTGGCCCGGCGGTTGAGGCGGACGTGGGGGTCAATTTCCCGGGAAACGGGGATTTTGACGGCTCTGGCCTGGGCCACAGCCAAAGCCATCAGGCCGTCCAGATACGCCTGGGTCATGGGGCCGCCTCCCTGTTTTTGCGCGCCCCTCCGGAAACGGCCGGAACTGCCGCCTTGCTTGTGTATGCCCCGGTCATATGGCCTCCTCTCCGTCTTTCAGCCGCCCCAGAGGGCGGTAGACAGTGAAATACATGGTGGTAAAGCAGGCCAGGCCGCCCACAAATTGGGACACCGCCTCCGCGGTGAACACGCCGTCGGTGCCCATCCAAATGGGCAGGATGAGGGTGAGGGGCGCGTTGACGACGGCCTTGCGCAGCAGGGAAAAGAAGATGGCCTGCTTGGACCGCCCCAGCCCCACGAACACCCCCTGTCCCGCCAGCTGGAGGGACATGAACAGGAACATGCAGAAATAGACGCGCAGGGCGGGCACGCCCGCCCGGATGATATCCGGGTCGCTTTTGAATATGTGGATCAGGGGTTCCGGGAAGGCCATGGCCGCTGCCCAGAACAGGGCGGAGTAGATCACCGTGGCCCCCACGCTGAACCGGACGGCCTGCCGCGTCCGGCCGTAGAGCCTTGCGCCGTAGTTGTACCCCGCCACCGGCTGGGAGCCGTTGGTCAGCCCCTGCACCGGCATGATGAACACCTCCCGGATGGAGTTGATGATGGTCATCACGCCCACGTAGGTATCGCCGCCATAGGCCTGCAAGGTGGCGTTGCACACCACCTGCACCAGGCTGTTGGTCATGTTCACGAAAAAGCCGGATAGGCCCAGGGAGACGATTTTCCCCGTGCGTTTCTTGTCCAGCCGCATATACGCGGGGCGCAGGCGGAGGATGGCCCTTTTCCCGGTGAGGAACAGCAGCACCCATCCCGCCGACAGCGCCTGGGAGAACACGGTGGCCAGGGCCGCGCCCTGCACCCCCATGTGGAACACGAAGATGAGCACCGGGTCCAGGGCGATGTTCACCGCCGCCCCCAGCAGCACCGTCATCATGCCCACCTTCCCGAAGCCTTGGGCGTTGATGAAGGGGTTCATCCCCAGGCTGACCATGACGAACAGGGTGCCGCACAGGTAGATGGTCATATAGCCGTCGGCGTAGGGGAACGTGTCCGGGCTGGCCCCAAACAGGTAGAGGATGGGCTGCTTCAGCGCCAGGAAGAAGGCGGTGCCCGCCGCCCCCAGCAAGAGCAGCAGCACAAAGGCGTTGCCCATCACCCGCTCCGCCTCCTCGTCGTCCCCCCGGCCCCGGCTGATGGAGCACAAAGGCGCGCCGCCGGTGCCGCACAGGTTGGCAAAGCCCATGAGGATGGACACGATGGGCATGGTCACCCCCAGGCCGGTGAGGGCCAGGCTGTCGCTTTCCGGCAGGTGGCCCAGGTAGATGCGGTCCACCACGCTGTACAGCACGTTCACCAGCTGGGCCGCCATCATGGGGATGGCCAGGTTCATGATGTTGCGGGGAATGCTCCCCTGGGAAAAGTCGTTCTGACGGTCCGACAAGGCTGGGGCCTCCTTTGCTCAACTGAGCCGACAAGTTTTGCGAACGTTATCGTATCACATCCGCGGAAAAAAGGGAAGCGTCCGGCCGCAGTTTGCCGCCAACCAGTGTAAGCGCGGGCGCGGCTCTCATCTTGCATGAACCGTCCCAGCAGGGGGAGGGCCGCGCCCGCGCCTTCTGTCGCTTCGTTGAAACGCACAAGAATGCAAATTTCTTTTTGTGATATGTGCACAGGGCAAAATGCAGTTTATCCCGGAAACCAAACAGTTTGCGCAAAAATCCGCACAGCGGGAAAAAATATGTTATCTTATGGTCATCAAATGGACGGTGATCCAACGGCCCCGCCCCGGCGGGCCCCACAGAAAGGAGCAGAGACAGCAGTGAAGCATGAAGATCTGATAAAGCAAATGACCCTGGAAGAGAAATGTTACCTCCTGTCCGGCAAAGACTTCTGGCAGACCCGCGGCGTCCAGCGGCTGGGCGTGCCCAACATGACCCTGTCCGACGGTCCCCACGGCATCCGCAAGCAGGAGGGCGCGGGGGACCAGCTGGGCCTGAACGGCTCCCTCCCCGCCACCTGTTACCCCACCGCCGCCGCCATCGCCAACTCCTGGGACCCGGCGCTGGGGGAGGAGATCGGCGAGCACCTGGGCACGGAGGCGGCCAGTCAGGGCGTGTGCGTCCTGCTGGGCCCCGGTTTGAACATCAAGCGCTCCCCGTTCTGCGGGCGGAACTTCGAGTATTTTTCCGAGGACCCCTATCTTGCCGGTAAGATGGCGGCGGGCTATGTCCGGGGCATCCAGAAGAACGGCGTGTCCGCCTGCCCCAAGCACTTCGCCGCCAACTCCCAGGAGCTGCGGCGCATGGCGTCGGACTCCGTGATGGACGAGCGGACCCTCCGGGAGATCTACCTCACCGGGTTTGAGATTGCGGTGAAGGAGGGCGGGGCCAAGTCCATCATGTCCTCCTATAACCGCATCAACGGGGTGTACGCCAACGAAAACGAGCACCTGCTTCAGGAAATCCTCCGGGACCAGTGGGGCTTCGACGGCTTTGTGGTGTCCGACTGGGGCGCGTCCAACGACCACACCGCCGGCGTGGCGGCGGGCTCCCACCTGGAGATGCCCACCACCGGCGGGGACTCCGATTTGGAGCTGGTGGAGGCGGTGAAATCCGGACGTCTCAGCCAGGAGCTGCTGGACCGGCGGGTGGATGAGCTGCTGGACGTGATCCTCTCCACCACCAAGTCGGTGAAGCCGCTGGAAGGCAAGCCCTTCGACGTGGAGAAGCACCACGCAATGGCGGCGAAAGCCTCCGAGCAGTCCATCGTACTTTTGAAGAATGAAAACAACATTCTTCCGCTGAAAAAGGGAACGAAAGTAGCCGTCATCGGCGAGTTCGCCCAAAAGGCCCGCTATCAGGGCGCGGGCTCCTCGGTGGTCAACCCCACCAGGCTGGACCACGCCATGGACGTGATTAAAAACTTCGACCTGGACGTGGCGGGCTTCGAGCCGGGCTATCCCCGCTCCGGCAAGGGCGACCCCGCCATGCAGGCCAAGGCCGTGGAGCTGGCGAAAAAGGCGGATGTCGTCCTGCTGTATATCGGTCTGGACGAGATCAGCGAATCCGAGGGCCTGGACCGGGCCCACATGCGCCTGCCCCAGAGCCAGGTGGACCTGATCGAGGCCGCAGCGGCGGTGAATTCCAATATCGTAGCCGTTATGTCCGCCGGCTCGGCGGTGGAGATGCCCTGGCTGGACAAGTGCAGGGCCCTGGTTCACGGCTACCTGTGCGGCCAGGCGGGGGCCAGCTCCGTCCTCAAAGTCATTATGGGTGAGGTCAACCCCTCGGGCAAGCTGGCGGAGACTTACCCTGTGAAGTACGAGGACGTGTCCTCCGCCCCCTACTTCCCCGCCAAGGAGCGCACCGCCGAGTACCGGGAGGGCCTGTATGTGGGCTACCGCTACTTTGAGACAGCCAATGTTCCTGTGCTGTTCCCCTTCGGTTTCGGGCTGAGTTACACCACCTTTGAGTATTCCGACCTGACAGTTTCCGACAAGGCGGCCACGTTCACCCTTAAGAACACCGGCAAGCTGGACGGCGCGGAGGTAGTCCAGCTGTACGTGTCCAAGACGGACGGCGAGGTGTTCCGCCCTGCCAAGGAGCTCAAGGGCTTCGCCAAGGTGTTCCTGAAAGCGGGCGAGAGCAGGAAAGTCACCATCCAGCTGGACGACAAGGCGTTCCGTTATTTCAATGTGAACACCAACAAATTTGAGATTGAGGGCGGCCAGTGGAACATCCTCATCGGCGCGTCCGCGGCGGATATCAAGCTGTCCGGCACGGTCTCCGTCACTGGCACCGGGGCCAAGAGCCCCTATGACAAGGCCAGGTTCGCCAAGTATTTCTCCGGCGATATCAAGAACATCTCCGACGGGGAGTTCGAGGCCCTGCTGGGCCGTCCCATTCCGGACGGGTACTGGAGCGGCACCCTGGACATGAACGACGCCATCTGCCAGCTCTACTATGCCAAGAGCGGCCTGGCCCGGTTTGTATACAAGATCATGACCAACATGCTCAACAAGAGCATCGCCAAGGGGGAGCCCGACCTGAACATCACCTTTATCTACAATATGCCCTTCCGGGGTATCGCCAAGATGGCCGGCGGCATGTGCACTATGGAGATGGCGGAGGGCATCCTCACCATCTGCAACGGCCACTTCTTCAAGGGGCTGGGCCGGGTGATCGGCGGGTTCTTCCGCTCTGGAAAGAAACGTAAGGCGGCAGACGCCATCCATTGAGAAAGGGAGGAATTTCAGATGCAAGGACTCAAAAATTGGTGGAACGGCTTCGCGGAAAAGCACCCCGCGGTAGCGGAGTGGGTGCGCAAGGGCGGCCTGTTCCTGCTGTTCAGCTACTTTGTCACGTTCCTCAAGGCGCTGCTGCTGATGTTCCTGCCCACCCTTTTCCACGGCATGGTGGGCAATAAGGAATGGCTCTTCCCCGGTATCCCGGTGGAGCTGTTCGGGGTCAGCTTCAAGCTGTCCGTCATCGGCAACGCCCTTGAGGTTGGATCGGACGGCGCTTACCTGGTCAACAGCGGTCTGGCCTATACCCTGGCCAATCTGACCGCTATCTGCTTCGGTGAGACCATCAACTTCCCCCTCCAGCGTAACGTGACCTTCAAGAGCCACGGCCCGCTGGGCGTCCAAATCGCCGCCCACGGCATCGCTACCATCGGGGTGTTCCTGGTGATGAACCTGTTCACCTGTATCTGGAATCCTGTGACTGTGGCGCTCATCTCCAATGAGGCCCTGCGCAATACGATCAGCGGCATTGTCGTCTCTGTGGTCACCGGCGGCGTGGCTATGGTCATCATTTTCGCGGTGGACAACAAGATTTTCGCGCCTGATTTCGGCAAAAAGGCGTAAAAGGAACGGCCCCGCTCAAATCGAGCGGGGCCGCTTTGCGCTTACAGCAGGATCACGCCCGCCTCCCGGCAGGCCTCCAGCGTCCGGGGGTCCCAGATGGACGCCTGCACCTCGCCGATGTGGGCCTTGCCCAGCAGGTACATGGACACCCGGCTCTGGCCGATGCCGCCGCCGATGGTCAGGGGCAGCTCCCCCGCCAGCAGCATCTTGTGGAAGGACAGCTCCCGGCGCTCATCGTGCCCGGAAATGGAGAGCTGTTTGTCCAGGGATTCCGGGCTCACTCGGATGCCCATGGAGGAGATCTCAAAGGCGTGGCCCAGCAGGGAGTTCCACAGCAGGATGTCCCCGTTCAGGGCCCAGTCGTCGTAGTCTGGGGCCCGGCCGTCGTGGGGGCTGCCCGACTTCAGCGCCCCGCCGATGCCCATGAGGAAGGTGGTGGGGTGGTCCTTCACCCAGGCGTCCTCCCGCTCCTTGGGGGACAGCTCCGGCCACCGGTCCTCCAGCTCCTGGGCGGTGACAAAGGACACCTCCCGGTCGATGAGGGGCAAGGTGGTCAGCTGGGGGTACACCGAGCGCAGGGTCTGCTGGGTGTTGGCCAGGGCGGCGACGATGGTCTGCACCACCGACTTTAAGTAGTCCGCGTTACGATCCCGGGGGGCGATGACCTTCTCCCAGTCCCACTGGTCCACGTAGACGGAGTGGAGATTGTCCAGCTCCTCGTCCCGGCGGATGGCGTTCATGTCGGTGTACAGCCCCTCGCCCACCGAGAACTGGTAGCGGTGCAGGGCCATGCGCTTCCACTTGGCCAGGGAGTGGACCACCTGGGCGTCCCGCCCGGCGTCGGGCACATCGAAGGACACCGCCCGCTCCACGCCGTTCAAATCGTCGTTCAGGCCGGTGGACGCCTCCACGAACAGCGGCGCGGACACGCGGCGCAGGTTCAGCGCCCCGCCCAGATCGTCCTCAAAGAGGCGCTTAAGCAGGCCGATGGCCTTTTGAGTGTCGTACAGGTTCAACAGGGGGGCGTACCCCTGGGGAATGACAGTGGTCAGCATAGACTTTACTCCTTTACTCAACAAAAGATAAGCCATTATATACCGCCATAGAAAAAAATGCAATTCGAATTGTGTTTCTGGGAAAGATATGATATAATGCCCATATATTGCCGGACAGCGCCGGGGGTTTCCCGGCAAACTGCCCAGCGCAGGGAGGTGGCAGCGCCCGTGACATTTGCGTTCCAACCGCTCAGCCAGGACAACGCCCTTGTCATCGCGAACCGCTGGAAATACGACGGCGTGTATTCCTTTTACGATATGACCGCCGATTTGGAGGACTACGAGGAATTTATTGACGAGGGCCTGCGAAACGCAAACGACCACTACCAGGCGATGGCCGATGGCGCGCTTGCCGGTTTTTTCTGCGTGATTCAGGACGGCCCGGCCATTGAGATCGGGCTGGGACTGAGGCCCGACCTGTGCGGAAAAGGCGTGGGGAAAGGGTTCGTAGACCAGGCCGTGAGCTTTATTGACGGGCATTATCAATTTGACAAGCTGGTTATGCACGTCGCCGTGTTCAACCAAAGGGCGGTCAAGGTATACCGCTCCTGCGGCTTTCGGGATGTCAAAGTGATTCAGCAAAGCTCCAACGGCGGCGTCTACGAGTTTTTGGTCATGGAAAAAGCGCGATAGCGTTAGTTTAACAGACAGGAGACGATACCAATGGTTCCAGATTTTGAGGCAAAGCTCAACGAATACGCCCACCTGCTGGTGGAGGTGGGCCTGAACGTCCAGCCGGGGCAGACCCCCAGCATCGAGAGCAACATCGAATACGCCGCCCTCACCCGCAAGTGTGTGTCCGCCTGCTACGACTGCGGAGCCCGGAACGTGGTGACTTACTACGGGGACGATTTCATCACCCGGGAAGGGTTCTTACGGGCGGACGCGGCCGTGTTTGAGGAGTACCCCAGCTATATGAAGGCCCGGGTGGACTGGTTTCTGGAGCAGAAAAGCCCCCGGCTGTCCTTCACCGGCTCCAACCCGGAGCTGTTGAAGGGCGTAGACCCCGCCCGCATCCAGGCCCGCCGGAAGGCCTCCGGCCCCCCAACCAGGCCCTATTTCGATGCCCTCACCGCCAATAAGTTCCAATGGTGCGTGGGCTCCTACCCCACTTTGGCCTGGGCGGAAAAGGTGTTCCCGGACAAGAAGGGTGAAGAGGCCATGGACGCGCTGTGGGACGCCATCTTCTCCGTCTGCCGCATCACCGGGGACGGCAAGGCCGTGGAGCGGTGGAAGGAGCACGTCCATGCCACCGCCCGGCGGGCAAAGGCGCTGAACGACTACCAGTTCCAGATCCTGCGCTACACCAACTCCCTGGGCACCAACCTGACCATCCGCCTGCCGGACAACCACGTGTGGGCGGGGGGCAGTGACTTCACCCCCGAGGGAGTGGAGTTTGTGGCCAACATCCCCACCGAGGAGATCTTCACCGCCCCCCGCTGGGACGGGGTGGACGGCCGGGTATACGCCGCCCTGCCCCTGGCCATGGACGGCAACCTGATCCGGGATTTCTACCTGGACTTCAAGGATGGCCGCATCGTGGACGTTCACGCCGGGGAGGGGGAGGAGTTCCTCCGCCGCGCCATCGACATCGACGAGGGGGCCCGCTATCTTGGCGAGGTGGCCCTGGTGCCCTACGATTCCCCCATCCGCAATACGGGCATCCTGTTCTTCAACACCCTGTTCGACGAGAACGCCTCCTGCCACCTGGCCTTCGGCGAGGCGTATCCCAGCTGCGTCAGGGGCGGCGAGGACATGTCCGAGGAGGAGCAGAAGGCCGCGGGGTTGAACCGCTCCATGACCCATGTGGACTTCATGGTGGGCACCCGGGATCTGTCCATCGTGGGCGCCACGCAGGACGGGAAGGAAATCCCCGTGTTTGTGGACGGCAATTTTGCGTTTTAACCAAATTTATCATAATCAGGAGGAATGGACCAATGGACTACAAAGCAAACTATGAGCAGTGGCTGAACGCCCCTGCGCTGAGCGAGGCGGAGAAGGCGGAGCTGACCGCCGTCGCCGGGGACGAGAAGGAGATCGAGTCCCGCTTCTTTTCCCAGCTGGAGTTCGGCACCGCCGGCCTGCGGGGCACCATGGGCGTGGGCCTGTACCGCATGAACATCCACGTCATCCGCCACGCCACCCAGGCCTTTGCCAAGGTGATCCTGAACGAGGGTCCGGAGTCGGTCAAGAAGGGTGTGGCCATTTGCTTCGACTGCCGGAACAACTCCGACGCCTTCGCCCGTGAGGCCGCCTGCATCATGGCCGCGGCGGGCATCCCTGTGCGGCTGTTTGAGTCCCTGCGCCCCACCCCCGAGCTGTCCTTCGCCATCCGGGAGTACGGCTGCATCGCCGGCATCAACATCACCGCCAGCCACAACCCCAAGGAGTACAACGGCTATAAGGTGTACTGGTCCGACGGCGCCCAGCTCCCCCCCAACCACGCCGACGAGGTGGCCAAGATCATGCGGGAGTCCGACGTGTTCGACGTGACCGTGGCCGACTACGACAAGGCGGTGGCCGACGGCCTCATCACCATCATGGGCGAGGAGACTGACGAGAAGTTCCTGAAAAACGTGATGGAGCAGGTCAACGACCAGGCGGCGGTGGACGCGGTGGCGGACACCTTCAAGATGGTGTACACCCCCTTCCACGGCACCGGCCACAAGCTGATTCCGGAGGCTCTGAAGCGTCTGGGTATGAAGCATGTCATCTGCGTGCCCGAGCAGATGGTCATCGACGGCAACTTCCCCACCGTGGCCTCCCCCAACCCGGAGAACCCCGAGGGCTTCTACCTGGCGGTGGACCTGGCCAACAAGGAGGGCGCGGACTTCATCCTGGGCTCCGACCCCGACGCCGACCGGGTGGGCCTGATGGTGCGCACCTCCGACGGTGAATTCAAGGTGCTCACCGGCAACCAGACCGGCGTGCTGCTGCTGGACTACCTCATCGGGGCCAAGCAGCGCACCGGCAAGATGCCCAAGAACCCCGCGGCCCTCAAAACCATCGTCACCACCGAGATGGCCCGCAAGGTGGCCGAGGTCAACGGTTTGCAGTGCTTCGACACCTTCACCGGCTTCAAGTTCCTGGCCCAGAAGAAGGACCAGCTTGAGGGCTCCGGCGAGGGCAATGTCATCATGTCCTATGAGGAGAGCTACGGCTACATGCTGGGCGACTACGTCCGGGATAAGGATGCGGTGACCGCCGCCGTGGCCATGACCGAGATGGCCGCCTACTACGCCGGCAAGGGCATGACCCTGTACGACGCTCTGCTGGCCCTGTACGAGAAGTACGGCAACTACGGTGAGCGCACCATGAACCTGGTGATGCCCGGCCTGGACGGGCTGAAGAAGATGGCCGACCTGATGGCCAATCTGCGCACCAACCCGCCCAAGGAGATCGGCGGCGAGACCGTCAAGCTCTGGAAGGATTACAAGGACGGCAGCGTGGTGGACGCCGCCACCGGCGAAAAGACCGCAATGGAGCTGTCCGGCTCCAACGTGCTGCGCTACGAGCTGGCCGACGGCACCTCTGTCATCGTCCGCCCCTCCGGCACCGAGCCCAAGGTGAAGGTCTACATACTCGCTCAGGGCGCCAGCCAGGCCGACTGCGCCGACAAGGTGGCGCGGTACTCCGCCTGGGCGGAGGGTTTGAAGAACTGAGCGCCTTTTGAACGGAACATAAATGAAGGTTCCGCAATGTCATTGCATTGCGGAGCCTTCATTTCTTACCCACAGGAGTTGAAGCTTATTTCACCCTGCAGAAATCTGTAAAATTATGGGACTGGAGATGGACTTGATGAGTTACGATAAGGGACAGACAAACAATTATCCGCCTGAATCAAGTGGGCCGCAGGCACAGCACACGGACACCGCAGTCATTGCAAAGGATATCACCGCGGCCGGCGATTTGCGCGGGACCGGGGCCGTGTTGGTGGAAGGGGCCGTTACAGGCAAAATAATCCTAAAGGGCGCCGTGACCGTAGCAGGCAGCGGTATCGTAAGGGGGCCCATTCAGGCAGATTCCGTCTACGTTGCCGGATGCGTGGAAGGGGACATCATTGCAAAGAAGTGCCTGCGCCTTGAAATGACAGGGAGCATCACGGGCAACGTAACCGTCAGCTCTTTTGTCATTGAAGACGGCGGATATTTTAACGGCCGGAGCCAAATGACAAAGCCAGGGGAAGAACCTCTGATATTGTATTGACAGACATTGTGGCGTAAAATCTCTCGCAAATCGCTCTTGTCGATTTAATCAGCCCTTCCTTAGTTTTGAAACCGAATCTGCTCCCCGGTGACCAGAGGATACCGGATCAAATCTGCGCTGTCCAGGGCCGTCCGGTGCAGATCCACCGCGCTGATCTGGTGGTTGTTGTAGGTGGTGTAGTAGTAGATCCCCCGGTCCGCGTTGCAGCAGGAGGTATAGATGGTGTACTCATACGCGCCGGGCTCCACCTCGCAGCAGCCCCGCTGCTGGTCCACGCTGTTCAGGATATGAAAGAACTGGCTGACGCTCTCCTCCTCCGAGTCCCCGGAAAGGGAGTTGAGCCTCACAAACGCCGCGCGGACAAACCGGGACTGGGAGGACAAATCCCCAGGCAGGCCCAGCGCACCCATCCCGCGGCTGTATAGCGACAGGTTCAGCTGGCTGGAGAAATGGTTTTGGGGCTGGCAGGGGGACAGGGCCATATAGTTGTTCAGGTTGAACATCTGCTCATCAAAGGGCGGGTTATTGGCCAGCACGCCTGCCGGGTTGTCATACACGCGCAGGCCGCCCTTCACCGATTCCACCACAATAGCCCCGCTTTTGTCCGCGATGATCCAGTGGAGCTGAGCTGCGGGCAGCGCGGCGTTAAAAGCCCCGCCCGTCAGGTTCAGCCGCCCGAGCTGCGCCCGGGCCTCCTCCACCGTGGCGCAGCGGCCGAGAATCCAGGGGATGAACTCGAAGGTCTCCACATTGCTCCGCTCCGGGTCAGGCTCATGGTAGACTGCATTGCCCACAAAATTCAGCCCGGCCATACCCAGCCCTTTTTCGTTCACCGCGTCGTAATACAGGGGATAGCCGTCCGCCACGTGGGCCATGCCGATTATGGCGTAGTGCCGCTCCAGCGTTTCTCCCGTCCGGAACCGGAAGGGCCAGCCACGGGGCATGACAGTAATTTCTTCGCCGTAGGAGTAGTCATAATCCAGCGTTCTTCCAAAGTAAAAGTCGCGTGTCCGGTAAGTGGCCGCAGTGCACATCGAAATTCCTCCATTTCGTATTAATGATAAGATTGCCTTCCATTATATTGCCATAGCAGGGGTATATGAACACTACATCTTCTGCTTTTTTGCCGCGCCGACAAACTCCCGAAACAAAGGATGCGCCCGGTTGGGCCGGGATTTCAGCTCCGGGTGGAACTGACCCGCCGCAAACCATGGGTGCCCGGAAAGCTCGATCATCTCCACCAGCCGTCCGTCTGGGGACAGGCCGGACAGCACCAGCCCCGCCTTGGTTAGAATTTCCCGGTAGTCGTTGTTAAATTCATAGCGGTGGCGGTGGCGCTCGTCAATCTCTTGGGTCCCGTAAACGGCCGCCGCCAGCGAACCCTCCGCCAGCCGGCATGGATAGCTGCCCAGCCGCATGGTGCCCCCTTTGGCCGTCACCCCCACCTGATCGGGCATGAGGTCAATGACGGGATAGGGAGTCTTGGGGTCCAGCTCGGAGGAATGGGCGCCAGCCAGACCGCACACGTTCCGGGCGTATTCCACCACCGCCATCTGCATCCCCAGGCAGATGCCCAGGAAGGGGACCTTATTCTCCCGGGCGTAGCGGATGGCCTCGATCTTCCCCTCGACGCCCCGATCTCCAAAGCCGCCGGGCACCAGAATGCCCTGGGCACCGCCCAGCAGGGCGTCCGCCGTCTCCGGCGTGACCTCCTCGGAGTTCACCCAGCGGACCTCCACGGACACGTCGTTCTCAATGCCGCCGTGGGTCAGCGCCTCCACCACCGACAAATAGGCGTCGTGCAGCCCCACGTATTTGCCCACCAGCGCGATGGTCACCGTCCCCTTGGGGTGCCTGGCCCGGTGGACCATGGTGGCCCACTCAGTCAGGTCCGGCATGTGGCAGATCAGCCCCAGCTGCCGCACCACCACGTCGGCCAGCCCCTCCCGCTCCAGCATGAGAGGCACCTCATACAGCAGGTCGGCGGTCAGGTTGGGGATGGCGTGGTCCGCCGGGATGCTGCAGAACAGGGAAATCTTATCCAAAATCTCTTTGGGGATGGGATAGTCGCTCCGACACATAATTACATCAGGTTGAATTCCGAGCGACAATAACTCTTTGGCGGAATGCTGAGTGGGTTTGGACTTCAGTTCGCCGGAGCCGGGGATGGACACGATGAGGGAGACATGGATGAACATGACGTTGTTCCGTCCCCGTTCCGCCGCCACCTGCCGGATGGCCTCCAGAAAGGGCTGGGACTCGATGTCGCCCACGGTGCCGCCGATTTCCACGATGGCCGCGTCCACATCCGGGCCCTCCAGGGAGTAGATGTGCCGCTTGATCTCGTCGGTGATGTGGGGGATGATCTGCACCGTGCCCCCCAGGTAGTCCCCGGCCCGCTCCCGGTTCAGCACATTCCAGTACACCCTTCCGGCGGACACAGAGGAATTATAGGTCAGGTTCTCGTCAATGAACCGCTCGTAGTGCCCCAGGTCCAGGTCGGTTTCCGCCCCGTCGTCAGTGACGAACACCTCGCCGTGCTGGTAAGGGCTCATGGTCCCGGGGTCCACATTTAAATAGGGGTCCAGCTTCTGCACCCCCACCCGCAGGCCCCGCTGCTTCAGCAGCCGCCCCAGGGATGCTGCCGTGATGCCCTTGCCCAGCCCGGACACCACGCCGCCGGTGACAAAGATAAATTTCGTGCCGCTTGCCACATAAATTCCTCCCTTTGCCGCAGGGACGGCCCCGTTGCCCTGGGCATCCTCGCCCGGCCTGCCGGTCGTTTTGATTTTCCATTTTACTCCTGCGGCCGAAAAAAGTCAAGGGCGGGTGACGGGGCGGGGGCGCGGGCAAAACGCGGCCGGCGGGCAAGCGCGCTCCACGCGCTTGTCTCAAAGCGTGGGATACGCACAAAGCAGCCGCCCTTGACGGGCGGCTGCCATTTTCGGTCACACATTGAAGCGGAACAGGATGATATCCCCGTCCTGCACCACATACTCCTTGCCCTCGGAGCGGATGAGGCCCTTCTCCCGGGCGGCGGCCATGGTTCCGCAGGCCTTCAAATCCTCAAAGGCGATGGTCTCCGCCCGGATGAAGCCCCGTTCAAAGTCACTGTGAATCCTGCCCGCCGCCTGTGGGGCCTTGGTGCCCCGGGTGATGGTCCAGGCCCGGCACTCGTCCTCGCCGGAGGTGAGGAAGGAGATCAGCCCCAGCAGGGTGTAGCTGGCGCGGATGAGCCGGTCCAGGCCTGATTCCTGAATGCCCAGATCCTCCAGGAACATAGCCTTCTCATCGGCGGGCAGCTCGGCAATCTCCGCCTCCAGCTTAGCACACACCGGGATCACCTGGGCGCCCTCAGCGGCGGCCCGCTGGGACACCTGATTGTAATAAGGCACGCCCGCCGGGTCGGCAAAGCCGTCCTCGTCCAGGTTGGCGGCGTAGATCACCTGCTTGAGGGACAGCAGCTCACTGGTGGCGATGAGCGCGGCATCCTCCTTGTCCACCTCGGCCAGGTAGGACCGGGCGGATTTGCCGTCGTTGAGCCAGTCTCGCAGGCCCTCGAATACCTCCGCCTCATGGTTGAACTTTTTGTCGGCCTTTGCCGCCTTGCGGGCCTTGTCGATGCGGCGGTCGGTCATCTCAACGTCCGCCATAATGAGCTCCAGGTCGATAATGTCCATGTCCCGGATGGGGTCGGTGGAGCCCTCCACGTGGATGACGTTCTCGTCGTCAAAGCATCGCACCACGTGGACGATGGCGGCGCACTCCCGGATATTGGCCAAGAACTTGTTGCCCAGCCCCTCCCCCTTGGAGGCCCCCTTCACCAGCCCGGCGATGTCCACAAATTCCACCACGGCGGGGGTGGTTTTCTTGGGCTTGTAGAAATCGCTGAGCCAGTCCAGGCGGCTGTCCGGTACGGCCACCGTGCCCACGTTGGGGTCGATGGTGCAGAAGGGATAGTTGGCGCTCTCCGCGCCGGCGTTGGTGATGGCGTTGAACAGGGTGGACTTCCCGACATTTGGAAGCCCCACAATTCCTAATTTCATATTGCTTTACATCTCCTTGAAAAGTCCTGATTTATCAATGGTTTCCAGGTTTTGCTCCTTTAGAGCCTCACCATTTACTGTACCATTTCTTCACCATTTTGCCATTGACTTATGTGCAGTTACATTCTGCTGGCCTCAAATTGCCGTACACCGGCGGTCAGTGAGTCAGCTGTCACATGCACATATTTATCCATGGTGGTCTGGATACTGGCGTGACCCAATAGCTTCTGAAGTACCTTCGGCTGCATTCCGCTCTCGATTGCACGGGTGGCGTAGGTATGTCTCAGCGCGTGCATACAGAAGCGTTTGATTCCGTTCTCATCGCAAATTTTGTAAAGATGGTGTCATAGCTGCTATTTTTGCTGGGTTCCCCTGTCCGAAAATTGATAAAGACCAAATCTGTCATAACCAACGTACTATTTTGTCCAGTGCGCCGATCAACATAGGTCAGTGTCTGATTCAGCAGTGGAGATTGTTTCCGAAATTCCTTGGATGCGCGAACCGCTAAGAGGATGTCATATGCTCTATTCGTAAGTGGGATTGTGCGGTAACTGGTAACTGTTTTGGGTGGCCCTGCTCTCCATTCTGTCTGCTTGTGCCGGAACTCCAAAGTCTTGTTTACTGTGAGCGTCCTCTTTTCCCAGTCGATGCACTCCCAAGTCAAACCAATCATCTCACCAGTACGCAGCCCGGTCTCCAAAATAAGTGCATACTGGTAATAATTGTGTGACCCTTTTGCCGCTTCCAAAAACTTTTCCTGTTCTTCAACCGTGAGATAGTTGATATCGCTGGGAACGCGTACCGGCTTGGTGTATCTAACCCCGTCCATAGGATGTTTAGGGATCATACCATTCATCACAGCAGAACGAAACATAGTACCCATTGCGATATAGGTTTGTCGGATAGTTGAGCCTGCGTAATCGGCATCCATTCCAATCAGAATTTTCTTGCAGTGCATGGGTCGCACATCCCGCAGAAACATCTTGCCAATTACCGACTGAACGTTGTTTACATACCTTTCACGGTAGTTTCGACGAGTATTAGGGGCCAAATCACCTACAATGTTCTCAATCCAAAACTCAAACCATGCGTCTACCGTCATATCAGGTGACGCGAAGTTTTCTTCACGCGGCTCAGCACTCTGCCCTCCCTGCCTGTCGAAGACCCGTGCTTCCTCCAGCCAGTTTCTGGCCGCTGAAAGCTTTCGGAAACATTTATCATGCCTTTTCCCTGCCTTGTCAACAAATCGTGCTAAGTATAACCCGTCCTTTCTCTGGCAAATTCCTTTACCACATTCTTTGCCTTTTAAGTTCTTTCCCACGATTCGGCTCCTTTCTCGCAAAGAAAGAGAGCGCACTACTACACCATGAGTATAGCAGATACCGCCCTCTTTCTCAAGCGTTATTTTGCCGCTCTTTTTAATAGGTCATATTATGAGTTTCTGTCCGATATAGTCCTCAAATGCCTTGCGTTTTACTGACTTTTTTGAACCAACAAAAAGAACAAACGGACAATTAGGCATACGCAACATACTGTCAATTTTGTTGATTCCGATATTGCTGTATTCTGCAGCTTCCCTAATAGTTAAGGTCATTTTCAAGTGAATCGGCACTTTGTCAACGCTCTGTTCCAATTTAATGCCCCCTTATTATAACATTGAATCTATACAGTAAATTGTAGATCAGCACTTCACCATATGAGCAATGTGTGATTAGCAGATTTTTCAGATATTTTAACAATAATTTTGTGCGGGAAAACCACCATCAGATCTCGTTTTCTATCCAGATATCTATCTGACTCCGGCGATGGCTCTACCCGCACAACACTATGTTATATTTTATTGTGCCGTATTCTCAGGCGGCAGGACCGCCCTACTGCTCACCCCCCGGCACGGGAGTATGCAAGCCTTCCAGCGGCAAACCGGAAGCGCGATACCATCAGACGGCGGCGGCAGTTGACGAAGCTGCCCAGACCGTTCCCACAGTATCCCCCTTTAACCCTGAGGTACGGGACCATGCGATTGCTTCACTGCGCTTCGGGCACTGCCTGCGCCGGTCAATGGCCTTGGGGTTCCGCTCGTACCTTTGATATGATCGCTTTGACGGAACAGAGGATGCGGTCTCGCCTCCTTCCCTGCATCCCTGTTCCGCAGGCAGTCCATGCGTCCAAGCCATGCCGCAGCAAAGTCTTACTTGCATACTGACTATGAGCGGGAGCTTGTCCCACTGTTTATCAAGGTGCAGAAGATCAGAGCTTTCAGAAAGTGAACTGAATCAGGATGCTGTTAAGTACAATAAGGTCGTCTCCGTCCAGCTGATCTCTCAGCCTTTGAAGAAGTGCAGCCTGTTTGGGAGTAAGCGCCTTGCGATAGAGATAGTATCCATCCGTAACCCTGCCCCAGCCGCCGTAGCGACCCCGCACCGTCTCAATGGGATATGAACAGGTAAGGATCTCTAAATCGCGGCGGATTGTCGAATTAGCAACATGAAACTCATGCGCCAGATTGTCGCAGGTATCGTGCCGCCTTATACACAGCACTTCCAGCAGCCTTTGCCGGCGTTCAGTTGGGGTCATACTCTGGCCCCCTTCCATCACTCTCTGGAGCTAACAATAAAAGGTAAACAGCCGGCCCATTCGGCGGATTAAAAATATTTTTTTGATGGACTATGTAAAATTGCTTTCTTATCACGGTAAACCCCCCAAAAATTTGATGAAGTGTCGGATTTCAAATTTTCGGAGCATGGCGGGGAGCGGCAGCGCAGCAGACCTTTGGTGCCTATGCAGTGGCCTAAGAGCCCGTTTAAAATCTTCTAATAAGGATGGCAATGAGGGCAAAAGTAAGAATCTGAGCAGAAATAAAGAGTTTGCGTTCACAATTTTTCCAAAGTCTGCGGAATTTGTCGAGCCAGCCAAAAAGACGCTCTA
>CATKZW010000049.1 GCA_949841465.1 uncultured Oscillospiraceae bacterium
GGCGGCTTTTTCATTATCCGATCTGTTCACATTGGTGGTTATGCTTGGTTTGTCTCTGGTTCCTTGGTGGTAATGGTAATAGCTTTCTCAATGCCTTTCAGCTATACTTGCGTTGCAATCAGCGGAAAGGAGAATGACATATGGCCACCACAAAGAACCTCTGCGCACAAATCAGCCTCGACCTGCATCAGAAAATTTCTGAGGCCAGAGAGGCGGCTGGCCTGACCACCGCGCAGTACATCACCGAGCTGCTCACCGAATACTTCAAAATGAAAGAAAATAGAGGGAACATCACCATGACAAACAACAACACCCGAACCCTGGCCTTCCAGATCTCGGAGGAACTTTTCCAGCGGATCAAGGCACACCTGGAGCGCGAGACTGCCCGCACGGGCCGCAAGCTCACCCAAGCCGTCCAGCGAACGATCCAGGAGAAAACAGCTGGCTATGCGCCACCCAAGGACCGTCCGGTCCTCCGTTTGAAGCCGTACCTGCGCTGTGCCTGCTGCGAAGGAGACCTGCACCGGCTGGCCGGAAAGAACCGCAGGGCAGATACCTTGTACCTCAAATGTATCCGCTGCGGTGCGCCGGTCACAGTTTCCGACACTTCCTCCTTCCACCAGGACAGGTGGTTGATTCGGTACATCACGCCCCTGGCATCCAACTGCCTGCGTTTTTTCTTGACCAGAGGATCGTCCAGTTCCAGGATGCCGTCCTGGATGTCATGGCTACTGGCCCCGCCCATGGTGAAGAACCGTTTCCTGTACAGGCTGAATATCTGTCCTCGTTCCAGCAGGATCACCGAGGGGCGGATTCGCCTGATGTTTCCACCCCTCCACTCCTCCAGGGGGTACTTCCGCAGTGCATCGCAGTTTTCATGATTCCCGGTCACGAAGGCTGTGGTGAAGGGACGTCCCTCCAGCCAGTCCAGACCCTCATCGTCCCGTTTATCGCCGTGCCACACGCAGCCGAAGTCTCCGCACACCAGAACGATGTCCTCTTTTGTAAGAGACTCCTGCTCGTAGAAGACCTTCGGCTGGAAACGCCGGAGATCTCCGTGGAGGTCTCCCGTAATATAAATTTTCATCATGAGCCTGCCGTTCTTGCTGCGTGTTCGTAGGCCGGGACGGCAGCGGCAAGCCAGTGTTCGCCAGCAAGCGCGGCACCTACGACCTGAACGGCTCCGGCTTCAAGGGGAATGCGGTGGGCAGCGACAAGAGCGTGGCCTTCCGGCTGCCCTGCGACCCCGCCCTGAATTGGGGGGCGGTATTCGAGGCCCCCATCGACCTGATGAGCTTCTGCACCCTGCACCGGCAGGTGCGGAGCAATGCCGTGGCCCTGTGCGGCCTGTACCAAGGCCCACTGGACACCTACCTGCGGGAGAATCCGCACCTGAAGCGGATCGTTCTGTGTCTGGACAATGACGGTCCAGGCCGGGAGGCTACAGAGAAATTCCAGGCGGAGTATGGGCAGAAGGGCTATGCGGTGTCCACCCGAACGCCCACCCAGGGGAAGGACTGGAATGAGTGCCTGCAGCAGCGAGGCCGGGCCAGAGAAAGGGGGGAGCAGCATCAGACCGCAGCCAGATAACATCATCCAGGCTCAAAATAAATGAAAAAATGGAGGAATTATCTTATGAAACGCATTCTAACGATCCTGTGCGCCCTGGCCCTCGTTATGGCCGGGAGTGCCACCGCCCTGGCTGCAGATGCTTCCAACACAGGCCAGAGCGCCAGCTACTACCCCATATCCGTAGAGGAATACACCTATGGCGACTTTGACGAACTGCGGATCAACAAGACCTATCAGCTCTCCCTGGCGGACGATCCCAGCCTCATCCCCACCGAGGACTTCGTTCGCAATGGCCGGAGGTACTACCTGTTGGACATGACCCGGAAGGACGAGGTGGGCGTGGACATCCAGACCCACACCGAGACGGTCACCCAGGCCAGCGATACCAACAACCTGGAGGCCATCCTCCAGCGGCTGGACGCGGAGATGGAGGTAACCACTGAGGACGGCTACGTTGGCGTCCTGCGGCTGGATCACACCAGTGTCCAGGTCACCACGGACGGCTACGCCACCAAGACCAGCACCCTCTCCGCCAGCCGCAGCTATCCCAATCTGTCTGAGGCGGACATCTCGCTCATTCCCAAGACCATTGAGGACAAGGGTAAGACCCTGACCCTGGGGGATGTGAAATGGAGCGAATCTATGGACGTGGACGGAAAGGGAAATCCTGTCACCCGCTACACTGCCACCGCCAGCTACACCGGGACCGCCACCAGCCGGTACGCCACCAGCTACACAGTCAGTGCCAACTACACCGGCGAGGTGTCCAAGGCCAACTGCGCTGTTGTCACTTACACCGCCATCTTCGGCAGCGAGAAGGCTGCGGAGGAGTTCAAAGCCCCCAGCAGTGATGAGAAAAACGATGACCATGCAGTTGTGGTGCAGGCTGTCCTCATACAGCAAGCCGGATTCGATGAAGCCCCGGATCACCTGGGGGGCGATGCCTCTCTTTTGAAGATAGGCAAACACCCGCCGCTGGTCCGGGTGGGGGATGGGCAGGACGAAGGCAGGCTTGGGAAGCTGTTTTTTGATGCAATCAACCGCTGCCTGGAACAGGCTGGTCGGATGATGCGAGGCGGCAGCATCGTGGACGCCACACTCATCAGTGCACCCAGCTCCACCAAGAATGCGGAAAAGAAACGGGATGAAATCAAACATGCCCCCCAGTTTTCCGCAATCGAATTTCACATCAACCGCCGGCCGGGCAAGCTGCCCAGGATTTCGGACAACGCCATTGACTGGGAGCGGTACATTGAAAACCGCAAATCCTCTGTGCGCTGCAAAGTGGAGCATCCCTACCGAGTCGTGAAGAACATCTTCGGGTTCCGAAAGACTGTTTACCGGGGACTGAGAAAAAATCTCAACCGATTGCACGTGCTTTTTGCCAGTGCAAACCTATATATGCTTGCCAAGGCGGGCGGTACACTATACCCCGCCTAGGCTTTTTGCGCCCTCTGGGCTGGAATAGGGTTAGAAGGGCGAGAATATTGCCCTCAATGCGACCATAAATTCGACATTTACCATTGTTTTTTACTATATACCTGCCTTTTGTGCGCTTTAATCAGCGATTCCTTGGTTTTCTCATGTTTTCTTATGGCAACGCCCTTTTGGCAGGGCGATCCTTTTGTTCCGGGGTCAGACCTTCTCCCCGGCGTTCATTTTCTCCACATGGGCGATGGACCTTGCCGTCATCTCCACCCAGGCGGGGCGGAATCCGCTCCTGAGGGCATTGCGCACCGACCTCACGTTGCACCAGGCGGCGCAGTAGAAGGGTACCTTGCCCCGCTCCAGAATTTCCTGCGCCAGCCGGGAGGTGAGGGCGGAGGCGATGCCCTCGCGGCGGTACTCCGGCAGCACGTCCACGCCGATCTGCCACATATCCTCGCAGTCGGCGGAGCAGGCGGCAAAGCCCACCAGGGTTTCCCCGTCATAGGCTCCGACGCCCAGCACGTCCAGCTCTTTGCGCTTTTCGCACAGGGCGTTGCTCCACTGGTCAGTGTAAAGCGGGCCGAAATCCGCCGGGCCCAGCAGCCGCAGCTCATATTCCCAGCAGCGTATGGATTTCAGCGACGACAAATCCGGCAGAAAATATTCCGCCATGAAGCAGATCCTCTGGCCCACCTTTTGCAGGGCGTCGTCCAAAACATGCAGGTTGGGCGTCTCAAAGCAGTGCTCCGGCGGGAAGCGGCCGATGTAGGCGGACACAAGGTCCCGGTATGCTTCCCCCACCGAGGCCACCACATTGTTTCCGTAAGAGACCAGATTGCAGGAAAAGGGAAGCTCCAGATACTTCCTGGCCCGCGGGTCCGCCCGCGAGGCGGCCACCACGCTGTCGGTGCGCAGGAAGTCCTCCGGTTTGCAGCCCAGGTCGATGGCCGACTGCCGCAGGGCGGTATCCAAAATGTCCTTGTTTGTCATGTAAGCGCTCCTCCTCATTCAGTTCTGCTTATTATAGGGAAGAGAAGCATCTCTGTCAAGGCTTGATGAATTCCGGCTTCCGTGGTAAAATGGACTATCTTACCGAATCAGGAGGGTCCGCCGTGGACGCATTGGAACAACTGCCCATCCCCCTGCTGGAGTGGTTCCGGGACAACGCCCGGCGTCTGCCCTGGCGGGACGACCCCACCCCCTACCACGTCTGGCTGTCGGAGATCATGCTCCAGCAGACCAGGGTGGCGGCGGTGCTGGGGTACTACCGGCGGTTTTTGGAGGAGGCCCCGGACGTGTCCGCCCTGGCCGCCCTCCCGGAGGAGCGGCTGATGAAGCTGTGGCAGGGGCTGGGGTACTATTCCAGGGCCCGGAACCTGCAAAAGGCGGCCAAGGTCATCGTGGAGGACTGCGGGGGAACCTTTCCCTCGGACTACGCCGCTGTCCGCGCCCTGCCCGGCGTGGGGGACTACACCGCCGGAGCCGTCTGCTCCATCGCCTTTGGGCAGGCCGTCCCCGCTGTGGACGGCAACGTCCTGCGGGTGTACGCCCGAATCGCAGGGGACGACGGGGATGTCTCCACCCCCCAGATGAAGAAAAAAGTGACCCAGGCCCTGGAGACGGTCATCCCCGTTGACGCGGCGGGGGCGTTCAACCAGGCCCTGATGGAGCTGGGGGCTACGGTGTGCCTGCCCAACGGCGCGCCGCTGTGCGGGCGGTGCCCGGCCAAAGGCTTCTGCGCCGCCCTGGCCCAGGAGCGCGTCGCCGAGCTGCCGGTGAAAGCGCCCAAAAAGCCCCGGCGGGTGGAGATGCGCACTGTGTGGCTGGTTTTCCGGGGAAATACCGTGGCCCTGCGCCGCCGCCCGGCGCGGGGGCTGCTGGCAGGGCTGTGGGAGTTCCCCAACGAGTCGGGGGGCGGCCCCCTTCCGGCAGACTGGGGCATTGCGGCCTCCTCCGGCGGGTACGCCGGACAGGCCAAGCATATCTTCACCCATATTGAATGGCATATGACGCTGCGGACGGCGGAAGCTGAGTCGGACAGGCTGCCTCCCGGCTGGGTGTGGGCCAGCGGGGCCGAGCTGGAGCAGAAATACGCCGTCCCCAACGCCTTCGACGGGGCGCTGCGGCTGGCAAAAGAGAGATTGAACGGAGGAGCATGACATGGCAAAGCTGTATTTCCGCTACGGCGTGATGGGGTCCAGCAAGTCGGCAAACGCGCTGATGGTGCGCTACAACTACGAGGAGCGGGGGCAGAGCGCCCTGATGGTGAAGCCCGCCATCGACCAGCGGGAGGGGGAGCGTGTCGTCAACTCCCGCATCGGGCTGAACTACGCCTGCATCTGGTTTGAGGAGCTGGAGCAAATGGCCCCGGAGGCCATCCGCGCTTATCAGTGTGTCATCGTGGACGAGGCCCAGTTCCTCACCCGCGCTCAGGTGGACTGCCTAACTCAAATCGTGGACGACATGGGCGTGCCGGTGATCTGCTACGGCCTGCGGGCGGATTTCAGCGGGCGGCTGTTTCCGGGGTCGGAGGCCCTGCTGGCCTGTGCCGACGTGATCGAGGAGGTCAAGACCATCTGCTGGTGCGGCAAAAAGGCCGTCTGCAACGCCCGGTTTGACGCCAACGGCGTGGTGCTCAAGGAGGGGGAGCAGGTGGTGCTGGGGGCCAACGACTGCTACATCGGCCTGTGCCGGAAGCACTGGAAGGCCGGGGACCTGGGACCCGACGGCCCGGCCAGGCAATGATCTGCCAACTCTGCCCCCGGCGGTGCGGGGCCCTGCGGGACGAAAACCGCGGCGAGGGCTTCTGCCGGATGCCCTCTGTGCCTGTGTGCGCCCGGGCGGCCCTCCACCTCTGGGAGGAGCCATGCCTGTCCGGCACAACCGGAGCGGGGACGGTGTTCTTCTCCGGCTGCACCCTGAGCTGCGTATTCTGCCAGAACCGCTCCATCAGCCGGGAGAATTTCGGAAAGCCGCTGACAGAGGACGAGCTCTGCGCCGCCTTTCAGCGCTTGGCGGACCAGGGCGCGGCGTGTATCGAGCTGGTCACCCCCACCCAGTTCACCCACGTGCTGGCAAGGGTGCTGGAGCGCCCCGTTCCCGGCGGCCTGCCGGTGGTGTGGAACAGCGGCGGGTATGAGCGGGCGGAGACCCTGCGGGCGCTGGAGGGGAAGGTAGACGTGTACCTTCCCGACCTGAAATACGTCACCCCGGCAATCGCCGCTCGGTACTCCGGTGCGGAGGACTACCCGGAGGCGGCAAAGGCGGCGATTTTGGAGATGTACCGCCAGCGGGGGCCGGTGCGGCTGGAAAACGGCCTGCTGAAAAGCGGCGTGCTGATCCGGCACCTGGTCCTGCCGGGGCAGGCGCCGGAGGCCAGGCGGGTGATGGACTGGGTGGCGGACAGCTTCCCGCCCGGAGCGGTGCTGTTCTCCCTGATGGCTCAGTACACCCCGGTGGGGGAGCTGGACGGCTTCCCGGAGCTCCGACGGCCTCTGCGCAGGTCGGAGCTGCGCGCCGCCAAGGCGTATATGGAAAACCTGGGGCTGGCGGGCTACGTTCAGGAGCTGGAGGCCGCGGGCGAGGGGTTCATTCCCGCCTTCGACTTGACAGGACTGTGAAGTCTGACGCGATGCCGCTGTGGACGGCTTAGAATCCTCCGGTGCGCTTCCTCAAGCATGAAAAGAACCTCATATATGAAAGCAGCATGCCCAGCGGCAGGATTCCCGCCGCTGGGCATGCTGTTGTTTTCAGAAGCTCAAAACCCATATATCTGGTTGCGTTTGACGGCAGCCGGATACTGTTTTGCTCACTTACCGCCATGGGCCTGGTACTCTGGCCCCATCAGCAGGCGCAGACGGAATATTCCGCCCTCCGCATCGCACTGGAGAAAAGCGTGATGCCTTTCGGCGAAGGCGGCGATGCTGCGGGTACCAAAGCCGTGGCCTTCTTCCCCGGTGACAGGCAGGCCGTCGGCACCAAGGCTGATCTGCCCGGAGAAGGTATTGGCGATTTCCAGCGCCAGCTGGGGCCGGACCTGGGCGGACAGGCTCAGGCGGCGGGGCTGTCCGGGCGGCTGGCGGCGGCAGGCGTTGACGGCGTTTTCAATGGCGTTGGCAAGTACAATGGACAGCTCCAGGGCGTCCACCGGCAGGCCGGCCTCCGGTATGTCCACGCGGGCCTCCACCTGGATGCCCTCCGCCTGGGCCGGACCGAGATAAAAGCCCAGCACCGCATTCAGGGAGGCATTCTGGCACCAACGGGTGGTGCTGGTGTCCGCCACCGCCTGATTGAAGTCCTGGATGAACGCCAGCGCACGGGCGGTATCGCCGGACTGAATGAGGGCGGCGGCGCTGTTGAGGGCGTGGCGCATGTCGTGGCGCAGGCTCATCAGAGCCGCCTCGCTGGCCTGAATGGCCTGGGTCTGGTGGCGCATGGCATCCACCTGGAGGGCATACACCTGTGCGGACTGCCGGGCCTCCGCCTCCCGCCGGCCGCTCTCATAGGTCTGCATCTGCCGCCATAGGGCGTGGAAGATGGTAAGATAGGTCAGCGGCATGAGAATCAGCACCAGGATGATGCGGATCAGCCCACCTGTGTCCGGCATAGGGGTGCCCACAGGCACCGACGTGGCCATGATCAGCAGATAGTACACCGCGCCCACAGCGGTGAACAGCCACCAGCGGCTGTTCAGCCCGGATTGCAGCGTCCGGTAAGGGCGGCTCAGATACCGCCAGAACAGGAAGCATGCTGTGGGGAACAGGATCAGGCGGCTGATGAACATGGTCACATAGGTGTCGCCGGTCAGCCGATCCAGGAAGTTGGTGATCTGGAGCAGCCAGAAGCACGTGGTGTCCGTCAGGCAGAACAGAAAGAAGAACCGACCGTCCCGGTATTTGGAAAGCACGAAATTCAGCAGCATGGTAGGGACGGTGCAGCTGAAAAAGGCGATGCTCATGATGATGCCGTGGCCCATCCGCACCATGGCGGCCACGTTGACGGCGGCGATTGCCGCCGACCCGGCAAAGACGGCAATCAGCGTCGTGTGCCAGGAGTACTTCGGTTCAAAGAGCAGCAGGAACAGGATGATAACGTGAAGCATGGCCCACAGAAAGGAAATGTCCCTCAACACCGTCAAGACTGCCACCTCCTGTCAAGAATATAATCGATATAGCGGCTTTTGACCTGTGCGGCCAAGAGGCGGGAGATGTGCAGCGCCGTGCCGTCGGGCAGCAGGAAGTCATTTCCGGAAAGGCTGGCGATATAGCTCATATTCACCACCTGCCCCCGGTTGATCTTGACAAATCGGGGGCTGGCCAGCAGCGGAGCGGCAGCGGTGTCCAGCGTGCCCTGATTGGCGATGCTCTTCACCGTCTGCCCGTTGGACAGGTGGTAGAGAAAGGCGTGGCCCCGGACCTCCATGTACATCAGATCGCCGGGGTACACCGGCGTGGCTCCCGCGGCCGTGCGCACAGGGATGGGCCGCTGGGTCTCCTCCTGCCACTGGGCGGTCAGCTCCTCCAGCAGCTGCTCCAGGGCGGGGCGCTGCACCGGCTTGAGCAGATACCCGTAGGCCCGCACGCTGTAGGAGGCCACGGCGAAATCCGGCGAGGAGGTGAGGTAGACGATGGGAGCCCTGTCCCCCGCCGCCCGGATGCGCTCCCCCAGCTGGATGCCGTTCATTCCAGGCATCATCACATCCAGGAAATAGGCGTGAAAGCCGCCCTGGGCCGACACCTGTTCGCCCAGATCGTAGGGTGAGCAGAAGCAGGCCAGGCTGCCGTCCAGCTCAGGACGGACAGACAGATAAGACGAGAGCATCTGCTCTGCCTGCTTCAATTCGTTTTGATCGTCGTCGCACAGTGCCAATCGCATGTTTCCCCTCCTGGCAGCCGACATTCGTGCATAATCTGCCGCCATTTGCGCACGAACCATGCTGCGGCCATTTTCCCTGCTATAATAGAGACGCCATTCTATTTTACTAAACCAGGCAGGATTTGTCAATCAAGACTATGAAGCATTCTAACCGTTCAGGGCGGCGCTGCGCAGGCTGCCTTTCAAAGCGCGTATGGTTTCGGTGATGATCTTCAGCTCTGCGTGGGAACAGTCGGCCAGCAGCTGCACCACCTCCTGCTGGAACACGGTGCCGGAGGCGGTGATGCTGTCGCATAGCAGCTCGTCCGCCGTCACCCCCAGGGCGTTGGCAATGCTGACCAGCGTGGGCAGGCTCAGCTTAGTGGCCCCCCGCTCGATATGGGAGATGTTGGACGGCTCTTGTTCTGCGCGTTCAGCCAGGGTCTGCTGCGTCAGTCCCTGGGCTTTCCTCAGCCGGCGGATGCGCTGGCCGATGGCTGGATAGTCGAGCATCATGGCTTCACCTCGACGTAAATTTTTTTACTAACTATATTGTATGTCCGATTCGGATATGATAGAATGCTATGGATGTCCGAAAAGGATATATACTCATATTTTGAACGCTGGGGCGGGACGCCGGATACCATGACGTGTCACCCCCCGCGCCGGAAAGAGAGGAAAACCATGGGACCAAACAGACAGCGCGGCCGATGCCAGGGCTTCACACTGGTGGAGATGCTGGTGGTGACGGCCATCGTGGTGATTTTGCTGGGGATATCGGCGGTGGGGGTGGCGTACTACGCCCGCTGGCTGAAAATCACCGAGCTGGACAACGCGGCCCGTGAGATCTATCTGGCGGCGGAGAACCGGGCGGTGCTGCTGTCCGGCAGCGGCAGGCTGGAAAAGCTGGTGGAAATCCGGGGCACGGGTATGACCGTGACGGTGTCCAGCGGCCCCGACGGCGAGGAGACCGCCCCAGGCTATTACATACATCACAGCGGCGGGAGCGAGGTGGCGGACCTGCTGCCCGCCGGGACCATAGACCCCGCGCTGATGGGGGGCAGCTTCTACATCGTATATGAGCCGGAGGGCGGCAGCGTCACCGACGTGTTTTACGCGGAGGACGAGCCGGATGTGGGCGGTGATTTCCAGGCGTTTTACCAGCAGGTGAGCACCTCCTCCCGGTCCGTCCGGATGCAGATGAAGCCCATGGTGGGGTACTACGGCGGCGGCAGGGCGGAAAACGCCAGGGACGACGCGCTGGGCGCGCCCATCGTCACCATCAAAAATGAGGATACCCTGACGGCGGAAATCACCTACACGGTGCTGCCGTCCATGGCGGACAAGGCGGCGCTGACCGTGGAGCTGGCCTGCGGCGGCTGCAAAGTGGATATTTCCCCCGGGCCGGCGGACCTGTCCCGGGAGGAGAAGGACGGGCGGGTCCGCTTCACCTGCACCATCCTGCTGGATTCACTGGAGGGGCCGCATTTTTCAGACTGGTTCAAGTATGAGATCGGCGGGCCCGCTTCCTTCGGCGGGGACTTCACCGTCACCGCCACGCTGACGGCGGCGGGCGCCACCCCCAGCAGCGGCAGCGGCTCGGACAACAGCCTGTTTGCCGAGGGCAGCGGCGGGGAGACGGCATACATCGCCAACCTGCGCCATCTCCAGAACCTGGACCAGGCGACGTCCCGCGTGGGTGGCAAGACAAAAGCGGTGCAGAAGAACGACATCGGCTGCGCCGCCTATCTGGAGCGGGACTACACCTTTACCCCGATCCAAAACAGCGGACTGACGTCTTATGACGGCGGCGGGTTTGTCCTGCGCGGCCTATCCGCCGGGGGAGACAGCGCGGGTCTGTTCTACAGTGTGGCGGGCACGGCGGAAAAGCCCTGGCTGTTCCAGAACGTCCGCATGGTCAACGCCTCGGCGAAGGGCGCCGCCTATGCCGGCGCACTGGCGGGGAGCGCCCAGAATGCCCTGTTTGACAGCTGCCAGGTCTACTGGGAGCCGGAGGCGGGCACCGCCGGCCTGCGGGGCGTGCTGGGGGACAGTGAGAGCGGCTACCGCTACCAGATCACCGGCGGCAGCGCAGGCGGGCTGGTGGGGCTGTTGACCGACGGAAGCATCCAAAACTGCCTGGCGGCCACGCTGGTGCAGGGGACGTCCGCGGCGGGCGGCCTGGTCGGGCAGGCAAACGGCGCAGACCCGGCGAAGATCACCGCGTCCTATGCTGACTGCTATCTGTCCGGCCCAAGCGCAGGCGGCCTGGCCGGGAGGGCTGGGACTCTCACGCTGCAAAACTGCTATGCCGCCGGATTCATCGACGTCCCGGAAACCGGCGGTTTCGCCGGGGGGCTGTGCGCGGCCGGGACCGTCACCGGGGACACGTTCTATTCTGCGGTGCGCTGCACCAGCACGGAGGCGGACTGGAATCCGCTGGCCCCCACTACGCAGGCGGCAAACTATTACTATCTCTCGTCAGCCATGAGCAGCGAGGAGGATGTACATGCCAAGACCTACGCGGACATGACCTCCGGCGGCTTTGCCGCGCTGCTGGGCCCCGCTTTTGCCTGGAAGGGCCAGGACAGCCATCCCTACAACCTGCGCACCGACCTTGCCCTGAACGTGTACGATTTCCCCGGCCTGGCGGCCCTGCCCCACTACGGCGACTGGAGCGCCCAGTTTGTGGAGGCCAGCCTGGTCTATTATGAGCAGTACGGGGAGGAAGAATACGGCTTCTACGGCGGCAGCGTGGACGCGCTGCAAAATGCACCCCCTGTGACAGACGGCTACGCCATCGCCGTCCGGGTGGAACCGGGGAAGGAGAATGAGGACCTGTCCTTCTCCATCGACGGCACGGAATATACGCACCGGGCGGAGGATATGCACGCCGTCACGGGCTCGGACGGGACCCTGTACCGCCTGGCCCCGCTGCCTGACGAGCTGGTCAACGCCGACAGCGCGGCACAGGAGTTCTATCAGCCGCTGAGCTTCAGCACCGTCGACGAAACCCACAGCTACTACTATTGTCCCCACTTCGCCAAGGCCGCCGTGAAGACCGACGAGATGCCGCCGGCTCCGACCGGGGTGTCCGTGCGCACGCCCCGGCACCTGTATATGCTCAGCCTGCACCCGGAATATTTCAGCGGCCGCTATACCTTCCACCAGGAGCTGGATCTGGACTATGCCGTTTACACGGGCTACGGGCTGTTCCCGGCGGGCTTCAGCCAGGTGCCTATCGGCAGCTTTGCCCAGCCCTTCAACGGCTTCTACGACGGCGGATGCCACGTCATCCAAAATCTCGTGTTCAAGCCGCTGGCAAACACCACCCGGGCCTATGCCGGGCTGTTCGGTTACTCCAGCGGGACGCTGCGGGACATCGTCTACCTCATGGACGCGAAGAAGCAGAACGCCGTCTCCCTGGGCAGCCACAAGAATCTTTACATCGGCGGCCTGGCCGGCGGCAACGCCGGGCGCGTGGACAACTGCGCCGTGGCGGGGGTGAGCCTGACGGGCAGCGCCTACACCGCCACCATCTACATCGGCGGCCTGGTGGGGATGAACCAGGGGGAGATCACCGGCTGCGGGGCGGAGTGCGCCGCACTGTCGGCGGACACCTCCAGCTATGCCCACGCCTACGTGGGCGGCCTGGTGGGGCAGAACCAGAGCGGCGGGATTATCTCCGCCTCCTATGCCGTGGGGCGGGCGTCGGCAAAGGTAGACGCCACCTCGGACGCGCGGGTGTGCGGCTTCGTGGGCCACAACCTGGGGCTGATCCAAAGCAGCTATGCCGCCATGGACCTGGCCTCCAGCGGCAAGGCCGTGGAGACCTACGGCTTCTGCGGCGTGACGGCCGGAACACAGCGGGGCACCTTTTTCCTCAACAAGGGGAACTTCACCTATCGGGACATCGCCTACAACGCCAGCTACACCCCCAGAAGGGCGGCGGAGGTCAAATACGCCAAGATGACGGACCAGACAGCCGCCCCTGTGGTGACGGGGATGCGCTTTGTGGGCGGTGACGGCAGCTTTCCCTACCCCACCGCCGTGCGGGACGCCGAGGGCCGGCCGGTTCACTACGGCCTGTGGCCGGAGCAGATGGAGCTGGGCGTGATGGGCGTGTACTATTGGGAGGAGCTGAGAATTGAGGGGAGCGCCCCGACCTATCACGTGAGCCTGATGGCGGTGGACCCCGAAGGCGACCCCCACACGATTACCAAGCAGACCACCCTGTCCACCGCCCACAGCGACAACGGCGTGGTGACCGACTACGGGTATGGGTATTACAACGCCGATTTGGAAAGCGACCGGATCAGTGTCGCGCTGGAGGCCGAAGGGATCAGTTATTCCGAAAAGGGCGGGCGGGGAAAAACGTTTTCCACCGAAACCGCCGAAGAGGACGAGGAGGTCAACAAGAAGCTGGCCGAGCTGATGCCCGAATACATCTTCCACTCCTACCACAGCTTCGGCATGGAGGCGGACGGCGGCGGGCTGTACCCCACGGGCAGCGGGACGGGCGGTGCGCAGTCACCCAACGGCAGGTTCATCCTGATCCAGCAGATCGAAAACGTCGACAACGGCGCCGATCCCGTTACCGTTAAAGCGGAGTTTGCCGTCAACCCCCATTTTGCGGACGCGCTGTCCGTAACCCTGCCGGAGGGCTGGGTGCTTGCCGGCGGCGCGCCCACCGACGCGCCGGGCAGCACGGAGGGCAACCCCTACGAGGTGCGGGCCGTGTCCCAGCTCCAGAACATCAACTGGAACAGCACAAACTGCGATACCGACACGGTGATAGAGGGAAGTAAAAACTGCACACAGTTCCCCTATCTGTCCACATCAAATACAACCGGGAAGTATAAGTGGCTCCAGACCCACGACCTGAACGGGAACGGAAAAACCCAGACGCCCATTGCCGAATACCACGACGAGAGCGGCGGCAAAACCGGAAATCTATACGGCTGGTTTCGCGGCACCTATGACGGGGACGGATATGTCATCGAAAACATCAATATCCAGGGGCAAAAGTCCTCCTGTACGGGGCTGTTCGGAGTTGTGTACAACGGAACGCTGAAAGACATTATCCTCTATTCATCGGACGGAAAGGGCACCGTTACCAGCGGCCATAATACAGGGACTCAGAGCCGCTGGTATGCCATCGGGGCCTTGGCGGCGGTTGCGGCCTCGGACAGCGACAGCGCACTGCAAAACTGCGCCGTGGCCGGTTATACGATCGAAGCCAACACCTACGTTTATGCCGCCGGCACGGGGGACGCCTGGGGCGGCGTTGAAATCGGCGGCCTGGTGGGCATCTCCAACATGGCATTGGAAAATTGCTCTGCCCATACGAAAATCCACGTCCCCGGCACTGCCCGAAGCGGAAACGATAACATGCGTGTCGGCGGCCTGGTGGGCGCCGGCTTGAAGACCATCACAAATTGTTATGCTGGCGGGGAAATTATCATTGAACCTATGACAAAGGTGAACGGTTATCCGGGCGCTACAGCGAAAGGCGTCTACGTCGGGGGCATCATCGGGGGCAGCTACTTTAAGCCTTTGGTGCCGAACGGCGAAACCACAATCGGCCCGACGTCAGTCGATCAAACCAACAACGCGCTAACTAACTGCTACAGCTATGTGACGCTTCCCGCCTATGGATCCAACGCTTACATCAAAGGGCTGTATGTCCTGGGGGGCACGGGCGAAATCAATCAGACGACGGTTACGGGCGATGCGGCCAACCACGGCACCTGCACCATTAAGAACTGCTATTATTTGGACAGCATTGAACCGGATCTTTCTGAGGCGCCCAAAATGAGCACCTCAAATAAACAATCTCCAGCGTTTAGGTCTGACGTGAAAAGCTACAATACCATTGCGATGAACTATGCAGAGCTGGACGTCACCAAGCTGACCTACGCCGAACTGTCCGGGCAGGCAGGCTGTGAGCGGTTGAACGGAAACAAAACGAATCGTCCTTGGGCCCCTGTCACGTCTCATACCGACGACGGCTACTCCGTCGCGGGTAAGTACAGCTACCCGGCGAAGGCGAACCTCAAGGGCCTGAACTACCCCTTCCCCACCATCCTGACCCGGGAGGGCCTCTACCATGTCCACTACGGCGACTGGCCCCTCAGCGGCATCAAACGCGAGGGCGGCGGCGCGCCCATTGAGCTGGACCTGTTCACCAAGCAGACCCATACCGAGGAGCTTACGCTGGAGGGTCCGGCCGCTGGGGGAACGTGGAGCGTTGAGGTGGAGCCCATGAAAACGGAGGAAACCGATGAGGACGGCGCCCCGGTGACCATAGACATTGCCGCCGCCGTGTGCGAAAACGGCAAGCTCACCGTAACGGGCGAGGGCGTGGGCGTCACCACGGTGACGGTGACCTACACCGTGGACGGCATGAGTTATTCCCTGCCGCTGTCCGTCAGCGTCACCGCCGCGCTGGAGCTGCGCACAGCGGACAGCCCCGTAAGGCTGTTTACCAACGACAAGGTGAGCATAGAGCTGACGGCTTACGGCGAACGCGGCGCAGACGGCAGTGAACAGGCGCTGGACCTGGACGCGCTGGGCCTGACGGTCGCGGCGGCAGCGGGGGTATACGACGGCGCGATGCTGGAGCAGGCGGAGACCGGAGACGGCCTGACGCTGAATCTGGTCACCGGCAGCACGGAAGGAGGCACCACAGTGAGCATAAACTATACCTATACCTATAGGAGCGTGGACTACACCGGCATGAGCGCAATCACCTTCCAAGTGGAAAAGCCGGTGATTGAGCTGGGCAGCGATAAAATTTCCCGGATGATTGTCTTTGAAGGCGGAGCGATTAAGGAGGCCAAGGTGACCAGCGAAAATCTGGATCAGAGCAAGCTGATTCTGGACGAGGCAAAGAGCGCCGTCATGCTGGATATGGCCGACATCGAGCCGGGGACCGCCATCACGGTGGAGGTGACCCTGACCATGGATGGCCGGGAGCATGTGGTGATGGTGACCGTCAGGGCGGAAGAAGACGGGGCGCAGGGTGAAACCGGCGGAGAAAGCCCGGATCAGGAAGGCGGCGGAGATCAGGCCGGATGAGCGAAAGGAGGGGCGCTGCGTGAAGGGACTGCGAAACAAGCTGAAGGACCAGTGCGGGGCGTCCATCCTGCTGGCGCTGCTGTTTTTCCTGCTGTGCAGCATGGTGGGCTCGTCGGTGCTGATGGCGGCGATGTCCAACGCGGGGAAGGTGCGCAGCAACCGGGAGGAGCAGCGGAAGTACCTGCTGCTGTCCTCCGCCCTGCGGCTGGTGTGCGACGAGCTGACGTCGGCGGAGTATTACGGGCAGTATCAATACAAGACCGAGACCTGGACTGAGACGGTGGACATTGAGGGCGTTGAGACGTCCATACAGCACATCCGTTATACGTACACGCAGATAAGCGGCGATTTCCAGTGCGGGCTGAGCAAAGCGCTGCCGCTGACCGACGAATTGGATCTGATTTTCGCGCCGCAGTTTTCCGGGTCACGCACCCAGACAGAGGGGCTGACGGTGTCCCACTACGTCTATACGCCGCTGAACGGCTCCTTCGCATCAGGGGAGCATGAGCTGATCCTGCGCGTGGATGCGCCCGAGGTGGAGGGGCTGGACAAGCCGGAGAACATGGTCACCGTCAAGGCGCGGCTGGACCAGGACCTGCGCATCCGGCTCACAGCTGCGCTGGGAACGGAAGAGGACGGTTACATCTACACCATGGAGGCCCAGCTGACCGGCCGGGGCAGCCTGGCGCTAGCCGCCCCTGGCAGCGCTGCCAATGGCGCACAGCAGGCCGGGCCGGTGACCTGGGCCCTGGAATGGATTGCCAAAAAGGAGGCGGGCGATGGTACGTAAGCTGAAAAGCCAGCGGGGCGAGACGCTGGTGGAGACCATGGCCTCCATCGTGATCGCCGCGCTGTCCGTAGCGTTGCTGTTCACCTGCGTGGTGACCAGCGTTCACCTGGACCACACGGCCAAACGGATGGATGAGGCGTATTATAAGGCCCTGACCGCCGCGGAGACACAGGCGGCTGACGAGGGCCACCCCGCGAAAAACGGCACGGTAAGCATAGCGGGCGGCAGCGCGGAAATGGAGCTGGACGTCACCCTTTACGGCGGCGAGGGGATGTACGCCTACGCGGCAAAGGGGATCGGGCCATGAGCAAAAAGCTGCGGGAGGAGCAGGGACTGACCCTGGTGGAGATGCTGTGCGCCATAGCGATTCTGATGCTGCTGGGTCTGATGATGAACACCGGGATGCAGATGGCGGTGCGCAGCTATCAGGACGTGGTGGCCCAGTCGGAGGTACAGCTGCTGCTGTCCACCCTGTCGGACGCGCTGGCGGACGACCTGCGGTATGCCCGTGATGTGGAGACGGGGGCCGGCGGGACGCTGCTGAGCTACAGCAGCGATTCCTACAACAGCGGCGGCCGGACCAGCCTGACGGTGGGCGGGAACGGGCAGGTGACGGCGGGCGGCAAACGGGTGCTGCCTGCCGGGGCCTACGGGAACGGGGCCTACGAGGTGCAGAAGATGAGTATTACCTATCAAACCCAGGCGGGCGGGAGCTTTTTCCCCGTCGGGCTGAAGGTGGGGCAGGCGGAGGGCGGCATCAGCGCCGAGGCGGAATTCACCGTCCGGTGCCTGAGCGGGTCGAAGCCGGAAAACGGGGCGGAGCCCCCCGGAGAGGAGAGCGGAG
>CATKZW010000050.1 GCA_949841465.1 uncultured Oscillospiraceae bacterium
AGAGGCGGCATAGGGAAATCCCCCTATGCCGTCAAATAAGGAACCTAATGTAAGCTGTTTTTTCTCAGACAATGTTTCCTATCGCCTCCTGACTTCGTTATTGTGCGGGCATACGCCCGAAAGAATAGAAATGCTGTGTCCAGTAGTTCGTGTTGATGTTTGCGTAAGAGATTGGGTCGCCGCAATGGATCATCTGCCCGTTACCCACATAGATGCCCACATGGGTCACGCCGTTGGGGTTCGGCGCGTCATAGGTGTGCCAGAAAAACACCAGGTCACCGGGCTGGACATTTGCCGCAGACACAGGCGTACAGATGTTATAAAGCCCCTGCGCTCCCAGCCGCCCCACGCTCCATCCGCTGTGATTGACAACCCAGCTTACAAAGCCGGAACAGTCAAACGAGGTGGAGGGAGAACTGCCGCCCCAAACGTAGGGATAACCGAGGTACTTCTGCGCTTCGGCCAGCATAGCGGCGTAGGTTTCGTCCGTTACCGGCTCCCCAGGATAGGCGGGTATCTCCACGCCGCCCGGTGCGCCGGGGATTGCGCCGCCCGTTCCATCATCGCCGGTATCCACAAAGTAGTATGGATTCAGATACTCGCCGTTCTGCATGACCTCCAGATGGAGGTGCGGCCCCGTGCTGTTGCCGGTGCTGCCTACGGCGGCGATCACATCCCCACGCTTGACCTCCTGCCCAGCGGTAACGGAGAGGCTGGAACAGTGTGCGTACCGGGATTGATACCCCTTGTCATCCTCAATCACTACGCACAGGCCATAGCTTCCGGCGCTGCCAGCGGACACCACACGGCCATCCTGGATTGCGTGAATCGCCGTCCCCTGCGGTACGGCAATATCCACACCGCGATGCAGATTTTTCCCGCCGTCAATGGGATGCACCCGATAGCCGTAGCTGCTGGACACATAGCCCAGCCATGAGAAGTCAAAGGGATTTCCGTATGCCTGCCGGTTGCCGTAGGTCTGCATATACACGCCATAGCGGTCTGTCTGGTCGCCGGGGGTCAGGTTTGCGGCGACCACCTGCGAGAGCGGGCGCACCGTCAGGGTCGTTTGCAGGACTGTCCACTCATAGGGTTCCTCGTTATCGTCATAGCGGGTTTCGGTGATTGGCGTTCTGGTGAGGGTGTACTGCTGACCAAATAACCGTTCAATCTCCGGCTTTACCTGTTCAAAGGTGAAAGCGTCATAGGCGGCGGAGAGATAGCCCATCAGCACATAGGGATTATGGCTGATCTCCCCGATGTTGTAGCGGTATTCGTCATAGCCGGGATAATTGGTTTCTGTGTTGTCAATGTCGATCTGCAAGTCCGTTTCCAGTTCGGTATAGTAAAGGTCAGAGTTGCAAATATCCTGCTCATTCGCCAGATAGGTAGTTGCGATATAGGTAGACTGAAAGCTGGACAGCATAGCCGTACAAGCGGAAAGGCCCGTAGAAAACAGCATGACGACCAACGCCAGCAGCGCAATAAATGCCAGCGCCGACTTGTGCGCTGATACCGCCTGCGCCACGGCCCGGACGATCTTGCCGGTGGTGGTCAGGACATTTTGCGTATGCTGGGCGGTCTTTTGGGCCTCCCGTGCCGCCTGTGCGTACTTGCGCTTGATTTTCTGCTTCTGATACCACTTGGACAATGCGTTTTTCCGCTGTAACTCAGGGTGATCCCGAAGGGCAGTCTGCCACGCAAGCCGGGTCTGTTCTGTTTGCAGACGCCTCTGCGCCTGATGCACAGCCCGGTAAGGCTTGGAGTGCAGGCGGTTCTTGTTCCAACGCAGGAAACGGCCAGCGCCGCGCTCCGCCACAAACTCGACCTTGTGCGCCGCCTCTACGCCGGTATTATCCCGTTCCGCTTCCCGCAGCTTTTGGTGGGCTTTCAGCACCGCCGTTGTCTGCGCCGTCCGCACCACAGCGCCGCCTACCCGCTTTGGGAGGGCGGGTTTTGCGTTTTCTGGAACCGCCTCCTTCTCAAACCGCAGATGGCGGCGCACCTTGCCGCTTTCGCTGTCATACTGCTTCTCCAAATGGGCGCGGCGTTTGGTGGGTATCTTCTCCTGGGCCTTTTCCAGCTTCCGGCTGGTCTGTTCGACACGCCGTTCCGCCTTTTCATACCGCCTCTGCTGGCGGTGCGGCAATTCCCCATCCTTTTCCGGCGTGGGTGTGTCCTCAAAGCGCAGCCGTCCTTGCTTGGGCGGCGAGGAGGAACCGCCGCTTGGGGGTTGTCCCGTTATGGGGGCCGGAGTGTCCTCAAAATGAAGCCGCCCCTGCGGGGGAGGCTCCGCTTTTGCGCCTGCGGGCTTGCTGTGTTCGTCCGCACCGCTGGCATCATCAGGGGGCGGTATGCCGTCACTGTGTTGGATAATCTCTGGCGTGGTATTATCCACCGTACCGCCCTGCCGAGGCGGGTCTACATTCTCAAATTGCGTTGGGTCTGTCCCGCCCGTATGGATTGATGGGCGCACCCGGCGCTTCTTTTGTGTTCTTTCGGCGGGAGCGGGAGCGGCCCCATCTTCAAAGCGCAATCGTCCCTGTTGCTGCGGCTCCTGGCTGTCGGCGGCTTCCGGCGTAGGCATATCGGTATGCCTCTGAGCTTCCTGCCACCGCTTGGGTGTTGGGTGGTCGGCGGGAGTTTTCGGCTTTGGGGTGGGGCCGTCCCTGGGGCGGTGGTTCCGCTGTCTCGCTGCCCTGCCGGGAGGCGGGGCGGGAATGTCCCGTGTGTCCCGGATAACAGGCGCTGCTTCCTGCTCCGCTGGTGCTGCTTCCGCATGGAGTTCCTGCGGTTCCTCCGGTCCCTCCGGGAGTTCCGCCCCTTCCACATGGGGCGCATCCTTATCCAAATCCGTCTTTAATGACTGCAATTCAGATCTGACGGAGCGTTTCTTGGGCTTCTTGGAGGTCTGCCGCCCTAACTGCTGATCCGGCTTGCGTTCCGGTCCAAATGACATATCTGCCGTCCGCTGGCTGACCCGGCGTTCCTCTCCGGTAGCCTTGTTCTGCTCCACCAGCCCATCCCGGCCCAGCTTTTGGACTTTTTTATCCCGCGCCCGGAACTCCTGCCCTCTCATAGAACAGCCTCCTGTTTCCTCTCTTTATCCGGGGCGGGGGCAGTCTTGGCGGCGATCTCGGCCTGGTTTTTCTGGAGCGTCTGACGGATAGAGGGCTTTTTCTCCAAACGCTTCCCCGGCTTCTCTGCCGCACGTTCCTCCTGGCGCTCCCGCGCCGCATCCGCCGTCTGCTCCAAATGTTCTACACCGCCAATAGCGGCAAGAGTGGCGTTATTCATGCCAGACAAAAGTTTTTGAACGGTTCGCATGGGGGCCAGAACTACGGATTGGAAGCGGCCCTCCTGACCACCGTCTACTACCTGTGTTTCCTTACCGGTCATGGCGCGCCCCGCGTTTTTCAAATGACCGCCCACACTCCGCAGCTCGTGGCCAATGTCCTCAACCTTTTCAATGTTCTGTTTTGTGTCCGCAATCATGCCGCTGATCTTCCCCTGCAAAGATTCTAAGACGCTTTTCACGCCCATAGCGGCAACGGCATTGTCCAGAGCCGACACCCCCGCCTCCTTGAAGTTCTCCACAGCGGCAGCGGCACACCCGGCAATTTTCTCCCACAGATTATCCAATGTCTTTTTTATCTGGCGGGCTTTGTTCTCCAGCTTCGCCGCGGCATTCTGCGCCACATATTTTGCGGACGGCTCTTGTACCTGCTTGAGCTGCTGGCGAACCTGCTGTAATTCTTGGAGAACGGCTTCATATTGGCGGTTCATGCCGTCCATGTACCACATGAGCGCAGACAGGTCCATGGCCTGTTCCCGCCGTCCGTTATTTCCCATCAGCTTCATAAACTGCTGGATGGCCTCGTTACCCTGCAACGGGTCCATGTTTCATCCCTCCTATCACTGTTCCGCCAAATCTTCCAAGCGGGTGGTCATAATGGCATAAAGTTCCGTGTCCTTGGGGAAGTGATCTACAAAGGGGATAATCACATTCCCATAAAACAAAAGCCCCTCACCGGCGTTGCTGTTCGTCACATACGAAAGCTGGTGAGGGGAGATGTTGAGCTGTCTGGCGAGGATTTGCCGGTCGCCGCCCGCTTGATTGAGCAGATAAAGAAAATCGCTGTTTTCAAAGATGTTTTCGATCTCGCGGGAGGCCAGCAGGTCCTTCACATTCTGCGTGATGCCGGTGGGGATGCCGCCCCATTTGCGGAACCGCTTCCAAATCTCCACGGTATAAGCGGCGGTCTGTTCCTCCCGGAGAAGCAGGTGCATTTCGTCAATATAGAGCCGGGTGGACTTCCGGGCCTCCCGGTTCTCACTGACGCGCCCCCATACTTGGTCCTGGACCACCTGCATCCCGAATTTTTTAAGCTGCTTGCCCAGCTTTTTAATGGTATAGCAGACGATCCGGCTCTTGATCTCCACGTTGGTGCGGTGATTAAAGACGTTCAAACTACCGGAAACGTAGATTTCCAGCGCCGTAGCCAACCGCTGGGCCTCCGGCTCGGTCTGTTTCCGCAGAAGGTTGTAGAGATCGCCCAGCACGGGCATTTTATCCGGGCGGGGGTCTTGCAGATAGTCTCGGTAGACCATGTGAACACATCGGTCTACGATGGTTTTCTCCACCGGCTCCAGCCCCGCCTTGCCGCCTACAATCAGTTCCATGAGGGAGAGGATGAAGTCGCTTTTCAGCGTCAGGGGGTTATCGTCCTCGGAGTAGTTGAGTGTCAGGTCCATGGGATTGATGAACTGGTCGGAGGTGGGAGAAATGTCGATCACCTGACCGCCCAGCCGCCGCACCAGGGGCGCGTACTCATCCTCCGGGTCGATGATGGCAATATCGTCCTGAGTAATCAGGAAAGCGTTGGTAATTTCCCGCTTGGCGCTGAAGGATTTACCGCTGCCGGGAGTGCCCAAAATCAGACCATTGGGGTTTTTAAGCTGCTTTCTGTCCGCCATGATAAGGTTGTTGCTGAGAGCGTTCAGTCCATAATACAGGGCCTCGCCGTCCATAAAAATCTCCTGGCTGGTGAAGGGTACGAAGATCGCTGTGCTGGAGGTGGTAAGCCCCCGCTGAATGTTGATCTGGTTCACGCCCAGGGGGAGGGACGAAAGGAAGCCCTGCTCCTGCTGATAGTCCAACCGCCGCAGGGCGCAGTTATATTTCTGCGCCACGCCGCCAGCTTGGAACACATTGTTTTCCAGCTTTTGCGTGGTGTCCGCCGTGTTCAGCACCAGCATCGTCACCAGAAACATCCGCTCATTCCGGCTCTGCAAATCCTCCAGCAGAGTTTTGGCCTCGTTGCCAAAGGTAACAAGGTCGCTGGGAATCACGTCCATATCATATCCGGCGCGGACTGCTTTTTTCTGCTCCTGGATTTTCATGGCATCCAGGTCGGTGATCTTTCGCTTGATGTTCTTAATGGCGGCGCTCTGGTCGATAGACTGAATATGGAGCGTAACGACAAGGCTGCTCTCCAAATCAAGGAAGTCGGCCAGCATCCTGTCCGTCAGTTCCGGGGCGAGTATCTGAAGGAAGGACATGGCCCCGTGTGTCTGCCCGATTTGGAACCGCTGTTTATGGGCGAAGGTAAAGCTGTCCGGGGCGATGAAGTCCTTGGATGTGAGGCCGGTTTTATAGATGGCGTCCCAAGAGAAGCGGAGCTTTTGACCGCCTGCCGGGTGGAACATCTGGTGCAGGATCACCAGCCGCTCATAGCCGTCCAGTGAGTGAGCCTTTACCCCCAGCGCCTTGAAATTCGCCAGAATATCGGCCTCAATACGCTCCAGACGTGGCTTTGCCGCTTTCACGCTGTCCGCCTCAATACCGAAGGTAATATACTTGGTCTTGGTCAGGCCGTTGTTGCCTTTGGCAAGCTGGTTTTTCAGCATATCCGAGTATTCCTCCCGGATGCTGTTAAAGGCGTCGGCCTGATCCATGATATGGATAGAGCGCGTCCGTTCCTCCATATCCGCCCGCTGATTGAGGAAAGAGAGCTGGACGCGGATGGAGGAATCGAAATAGTTGAGAAAATCGCAGTAATTCTCAAAAATCTGATTCTTGTCCTCGTTCTGCGCCAGTTGGTAGTTGATGTCGTAGAACTGGATTTGCTTGGTGAAGTAGTGGTCGCTGACCACGCAGATACCGTCCCGGCGCATCTCCTTGTAAGGGATGGTCTGCTGGGCGGTGCGGGGGATTCTGCCGTCCTTTTTCGCCTTGGTGATGGAAGCGACCAACCGCCGTTTATCCGCGCCGCTGAGTTTTGCGTCCGGTGTGAGCCGGATGGCGCTTCTTGCCTCCGCTTTCTCGGCGGCGAGCTGTCGCTTTCCGGCTTCCAGACGTTTTACCTGTTTTGCCTGCTGCTGATTTTTCAAGTCTCATGGCCTCCTTTTCCTGCTGATTCTGCCGCTCCAGGGCGGCATAGATATTTTCCGTCTGATAGGGCCTGCCCTTGGGATAGAGGAACTGCGCCCGAATGATGTGCCCCAGCACCTGCTCAAAGGGCTGGCCGTCCTTTTCATAAATGCCAAAAAGGAAAAATGGCAGCATCAGCCCGATCATCAGCAAAGCCGCCGCGTCGTTACCGATACTGCCCCGTGTGAAAAGATAGGTGGGGATGCCAATCAGACCGCCCGCGCCAAAGCATATAAGTTGGCGCTTGGTCAGATTAAAGGCAACCTTGGTTTTGACTTTCGTGAGGTCCTTCGGGACGGGAACAAACGGCATTATCTCGCCTCCTTGTCTTTCTGGTGTCGCTGGACAGTGGTTTGCTTCGCTTTCTCCGCCAGTACCGCCCTTGCCACCGCAAGCTGTTCACGAATAGATGGCTTTTCCCCATCTCCCCGTACAGCGGTTTCAACCGTTTGGAAGTAGATGATGTTTGCATGATTTGATTCTCTGGCAAAGGTGTTTTCAAAAGCTATTTTCGCAGCCTTTTCGTCCGTATAAAAGCGCCTCCAAGTGTAGTAACGATACCCTTGCGGAGTTTCTTCAAACGTCCAAAAGGAAAACGGATAGGCTGGATCATCCTTTTTGGCAAGCACCAGGCCAACCCCACTGTCAAATTTGACAGTCTTTTGTATGGTATAGCCCTGCGGAGTATCAATACCGGCAACGATCCGGGCACAGGCATCGAAAATTTGCTTGTTGAGTTCATTATCACGTCCAATCTGAAACCAATGTCTCCATCCAACCTTGTCTCTATAAAAAATTCTGCCGATACCTTCTGCTGGGTATTTACTGTCCACATAGCGAATCCTGCCAACATCCTCTATTTTGTTTTCGTCTGTGAAAACAAAGGGGCGCATTTGGGCAAGGTCATAGCCCACAGTTACGCCGAATCCTTTACCGTTGTATTTCTCGCCGTCGATTTCCTTGGCTCTGATTTGGAATATCTCCGGTATGTCCGATAAGGCGGCCCAATATGTAGCCATACCATCCCAAAGGTCAACAGCTTCGATTTCTTGGAGTTTCATGTGCTACCTTGCCCCCCTGTTCTTTTGCTGCCGCTGGGTGTTGGGTTTCTCCGCCAACGCCTCCTTTGCTGCCGCAAGCTGTTCCCGGAGGGAGGGCTTGCGTGGTCGTTCAGTTGCCTGCGCTTTGCTGCGCTCCGCAAGCGCCTTTTCCGCACGTTCCAGAACATCCCGGCTGATAGGCAGCGAATACATATCAGAGGTTGATGAAAAGCCGACATTGTTGAAAACAAAATCAACATTTTCCTCCTTCAACGCACCCGCCATAAAATACTTCTCTCGTGTAGGGGTTTCGCTCACGGTGCCGCTTGCTATGGAATGGGCCAATCCACTTTCCAGATGGGCACGGATTTTGCCGTCAACCGCCAGCGTCACATAGTACCAGCCAATGTAGCCGCTGCTTTCATCAACCGTTCCATCGTTAATTTCCACATTAAGCACGGTATACGGCTTTAGTCCCTTTTCTGCGGCGATTGCATTGTCCACGGCTTCACGCTTTCTGAGCGGAACAAGAGCGGCTTCCTTTGCCGCGGCTACGATTTCCGGGTTGTATCGCGCCAGAACAGCGTTGATATGCTCATTCTGTACCCTTATACTTCTGGCCTGCGGTGTCATTTCATTACCGATGCCAAGAGACACGCCGTTATCAAATATGATAGACATATCGCTTGTTCCGCGCCATTTCCCATAACATGGGGAGGTTTTGATCTTGCCGGATGTACATCCAAAGGTCTGTGCGATAATTCCTATCTTGTCCTTCATGGGCAGGTTTTCATATTTCTTAACGATTTCAGCCGCCCGTTCTTGAAAGTTCACCCTATCGCTCCCCCTTGTCCTTCTGGCGCTGCTGGGCTGCGGGCTTTTCCGTCTGCGCCGCTTTCGCCGCCGCAAGACGGCCCCGGATGGAGGGTTTAGCTGCTTCTCTGTCGTCTACTTCGGGGAGTGCGGAAACAGGGGGCTGCCAGTCACAGTAATGGAAAAGACGCTCGGCCAGTTTCACATCTCCGCCACACACATCCACGAAATCCTTCCCGGTATAGCAGTTATCGGCCACACGTTGGGCGTAACTTATTCCCTCATCATCGTCACCGCTAATCAGACTATCCAGGTTATTCTCCCAGACATCCGGGATATAAATGATCTCGTCATTTATGGAAAACTCCATCGCCTTATATATGGAACAGTCCTGACCATCGGACAGAGGAAGAATTGCCTCCAACATCTGTTCATTTTCGACAATCCATCTTTTTAGTTCATCTTTCGTCATACCAAATCCTCCTTTCCCCAATGCCGATGAGCCTCAGCGGACAAAGGCCCGGTGTTTTTTCAATATCCATCACCGTGCCTCCTTGTCCTTCTGGCGCTGCTGGGCGGCGGGCTGTTCCGCCTGTGCCGCTTTTGCCGCCGCAAGCTGATCCCGGATGGAGGGCTTTTCTGCCGTCCGTTCCGGCTGATCCCGCATAGCGTCCAGTTCTTTCCGCACCATGCCGACAAAGCCATCCAACAGAGTGGAATGACTGTTGATGATATAGGAACTGCGGCGATCCTCCTGCTCAAACATGGGGACAGCCGTTGCCCACGCCTTATTGCTGCGGGAAAAACGTTCGTCCCAGTCCTTGCTCTGGATAGTGGCAGCCAGTACATAGGTCACACGTTCCGGGCCAAACTCCGCCAGCACACCCTTTGCGTCAGCGGTGAGGTACATTCCATCATAGCCCGCATGAATCGCCGCTTCTATGGCTTCCTTACAAGCCTCATTCGCCTGACGGGAGGCCCGGAAAGCGTCCAGTTCCCCGTGTTCTCTCGCATATCTGCCCGACTGCCGGTAGAGCGGGATGGAACGGGTGGTTTCCCGCTGCTTTTCCAGCAATTTTTCAGCCCGGCCCTTGATGCAATCCGCCACGACTTCCATTTGATTTGTCTCCGTATCGCGGAAATCTTTATAAATATCCGCCAGCGGGCAGGGTGAAGTCAACAGCGCCGCCGCCTGCTGTGCGGGGAGGGCCAGCGCCGAGACTTCCATCAAAATATCTTCACGGACGGAGTATTCAAAAACGTGGTTCAGAATTTCCTCCGGTGCCTGTCCCAGCAGGTTATGCCGGTATCGCTCCTGCTCGGCGGACATTTTCTCATATAATGCTTTATTCAGTTGTTCAGCATCCATATAGTATCACCTCGCCTCCTTATTCTTCTGGTGTTGATGGACGGCGGGCTTCTCCGCCTGTACCGCTTTCGCTGCCGCAAGCTGATCCCGGATGGAGGTCTTACGCTTTTGAAGCGGCTGATAGCGATTTTCCCCCTTGTCAATAAGGGCATAGGTATCACGCCCATCCTCCGCTGCTGATATTTTCAACGTGGAAAAGGGAAGCATAGATACCAGCCGCTCCATGTGTTTGGGTTTAGCCCGCTCCAGAAAACTGGCAGACACCCGAACCATAAACTGTTCCCTATTCGGGCTGTTTGGTTCGTGGAGTCCTTGAAACTGTGACATTATCCTCCCGGCCTCCATGTAGATTTCCGAAACCTTCAGCGGCTGGGTCAGCAGATAGTCGTGCCGTACCCGATCAGCAAACAGATCAATCAGGCCGGGACTGCTGTGAATGAGTATGCCGCCTCCGTCACCAAGAGAGGGGATTGTACGCGCCCACTCTTTGTTGCTGCGGGAAATTCGGCCATCATAATCAAAATGGCGGATCGTATTGGCAAGGACGCCTATCGCGCGGTCAAAACCGAATTGATCCACTACCTCTTTGACCGCCGCCGCTGTATCCAAACAATAGGTCTTATAGTCGTAGTATTTGGACAGCATTTCCTTGATCGTAATGGCACAGTCGCTGTTCAATTCACGCGAAGCATGAAACTGATCCACTTCTCCATGCTCCACAGCTTTTTCAAATGACTGCCTATAAATAGGCGGAAATTTCCGCCCCCTTTTTGCGGCTTCCATTATTCGCCTCCATTCAGTTTTTTCTCATACCGCAGTTTCATCTGCGGCGGGTAGAGATCAGCGGCGGGGCGGCGCTGGCCCGTCCAGCGGATGCCGCCAGCGGGTCCGGCGCACGTCCAGCCTGCCGCCCGGACGCTGGCCCCGTCCTCCGTGTCCAGGGTATAGGTGATGATCTTCCGATACCCCATCGCCTTTGCCGCCCTCGCCGCCGCCGAATAGAGCATACTGCAAGCGTTCCGCTCCCCGGTGGTGCAGAGGCGGGTCACTTCCAGCGTATGTCCATCGTCCAAGTGTCGGCTGACCGGGCGGCCAGCAATCACCACACCTGCCAACCGCCCCTCCGTTTCACAGCCAATGGAAAACTTGTGCCCTACGACTGGCTTATGGTGCCGGTGGTGGGCGGCAACAAAAGCGTTGGCATCTCGCAGGGAAACAGGGACCAACCGGAGCATATCAGCGCGCCCCCTGTTCCGCCGTTCGCTGTCCCTCCTGCGGAGGGCGGGCCGCAACATCCTTCATGGCGCTCTGGAGCGCACCCCGCAGGGAGGGCTTCTGGCTCCGTTCGGAAAGCCGTTCCACCGCCTGCGCCGCACGGGTGGCCTGCTGCTCCAGGATGCCTCGGTAGGCGTCCATAACAGCGGTGTTCAGCGCCTCACGCATGGCCGATGTGGTAGGGAAGCAGATGTCATGGTGCTGCTTGTCCTTTCCGAACTTGTTGGGCATAGCGACAAACGGTCCATCCTGGCCCTCCACGATCTTGATGCCGTTCACGGCGAAACAACCGCCAATGTCGGCGCTGGCAAAGGCCAGGATGCTCCCTTTCTCCTGCTTAGGGGCCTTCGTGGGATAGACCTTGACGCTCACATCCAGCTTGATAGTCTGGTCGCGCTCGGTCTTGGTGACTTCGTTGCTCATGATTTTTCCTCCAATCCATGTTAATGTGCGTTCAAAATCGACTTCGATACCGCTCCCGTCTTGAACAGGGAGAAGCACAGCAGAACGGTGTACCCGGCGCACTTCCAAATAGAAATGTGAAGGTTATCGCCGCTTGTAATGCCGCCGATCAGAACGGCGTAGATTGCCACGCAGATCATAATGAAAAAGCCTTGCAGCCCAAGAGCCGCAAGACCGCGCAGATAGTTTTGACCCATCTGCCCCCACTCCCGGTTGGTCATGGTAGCAAAGGGGATTGCCCCCACGGAGCAATAGATGTAAATTTCTATCATCCGCCCCACCAGCACCAGCATGATGCACAGGGACAGAATGGGCGATGTGATTCGCAAAAGCAGAGTTTCCACCAGCAGGCCGATCAGTTCCCCGATGCCCATGGCGTCCAACTGGCCCTGCACATCCCCCAAGGCAACGGCAAAATCTATGCTGGTGCTGCCTGTGATAATGCCCGCACTTTGCTGGACAATATGCTGGCCCAGCTCAAATATCGCCATCGTAATGTCAAAGGTATGCGTGACCAGATAGACAGCGACAAATGCTTTGAAAATCCACTTGTAGATGGTAAAGGTGTCAAAGTCGTGGAGATTGTTCCTGTCAATAATCATGGTGATAAGCTCATAGGTCAGGACAAAAGTTATTATTAACCCCGCGACCGGCACCACCACATTATCGCTCAGATTGCGTATCATGGAGAAAACTCCGGTGTTCCATGCCGCCGGAGTTTTCCCCACTTCTGTCGCTACCTCCCCGACCTGCGTGTTGATTTGGTCAAACATCCCGCTGAGATTGCCTAAGATACACTCAATTAGGATAGATTTGAGCCATTCTTGTATCGTGTCGAGGATATTCAGCATGGTTCAGCCCTCTGGCTTACACCGAAAACAGGTTTGCCAACAGGGGGATAAGCTGCATCCCGATCAGGGCAACGCCGCCCCCGGCCATGAGCTGCTTCATGCCCTGGCTCTTGGCGCCGGGGTTGTCGTTGCCGTAGCCCTCCAGCAGATTGATAACGCCCCACACGCCCAGGCCAGCGCCGAGGGCGATCACAAGGACCTTCAGAGTGTTGATAGAAGCGGTGAAAAATTCCATTAGATTACCTCCATATTTGTTGTTAGATTGATTAGGTAGTTGGGCATGAAAAAACGCCTCCTGGAAAAGTCAGGAGGCGGAGTTGTGTTGGGGGGCGCTCTCACCATACGAGCCTTGTCTAACATGGGCATCACTCCTTCGTGTTGGCTTGAAAAAACCGCTTCCCGAACAAGTCAGGAAGCGGTATCATCAGGATCAGGCGGCGCGTCCAGTTCACAGCACTCATAGGCATCATCCGGACGGACGGTAAGATAGCGGCTCAAATATTTCTTCACGTCAAAGGCGTTTTTCTTGCTGGAATCCAGCAGATTTTTATATTGTGGATGCCGGGTAATATCAAACTTGTCGCTGAAAAAGGGCCTCACACCCTGCACTTGCAGGATGCACTTGCCATTGTCCATCACCGCCAATTCATCGGTTGACATGAGTTCTTTCCCTAATTTCTGGTAGTTTACGCCCATGCTCCGCTGGCTCCCTCTGGTGTCGCTGGTGTTGAAAAGGTCAATGGTTTCCTTGCCTAAAGTTTCGGAAATCTCCTTTAATGTGCTTCTTTCCTTACCTCCGAGGAACAAAACACAGGAACAGTTACCAATAATGGTTTCAGCGTGGTCTTTATAGACCGCCTTGAGCTGGCTCTGCGTCTGCACAACGATGTGCGCGGAAATCTCACGGCTTCGGATCACGCTGATAAGGTGCTGAAAATTGGGTATCTTCTGGTTTGCAAATTCGTCCAGCAAACAGGTGACGTGCTGCTTCAACGCACCGCCGTTTTGCAGCGCCCTATCGCACAAGACGTTGAACATCTGTGTATAGACCATAGCCGATATAAAATTAAACGTCATATCTGTATCGGAAACGATGCAGAACAGCGCCGTTTTCCTGTCCCCAATCAGTTCCAGCTCCAGATCGTCCCCCTCCATCATCTGCCGGACCTCCGCAATATCAAAGGGGGCCATTCTTGCGCCGCAGCTAATTAGTATGCTTTTTGCCGTTTTGCCCGCCGCTAATTTATATTTGCGGTACTGGCGGACGGCGAAATGATCCGGTTTTTCCGCTTCAAGCTGGTCAAAGAGCATATCCACGGCATTTTTGAAGGATTCATCTTCTTCCCGGACTTCGGAGGCGTTGAGCATATCCAGCAGCATGGTCATGTTCTTTTCTTCCTCCGGGGCCTCATACCAGATGTAGGCGATCAGGGCTTGGTAGTAGAGGGCTTCGGCCTTGGCCCAAAAATCCTCACCGCCCTTGCTGTCCTCGCCTTTGGTGTTTTCCATGATGCAGTTGACCAGCTTCAAAATGTCGTTTTCACAGTAGATGTAGCGGAACGGATTGTATCTCATGGTTTGCTTGAAATTGATGGTGTTGAGTATTTTTATCTCATATCCACCCATTTGGAGCATTTTACCACATTCTTCCACCACGGTGCCTTTCGGGTCCGTGACAATATAGCTGGCGTTCATCTGCATGAGGTTGGGCTTAATGTGAAAGCGGGTCTTGCCGCTGCCGGAACCGCCAATCACCAGCACGTTCTTGTTGATGTTGTACTTGGGATTTTTGTTGCGGCCTACCATAATGCGCTCACTTTGCGTCAGAAGAATGTTCTGGTCAAATTTGGGATCAATGAAGGGCTTAATATCCTCTGCTGTTCCCCATCGGGCGCTGCCGTACTCCACGCCATGGCGGTACTTCTTGGCGTTCTTGCCCTTCCAATAGACCGCGAAACGGATCGCAGCCGCACCAATCAGGCCGACCAGCAGATCACGGAGATGGAGGCTGGGGAGAGGATTATGCGCAATAGCTGTTCCCAAATCAGAGATGGTGGCCATCAGCTTCGTCACCATATCCGTGCCAGCCGCCAGCCGGTAGCACGCCCCAGCTTTATCAAACAGCCAGAAGAAAATGAGATAAGGGAAATAGGTCAGAGCCAGCTTTTTATAGTCCGGCCTCATAGCTCAATGCCCCCCTTCTGGCGGTGCTTCTCCGTGTCCCGCGACTGGTTTTTTACGACCTCTTTGAAGTGGGACAGCCGCGCGAAAAGAGATGGTTTGCTTTTGTCCCTTTTGAGCGTTTTGGCGGTGTATTCGGCAAAGGCAGCGTTGAGCGCGTCCGTGTCCTTGGCTTTGAAAAAGACCAGGTATTTCCCCTCGCTGGGAACCTTCTTCAAAGCGTAGTCCACACCATATTTGCGGGCAATGTGTTCAAAGGATTTGATATTTTTATCCGTAATCTCAATGTTCTGAACGCCCGCGCCCTGCCGGACAAGCTGTTTGACCGTCTGCCTGCCGTGGTGGATATGTGGATTTCTGGACTGCTCCATATACCGGCGCATGGCCCATTTGAGAATATCCGCAGTCAACCTGCCGCCGTTCTTGCCGACATTTATCACCAGTGCCACAGATTTATCCCGCACTTCCTCCTGCATCGTGTTCACCTCCTGCTATACAGAGAAGAAAGATGGTCAGCGGGCTTCGCCGCCGCGGTCATGGTTGTGCCCTGATGTCTGGCGGTGCATCTCCTGGATGGCGGCGTTCAGACGCTCCCGCACAGATACCTTTTCCGGGGGCGGCGTGGGTTCCGCCAACGGGAACCGCTCACGCGCCCGTACTGTTCCCAGCAGTTCACAGATGGGGAAGCTGTACTCATGGGGATTGTTCTCCCAGCAGTCTTGCGCCACCTCCAGCGGGTCGGCAAACTGCAAAAGGCCGTCCACTTCGGCGGCATTGAACTCATGGGCCGTCTTTAAGTAACAGTGCATCTCAGCCAAGCCCTGCAAGGTATACACGTCCAAAATAGTGGGGCCGCCGCTGTCGCTGCCCAATGCGGCGGCGTGGTCCAAAAGGCTTTTATCCAGCCGCTCCATCAGCAGTTTTTTTGCCTCAAATTCCATGGTTTATATCATCTCACTTTCATTTTTAGGGATGTTCGGGAAATTGTATCGCCATTGATCGTATTCCTCTTTGGAAATTTCGCCGCACATATACTTTGCCCGCAGCTCTGCCCACGCTCTCAGCATGACGCGGACGGTCAGAGGAATACTCTCGTCCTCTGTGTCGCTCCACAGTTCGATATTGCCCGCCAGCGAAAGCACACTGAAAAAACGGGCATCCTCCAGGGCAAACAGCGTGTGCATCAGGCACGTCACATTTTCAAGGTCGGGCGTGGTCAAGGCATCCTCCGATATGTCAAGAGCATCCGAAATCTGTTTCAGCAGTTCCGGTTTTGGGCTTCTCGCACCGATCTCATATTGAGCAATGCGGACAGATGCGGTGTGGGAGGAAAAGCCAACAGCCTTGCCAAGTTCCTTTTGTGTTATGCCCCGCAGCTTACGGAAAAAACGAATTCGTTTGCTGACCGCCATGCTCACGATTTCTGCGCCTCCTCCCGCGCAAAGCGTTCCTCCAGCCGTTCCACGCTCCAGTCCTTCTTGAACTGCCCCAAAGGACCAAGGCCGAACATGGCCCGCGCCCGGTTGTCCATGTCCCGCAGCCGCGCCCACAGCTCCGGGTGGTGGTGGCGGAGTTTGCGCAGTTCGTCAATGCGCTGCAGGGGGCAGCACCAGCACGATGCCCGGTGGTAAATCTCATACAGCCCGTCCCAATCGAAACCCCGGTCATAGCAGATTTGAAGCGCCTGAGCCTCGGTGATACCCCATTCCACCAGCGGATAGCGGTTCTGTGGGTCATCCTTGCAGCGGTGGGCCTCATCAGCGGCGATGCCAATATAGTGCAGGCCGTTCTTCTCCTTTTTCAGACGGTTGACCTCTTTGGAAATCAGGTGGGTTTTGAGTTGCCCGGTACACCAGCGCACTTTTATCCCCGGCCATCCGTTGCCGTAGGGTGGAACGCCCAATCGGGCACGGTTCTCCAAGCACCGCGGCTTCTGCTTTGGCTCATCGAACATCAACCACTCAAAGCCGTGAGGATGGCGCAGGGTGGTAATGTGGATGCCGCGCTCCCGATAGAGAAGATCGTCCAGCTTGGCAATATGGGCCTCCATCTCCGGAAACTCCATGCCCGTATCGGCGTAGAGAACACAGTCAATGGGCATATCCTTCTCAATCATCAGCAAAAGCATGGCCGTTGAATCTTTGCCGCCAGACAGCGAGATTGAGCAAAAATTGTTGTTGCTTTTTTGGTTTTCCGTTATATCTCCCTCCTTATAAGCAAAAAAGAAGCCCCGGAAGGAACAAAGTCCTTCCGGGGCAAAACTGGTTGAGATTGAATTGACGGGGAATTGAATGGCTTAATAGCCAGTCCGGGGCAAAGTGGTGGGCTTGCCGTAGATGGTCGTCACCCAGCGGGAAACAGCCTGAATCCACTCGCCGTTATACACGCCGCCCACATCAGCCTTGTTCACGAAGGAACCGGCGGGGAGGCCGGGCCTGGCGTTGCAGTAGATATAGGGCTTTTCGACCTGCGCGAAGCCAGCCGGAGCCTGACCGAACACAAACATGATCTCGGTCACACGCTCATTGGAGGCCAGCCCAAGCGCCACGGGGGATGCCGCCAGGGTATAGTTCTTATGGGTACTCAGGTTATCGGCCAAGGTCTGGTACTCGCCGCCGTTGACACGGTACACGATCTTATAGTTGCCGGGATAGTTGTAGGTGCCGGTCACGATCTTATCCAGAATGACCTCGGCGGGCAGCGTATCCCTCCAATAGAAGCTGTCCAGACGGACATTGGAGGTATTGGCGATCCCGGAGAACATATAGCGCACCGGCTGGCCGCCCATGACCTCCTTGGGGCCGGTCTTGGTAATGGCAACGCCGGTGGTCAGGGACTTGTTCGTGACCTCAAAGG
>CATKZW010000051.1 GCA_949841465.1 uncultured Oscillospiraceae bacterium
TTTTGGCTGGCTCGACAAATTCCGCAGACTTTGGAAAAATTGTGAACGCAAACTCTTTATTTCTGCTCAGATTCTTACTTTTGCCCTCATTGCCATCCTTATTAGAAGATTTTAAACAGGCTCTAAGGTGAAGGCCATTTTGAGGAAGCTTCGGATTCGTTCCCCCGATGCGCTGGATGCCGCAATCCGCTTTGCGCTTGACCAGGTCTCCGCCCATGACTGCGCCGGCTGGTTTTTCTGTGCTGGTTATTGTTTATTTTGAGAATTGCTCTAGCTGCCCAAATCGTTCACTGTCCAACCGAGAGGATGTTCTCTGTGGCGACGAGTCTGCACTCGGCCTCGGTCACGTCCTGATCTTCCGGGTAAAGATACAGGTACAGCCCCCATGTCCTTCGAGTCGCTGAACAGGTACGCGAAAACACTGTCCTTGGATTTTTCGGTTCATCTTGGATTTTCGGTTCATCTCAGCCATATTCCTCACTTCTGCTCATAGTATACCATCTGTCGCCTATATAAACAAGCAAAAAATGAACAGCAACGGGAGTGATATCCCCGCAAGCGTAGGATCGGCCATGCTGTAAGGCGCATGACCACTCACTTTTGCCTTGGTTTGTTTGCCATAATTTTGGCATCCAGTTTGGGTGCCGGACAGGGTATTGAAGTAAAGCTATGGTAAAAATAAAGAAAAATATGTTGAGCCAAGTACCTAAACTATCCTGCGGCAGTCACTGGTTAACGTTGGCCGCTCATCAGTTTCCACCCAGCTGCCATCACCTAATCTCACCAACAATTCAGCATAAACGCTTGGGCGGTATCTATTTTTGCGCGGCTGGTTATTGGTGCCCCAATCGGCGATATAGCTGACAAGATCATCGTTCAGCACAGTAATAAATCCCCGCGCCGCCAGCACCCGCATATCGTCCTCTGCGGCTCCAGTGGTGCGGATCGCTGAGCGACCACTTGATTTTGCTCCATAAAAGCAACAGCGGCAGAAGAAGTTAATTTCTTCTGCCGCTGTTGTTTTTATTTGCCCCGTACCATCTTGCTGCCCCCCGGGTTCACTTTGTGTTCCTTTGGGGCGTAATCCTTGGGTCACACGGCTTTTGGCTTGGCACGCCCGGAGGGACTCGAACCCCCAACATTCAGAACCGGAATCTGACGCTCTATCCATTGAACTACGGGCGCGTTTCTTTGATGCTTGTATAGTATAGCAGAATTTCCCACCGTTGTAAAGGGCATTGTGGACAAATTCTTTATAAAAATTTTTAAAGGGCAGATTGTATACTTAGTCTGCCAAAAAGTTTGGCCTCAGGCGAACTTTTCGCATCCATGAAGAAAGCAAACGCTACCTGTAAGCGTCAAATGGAGTCGAACTCACACGGCAGAAAGTAACCGGCAACCGCAATTTTAGTGGTGGCCGGCTATTTGCAGAGTAATTGTACAGAATCGTTTCACGGAAGACAGGCCTGAGCAGGAACACCAAAGGGGAGGCGCTCCAAAAGCAGCTTCAAATAGGGGAAAGGCCGCAGCCCATTGGCCTTGGCCCTTTCCACAATGAAGTAAATGGCCGCGCTGGCATCGGTGTACAGCAGGCCGGTAAACCCTTCCCAAAAGCGGCTGGCACACACTTTCACGCCCGGTTGGGCTGATAGTCATACAGCATCACAGGATGCCAAGGATCCCCCTGCGGTTCGGTATAGCTGCACATAGCTCCTCTGCTGCGCCTTTCGTCCCGGCTCCCGCGGCGCCATCAGCGTAGTTTCGTCGGCATGGAGGATCTCGTTAGTTAGCAGCGCCCGGCGCACCACGCTCTGCCCGCACTGGTGCAGTGTCTCGCCACACTCCGGGTAGATGTTCACTGGCATTTCAGCTCTTCTGCCATTCCTATGCCCCCTTTTTCTCATTTATCTTGTTCCAAATTTCTCAAAAATCTTGTCGCGCCGCAAAAAGGCCGGACAGAAACCTGATTCGTTTCTGTCCGGCGCCTTGAAATCTTTATGCCTGCACGTCTACCTGGGGCGTGGCAACGGGAGCGGAGACGGCCTCCGCTGTCTGCACCGCAGCGGAATACTCATGGGCGGCAGCGTCCACGGAGGTGTAGACGATGTCGCCCAGCTTTTCCGCCTGGGCTCTCAGCTCCATTTTGGTGGCGGTGAGCTGGTCGGCCTGCCGGTTGGCAATCTCCGTCTCCCGGAAATAACCCGACTCCCGGATGGCCCGCAGGGACTGGTTTTTGCGCAGCTCGTGCTGGATGCGCCGCGCCTCCCGCTGCTTATTTTCCCGCATCATGCGCTTTTGACGGGCCCTGGCCAACTGCTCCTTGCTCAGCTCCATCTTTTTCTTGTTGGCCCGGCTTACAGCTTTCTTCAACTGGGCAATGGCAGCCTTGATCTGGTCGGCGTGGTCGGGGTCGGACCGCTGGGCGGCCTCCAGCTGGGAGATGCGGCGGCGGGCGTACCCTGCGGCGGAGCTGACCTGGCCTTGGGTCCTGGCCCGGCTCAGCCGGGCGTAGGCCTCCAGCGGCGCGTCGCCGTATCGGGGGGTGGCCTTGGCCAGCTTGAACTTTTCCCGCTGGGCGTCCGCCTTCTCCTTGGCGTCCTGAATCATCTCGGTGAGGGAGGAAGCGTGCTCATCCTGTTTTTTCAGCGACTGCGCCAGAAATTCATTATATTTGCCCTCGGTCTGGTCCGTCGCGGCCTGGTCCTCGCGGCCCACGGCGGAGACAGGTTGAATGCCCATATCCTGCCCCCCTTTCCACTTTCTTGTTCTATATATCGGCTAAATCCAGGGAAAAGGAAAGGGGGAGAAGGCAATTATTTTTTTGCGGCTCTGGGCGGCAGGGGCGTGCCCTCGGCGGACATCCGCCGGAACAGCCGCAGCAGGATGACCACCGCGGCGGCGGCCAGCACCACCTCGGCCACGGTCTGGGCGCAGGCCAGGCCGTACAGGGGGACAAAGTAGTTGAGTATGTACAGCGCGGGGATTTCCAGCACGATTTTGCGCAGGATGGCGAACAGCAGAGCGTACTGCCCCAGGCCGCAGGCCTGGAACACGCCCACAGCCAGAAAGTCCAGGCACAGGAAGGGCTGAGCAATGCACATGCACCGCAGGAACTGGGAGCCGTAGGCCACCACCGCCTCGGTTTTCATGAACAGGCCGATCAGCGTTCCGGAGGCAAAGAAATAGCTCACCGACACCACGGCCATGAAGGACAGGGAGATTTTCTCCGCGAACAGGACCGCCTTTTTCAGCCGGGGGACGTTCCCGCTGCCGTAGTTGTAGCTCACCAGCGGCATCAGCCCCTGGGATATGCCCATGGTGATGTACATGGGGATCATGTTGATCTTATAGGAGATGCCCATGGCGGCGATGGCGTCCGGGCCGGAGACGGCGGTGAAGTTGTTCAGCACCGTCATGCCGGTGACGTTCAGCAGGTTCTGGATGGAGGCGGGAATGCCCACGCCGAACACCCCCTTTACCAGCTCCTTCCGGGGCCGGGCCATGGCGGGCTGGAGGCAGACGTAGGTCTTGCCCCGGCGGGCGAACAGCAGCACGAAGAAGTACAGGCAGGCCACACAGTTGGACAGGAAGGTGGCCAGCCCCGCCCCCGCCGCCCCCATGTTCAGCCCCCAGGGGAGGATGAAGATGGGGTCCAGCACGATGTTCAACGCACAGCCGCTCATGGAGCCGATGCTGGCGTGGAGGGTAGCCCCCTCCGAGCGCACCAGGTAGGCCATGACCACGTTGAGGATGGCGGGGGCGGCCCCGCAGGTCACCGTCCAGCGCAGGTATTCCATGGTGGCCTGGGTGGTCTCTGCGTCCGCCCCCAGGAGCACCAGCAGGGGGGAGCGGAAAGCGGTGGCCAGGATGGAGAACAGGACGCCGCTGATCAGCGCACAGTAGAAGCCGAAGGCGGAGCTGCGCCGCACGGTGTCGTAGTCCTTTGCACCCAGGGCCCGGCTCATCATGCTGCTTGACCCTACGCCGAACAGGTTGTTCACCGCGTTGAAGGCCAGCAGCACCGGCGCGGCCAGGGTGACGGCGGAGTTCTGGATGGGGTCCCGGAGCATCCCCACAAAATAGGTGTCCGCCAAGTTGTAGAGCACCATCACCAGCGAGCTGAGGATGGTGGGGACGGACAGGGTGAGCACCGCCTTGGGGATGGGCATGCGTTCAAACAATTCCGCTTTCTGTGTGTCTTCCATGGTGGCACCTCGATTTCATTGAAATAGTCAGTAAAGCGCATTATATCACGAAACGCGGTGGATGGAAACCCATATTTTGAACAAGAAAAAAGGCTTCCCCCACAGGAGAAGCCTTCATGATGGCCCGGGAAAGCGGAGCGCCACCCACAGCCGCCCGTCCTCGTACCGGGCGTCGATGGAACCGCCCATGCGTTCGGTGAGGGCCCGGGCGATGGACAGGCCCAGCCCCGTGGAGTGCCGCGCGGCTTCCACGGTGTAGAACCGGTCGAACAGCCGCCCCACCTGCACCTCGTCCAACCCCGTTGCGGCGTTGGACAGGGTGATCGTCCCATCCGTCTCCAGCGTGACGTCCAGATCGCCGCCGCTGTATTTCAGCGCGTTGCCCAGCAGGTTGCCCAGCACTCTGGATAGGGCGGCCCGGTCCAGGCTCCGCACCACCCGCTCATCCGGCAGGGAGACCTGAGGCGTGATGCCGCCCTTCGCCAGCGCGCCGTAAAAGGAGGCCACCGCCTCCTCCACAGCGGCGTTCAGGTCCACCGGCTCCAGCAGGGGGGCCGCCTCAGCCCCCGCCGCCACCGAGTAGCGCAGAAGCTCCTCCATGAGCTGCTTCATGGCCTCGGCCCGGTTTGAAATCAGGGCCAGATACCGCGCCTGCGCCGGCGTTTTCTCCCCCCGGTCCAGCAGCTCCAGATAGCCGCAGATGGCGGTGAGGGGGGTGCGCAGGTCGTGGGAGACGTTGGTGACCGCCTCCCTCAGCTCCCGGTCGCCGTTCTCGCAGCGCAGGCGCTGGCGGCGCAGCTCCTTGAGCTGGACGTTCAGCTCCGCCGCCAATTTGCGGGCGTGGGGGTCCCGGGAGGGGAGGAAGATGGGGTTGTTGGTGTCGGAGGCCAGCCGCTCCCCAAGCTGGCGGCCAATGTCATCCAGACTGTGTTGGAGCAGCCGCAGACGGACATACAGCGTCACCGCAAGGACGGCCAGCAGGCCGCACAGCAGCCAGGGGAGCATGGCTTCACCTCCTATTTCAAGTCTTTTTTGCGGAACAGGAGCACTCCGGCGGCGGTCAAGACAATGACGTCGATCAGGGAGTACAGGGGGAGCCGGGCCGGGTGGGCTACGTCCGCCCGCATATACTGGAGGGACTGCCCGGTGGGCAGAAGATCGTGGAGGGTTTCCAACACCACACGCTTCGCGCCGCCCACATAGCGGGGGTTGGGTTCTCCGGGAATGATCTCGCCGGAATCCGTGACCTCCATAGACATATATTCCGGGTGCATCAGGGGGATTTCGATGTTGCCCGCTGCCACGTAGAGCACCAGCATCCCCACCAGGCAGATCACCGCCGCCGCGCTTTTGCTGGCGCAGTTCATCATCACCAGGGTGTACAGGGCGCAGTAGGCCGCCAGCAGCACCAGGCTTCCCAACAGGATCAGCAGGAAGGTGCCCACGTCCATATTTGGGGGCTCATAGACAAAAAGGCCGATGGCAAGCACCGGGGCCAGATAGGCCGCAGCGGCGGATAGGGCTACGGCCACGCTGGTAACCAGATGGGACAGGTAGATGGCCCAGCGGGAATGCCCTATGACCAGCTTGCTGCGGATAGCGCCGTCGCTGTACTCTGCGCCGAAGAACAGGGGGATGAATGCCGCCATCCCAAAGCCCAGGAACAGTGCGTAGGTGAACAGGTCAACGGTCAGGTAAAAATGTGCGCCCCATTGTGCCTGTTCCTTAACACGGTGCAGGGTGAATAACATGCCCAGACCAAAGAGCAGCAGGAGCAGGCCCCAAAACAGTGCGCTCTTTTTCAGCCGAAGAAAGTTTGCGGACAGCAAATTCCTCATGCCGCGCCTCCTATTTCAAATCCTTGCGGCGGAACAGCGCCACCCCGGCCCCGGTGGATACGATGAGGATGATAAGGGAATACAGCGGCATCAAGTGCAGGTTGCCCGCCGCCACCATGCTGTATTGGACGGTTTGCCCGCCGGGGGTGAAATCGTACAGGAATTGGTATGCCTCCCGCTTTATTCCCTGAAGATAGTCGGGATTAAGTTCTGGCTCGGCTGGCACAACCTGTCCGTCTATACTGAGTTCGTAGCCGGTGATATACTCCGGTGCCTCCAGCCGCCCATCGAGATAAATCCCAACCATGAGAAGAATGAATGCTCCCAAGATGCACGCCACCGCCGATGTGGTTTTGCGGGCGCAGTTCAGAGTGATGAGCAGGAACAGGGCGGAGTAGGCCAGCGTCAGCACCAGCGAGCCCACGATGGTCAGCACGAACACCGTAGGCTGGGTTTCCAGGTGCCGGAGCAGGCCGGAGCTCATAAACGGCGTGCCCACGGCAAAGCAGGCAATGAGGTAAGCGATCTCAAACAGCAGAGAACAGGCCGAGGCGGTGATGAGGTCCGCCAGATAGATGGATATCCGGGACTGCCCTGTGATCAGCTTGTTGCGGATGGTGCCGTCGCTGTACTCCGTGCCGAAGAACAGGGACACGAATACGGCAATGACCATGCCCACGACAGAGGTATACCGGGAGAAGGCGGGGGAATCCTCAAAGCCGCCGTATCTCATCTGCTCCAATACTTGGTTCACGGCCACCCACACCCCAAACCCGAAGGACAGGGCCAGCGTTCCCCAGAACAGATGGCTTTTTCTTAGCCGCAGAAGATTCGCGCTCAACAGGTTACGCATTGGAGCCACCTCCCACCAGATTGACGAAGTAGCTCTCCAGGCTCTCGTCCCGCTCCTGGGCGCTGAGCAGCTCGCAGCCCTCCCCGTCCAGCGCCCGGCTGAGCTGGGAGATGTTCACCTGGGCGTACACGTCCGCCTGGCCGTCGTCCAGGATCTTGTAGTCAAGGCCCATGCCGTCCAGCACCCGCGCCAGCGCCCGTGTGTCCGTGACCTCCACCCGCAGGCACTTGCGGCAGGCGGCCTCCAGCTCCCGGGCGGACAGCTCCTTGACGATGCGCCCGCTGTCAATGAAGCCGTAGTGGGTGGCCAGCTTGGACAGCTCGTCCAGAATGTGGGAGGAGATGAGCACCGTGATGCGCCGCTCCCGGTTCAGCTTGAGGATCAGCTCCCGTATGTCGATGATGCCCTGGGGATCCAGGCCGTTCACCGGCTCGTCCAGCACCAGGAAGTCCGGGCTGCCCGCCAGCGCCACGGCGATGCCCAGCCGCTGCTTCATGCCCAGGGAGAAGTTGCGGGCCTTCTTTTTGCCCGTGTCCTCCAATCCTACCAGCCTGAGCAGCTCAGGGATGCCGTCATCCGACGGCACACCCAGCACCCGGAACTGCTCCTTGAGGTTGTCCTCGGCGGTCAGGTCCAGATAGATGGACGGGGTCTCCACCACCGCGCCCATGCGGCGGCGGATTTTGGCGATGTCCTTTTGGGCGCTGTCCACGCCGTATAGGGCGTATGTGCCGGCGGTGGGGGACTGCAGGCCGCAGATCAGCCGGATGAGGGTGGTCTTGCCCGCGCCGTTGCGGCCCACGAAGCCGTAGATGCTGCCTTTGGGGACGTGCATGGTCAGCCCGTCCAGGGCCTTGAAGTCCTTGTAGTGCTTGGACAGGCCCTGGGTGACAAGTACGTATTCCATAAAAAAGCCTCCATTTCCTTGGATGACGCCATCATAACAGGGAAGGGTCAAGAAAGCGGTCAAGGAAACAGTTCAGATTTCGTCAAGATGTCGTCGTCGCGGGCTTCATATCCCTTACGGCGGCGTTCCCGCCGCCGTTCGCTCATTTCGCCGCTCCTCCTCTCCGAACCGAACCCGCTTCGCTGGGCTTCGGTTCGGGATGACCTTCGACCATCTTGAAGCCGATGCCCCAGACCGACTCAATGCAGTCCCCAGCCCCGGCGTCCCGCAGCTTTTTCCGCAGGTTGCTCACGTGGGTTTTCAGCGAGCTCTCGGTGCAGTCCGGGGTGTCCTGGGAGATGCGCTCCAGCAGGGCGGATTTGGTGACCACCTGGGCGGGATTTGCCATGAGCAGCTTTAAAATGGCGTACTCCGTCCGGGTGAGCCGCACCTCGGCCCCGTCCACCCGCACCGAGCGGGCGTCCGGCTCCAGACGCAGGTTCCGGAAGGTGAGGGCCCCGCCCTCCCGGGCAGGGGCCTCCCGCAGGCGCACCGCCACCCGGGCCAGCAGCTCCCGGAGCACAAAGGGCTTGGTGACGTAGTCCGCCGCGCCGCCCAGCAGCAGGGAGGTTTTGCTGTCGATGTCCGCCTTGGCGCTGACCACGATGACGGGGATGCCCGCCAGCCGGGGCAGCAGCTCCTCCCCGGACAGGCCGGGGAGCATTAAATCCAGCAAAGCAAGGTCGGGCCGGGCGCGGTCCAGGGCCAGCACCGCCTCGGTGCCGGAATAGGCCCGGCTCACCCGGTAGCCCTCGGCCTCCAGGGCCTCTTGCAGGAGATTGCCGATATGAATGTCATCGTCGATCACAAGAATGTGCTTCATGTTTTCTGCTCCGTTCCTAAGTATTGCCTCCCATTATACGGAGAATTGAAGAGAGGTTCAAGGAAAAAGAGTTGAAGAAAGTTTTAAATTGCAAAATTTACCGGGATGGTGTATGCTTATCATAACCACAAATGGATGGAGGAATGTTGTGATGTCTATTGAAATCGGAATGAAGGGCCGTGCGGAGGCCGCAGTCACCCCGGACAACACCGCCCAGGCGGTGGGCTCCGGATTGGTGCCCGTGTTCGCCACGCCGTGGATGATTGCCCTGATGGAGAACGCCGCCGTCCAGGCGGTGCAGGGGGCGCTGTCGGCGGACGAGGGCACGGTGGGCACCCGCCTGGACGTGACCCACGACGCGGCCACCCCCGTCGGCATGAAGGTGTGGGCGGAGGCGGAGGTCACGGCTGTGGAGGGGCGGAAGCTCACCTTTGCCGTGACCGCCTTTGACGAGGGGGGAAGGATCGGCGGGGGGACCCACCAGCGGTTCATCATCAAGCTGGAAAGGTTCCTGGCCCGCGCCCAGGCGAAGCTGGAAAGGTAAGCAGGAAAAATTCCCGGTAAAAGCCGGGAATTTTTTTGTTGACAAAAGCCCAGTATTATGATAGGATAACACTGCCCCCCAGGGGGGTATATTACAAGAGGGGGGACAGCGCCCATGATGGCCGACCAGAAAACAGTGCTGAGACTGCTCAAGACCGCCCGGGGCCAGATCGACGGCATCATCAAGATGGTGGAGGAGGACCGCTACTGCATGGATATCTCTCAGCAGGTCACCGCCGCCGACGCCCTGCTCCGGCGGGTGAACAAGGAGATTTTATCCGCCCACCTGAAGCACTGCGTGGAGAACGCCAAGGACGACAAGGAGCGGTCGGATAAGATTGACGAACTGGTGAACGCGCTGGGAAAGCTGCTGTAGACCGGGACCCTTACTTTTTCTTTGTAAAGAAAAAGTAAGAAAAAAGGAAGATACCGAATCGCGAGGTGAACTCACAATGAAGCAAAAATTTACCGTCACCGGCATGACCTGCTCCGCCTGCTCCGCCCATGTGGATAAGGCGGTGCGCAAGCTGGACGGCGTGTGCGACGTCAACGTCAACCTGCTGGGCGGTTCCATGACGGTGGACTGGGACGGGGCGCTGACCTCGGAGCAGATCGTGTCCGCCGTGGAGCGGGCGGGGTACGGCGCGTCGCTGCCCGCGGCCTCCGGCCAGGGCGCGGCCCAGGCCAAGCCCGCCGCTGACGCCATGGAGGACGATTTGAAGAACATGAAGGCGCGGCTCATTGCCTCCTTTGTGTTCCTGATTCCCCTGTTCTACTTGTCCATGGGCCACATGATGGGCTGGCCCATCCCTCACTTCTTCCACGGCACGGCCAACGCCATGACCTATGCGCTGACCCTGTTTCTGCTGACGGTTCCCATCATGGTCATCAACCAGAAGTATTACCGAGTGGGGTTCAAGACCCTGTTCCATCTCTCACCTAACATGGACTCGCTGATCGCGGTGGGCTCCGCCGCCGCCGTGGTGTACGGCATTGCAGCGCTGTACTGCATCGGCTGGGGCCTGGGTCACGGGGACGGGGAGCTGGTGGCGCACTACTCCATGGACCTGTATTTCGAGTCCGCGGGCATGATCCTGACCCTCATCACTCTGGGCAAGTATTTGGAGACCCGCTCCAAGGGCAAGACGGGTCAGGCCATCGCCCGGCTCATGGACCTGACCCCCAAGACCGCCGCCGTCCTCCGGGATGGGAACGAGGTAGAGGTGCCGGTGGAGCAGGTCCAGGCGGGGGATCTGGTGCTGGTGCGCCCCGGCGGCTCGGTGCCGGTGGACGGCGTGGTGGTGGAGGGCGCGTCCTCCGTGGACGAATCCGCCCTCACCGGCGAATCCATTCCGGTGGACAAAGGCCCCGGCGATACGGTGATATCCGCCTCCATCAACAGGTCCGGTGTGCTCACCCTCCGGGCCACCCGGGTGGGGGAGGACACCACTTTGGCTCAGATGATCCGGCTGGTAGACGAGGCGGCCTCCTCCAAGGCCCCCATCGCCAAGCTGGCGGACAAGGTGGCGGGGGTGTTCGTGCCGGTGGTCATGGTCATCGCGCTGGTCACGGCGGTGATCTGGATGCTTGCCACCGGCTCGGTGGAGCAGGCCCTGACCTCCGGTGTGGCGGTGCTGGTGATCTCCTGCCCCTGTGCGCTGGGGCTGGCCACCCCGGTGGCCATCATGGTGGGCACCGGCAAGGGCGCGGAGCATGGCATCCTGGTGAAATCCGCCGAGGGGCTGGAGAACCTGCGCTCCGTCACCACCGTGGTGCTGGACAAGACGGGCACCGTCACCGAGGGCAAGCCCCGCGTCACCGACCTGTATCCCCTGGGCAGGACCACCACGGAGGAGCTTTTGTGCGTGGCGGCCTCTCTGGAAAAGCCCTCCGAGCACCCCTTGGGCGCGGCCATCGTGGAGGAGGCGGGGAACCGGAACATCCCCCTGTGCCCGGTGGAGAAATTTGAAGCTGTGCACGGAAAAGGCGTCCGGGGGACTGTCCAGGGCGGGCAGTATCTGGCGGGCAACGCCGCCATGCTGGCGGACGCCAAGGTTGACCTGGGCCGGGACGGCATGATTGCCGACGAGCTTGCCAAACAGGGCAAGACCCCGCTGTTCTTTGTGGAGGACGGCAGACTGATCGGCATCATTGCCGTGGCGGACACGGTGAAGCAGACCAGCCGCGCGGCCATCGAGGGCTTCCAGAGGCTGGGCTTGAAGGTGGTCATGCTCACCGGCGACAACAAGCGCACCGCTGAGGGCATCGGCAAGGAATTGGGCCTGACGCAGGTGGTGTCCGAGGTGCTCCCCGCCGACAAAGAGCGGCAGATCGCCGCCCTCCAGGCACAGGGGGAGAAGGTTGCCATGGTGGGCGATGGCATCAACGACGCCCCGGCCCTGGCCCGCGCGGATGTGGGGCTTGCCATCGGCGCGGGGGCGGACGTGGCTATTGAGAGCGCCGATATTGTGCTGATGAAGAGCGACCTGGTGGACGCGGTGACAGCGGTGGAGCTGTCCAGGGCCACCATCCGCAACGTGAAGCAGAACCTGTTCTGGGCGTTTTTCTACAACGCCATCTGCATCCCGGTGGCGGCGGGGGTGCTGGCAATCTGGGGCGGGCCCCAGCTCAACCCCATGATCGCCGGGGCGGCCATGAGCTTCAGCTCGGTGTGCGTAGTGACCAACGCCCTGCGCCTGCGGTTTTTTAAGCCCAGCATCCAGTCCCATCCTGAGGTAAAAACCGGCGGAAGCCCCGCCGTTGAAGTGAAAGGAGAACAAAAAGTTATGGAAAAGAAAGTTGTGATTGAGGGCATGATGTGCCAGCACTGCCGCGCCCACGTGGACAAGGCGCTGAACGGCATCCCCGGCGCGTCTGCCACCGTGGACCTGGACAGCAAGACCGCCATCGTCACCGGCGACGTCGCTGACGAGGCCATCCGTGCCGCCGTGGAGGAGGCCGGGTATCAGGTGGTCAGCATCGCATAAGGCCGTTCCTTTTTCTTGCGTGCAGCGCCCGCACAGCGGGCACTAGCAGCCTAAGCCGCCACAGGCGGCCCACGGAAAGAAAAAGGGACCAAAAAAGGACTTTAGCTTGTTGCCGACGCAGGTTGGCATCGGAACGTATTCGGTCGGCGACGAAAAGAGGAAAAAGCTCCGGCGCGGTCACTCAGACCGCGCCGGGATTTTTTATATAAGGAAATTGACAACGGCAAAAATTAGATGGCACACTGCGAAGCCGCCCGCAGAAACGAGGGCGGCGATATTTTTTCGCCCCAGCGCAAAGCTGAGAAACGCCCCGCAGGGGGCAAGGCACAGGGTGAGGATTACGGCGGGGTTGACGATGCCTGCGTAATAGGAAGCCCATCCGGCGAAGTACAGCACCGCGCAGACGGCCGCGCCTGTCAGGCACCTGCGTCCCATGGGCTTATCCCGTGTCACATTGGCCACGGCGCACAGCGCCGCCATAATGATCTGGAACACTTGGGCGATGGCGTCAACCAGCGGCGTGACGGATTCACTCCGCAAAACGTCATTGGGGGCGGGGAGGGCAAACCAGACGAAATTGGGCAGCATGATGAGCAGGAACAGGGCCAGCCCCCAGGGGTCAAAGCCCAGCTTGTAGTTTTTAAGCTTCCACATTATATACTCCCATGGCGGACATACATCCGGGACGGCTCCGGCTCCCCATCTCCCTGGGCCATGCACAGGAACTGCCAGCCGTACCGCTCATAGAAGGACGTATGGTCGGTGAGCAGGTAGAGGGTGTCCACACCCAGCCCCGCCATATCCTCGCAGACGTGGCTCAGCAGCTTTCCCGCAATGCCCTGACAGCGGTACGCCTCCTCCACGTAGACGGCGCACACGTTGGGGGTCAGGTCTTTGCGGTCATGGAAGTCATTCTCAATGACGCCCAGACCTCCGATGATTCTGCCGCCGCCCACGGCCGCGTACCACTGGGGGACTGGGCCTGCGCATTGGACGCACTCCGCCATGCTCTCCCGGTACGCCTCCAGCGGCACGCCCCATTTTTTGTGGAACCACTCAGAGGCCTGATCCAGCAGCTCGGCGTGTTCCCGGAGCTTCAAAATTTCATATGTCATAATGTAGTGGCCTCCCGTCATTTCGGAAAGTATTCCTCCACAAAGTCCACGTTTTCCACCGTCCACTCCCGGCCGTTGAGGTGGTTTAAACACCCCGCGTCCGTGGTGAACTGGAACCGCAGCTTGTAGGAGTACAGCGCCTGGAACCTGCGGTCAAACCGCTGATTATCCCGCTCCCGGCCGTACTTGCCGTCCCCCAGCAGGGGGTGGCCCGCGGTGGCGAACTGGGCGCGGATCTGGTGGGTCCGCCCGGTGATGAGGTCGCACTCCACCAGGGACAGCCCGCCGCGCGCCTCCAGCGTCTTGTACAGTGTCACCGCCGTTTTCCCGCCGGGGACGGGCTTGTTGTATACCCTCACCTGGGCCCGGTCCTCGTCCTTCAGGATGTACCCCTTCAGCTGCCCCTCTCTGGGGTTCATGACCCCGTGGACCACACAGAGGTACAGCTTTTGCAGCTCCCGGTCCCGGATTTTCTGGTTCATCACCCGCAGGGCCTCGGCGGTTTTGGCGGCGATGACGATGCCGCCGGTGTTGCGGTCGATGCGGTTGCACAGGGCGGGGGCGAAGGAGTTCTCCCAATAGGGCGACCACTCCTTTTTTTGGTACAGGTATGCCTGGACGTGGGTGATGAGGGTATTCACCCGCTCCTGGTCGTCGGGGTGGACCACCATGCCGGGGCGCTTGTTCAGCAGCATGAGGTGTTCGTCCTCGTAGAGGATATCCAGCTGGGGTTTGAATACGGATAAAAAGGCGTTTTCCCGGGTGGGTGTTTCAAAAAACTCGTCGTTGATGTACAGCTGGAGCACGTCCCCTCTCTGGAGCCGCACGTCCCGCTTGGAGCCCTTTCCGTTCACCTTCACCCGCTTGAGCCGGATGTACTTCTGGGCCAGGGGAGCGGGGAGGAGGGGCAGGGTTTTGGCGATCCAGCGGTCCAGCCGCTGGCCCGCGTCGTTGGGGCCGATGGTGTATTCCTTCAAAATACGCGCCTCCTCCAGGAGAATTTCTGGTTCCCGGTCATTGTAGCAGAAAATGCAGAAAAAGGCAAGGCAACGGCCCGGCAGTTTCATAGGGAGGGTTGAACGGGGAGCGGGTCTGTGATATGATGAATCTGATAAAGCGGATTTTTGGGAGGCGGAGTATGAATATGGCAAAAAGGCTTGGGGTGGTTGGCTTGATTGTGATAGGGGCAGGCGCTCTGATCCCTACCGCAGCAAAGTTTCTGGGCGCCGAACTGCCGGATGTTGTTCGGGGGATCATAGGGGTAGTTGATTTAGCGGCTGTGCCGTTAGTGGTATATGCGGCCTTTCAGGCGGCAGGAAACAAGAAACAGTAGATCAAAAATGGATGAGGCGGCTATCCATCATGGATAGCCGCCCCTTTGTATGCTTGCGTTCAGGTTTCCCGCCGCTCCGTTTCCTCCCGCATCCGCCGGTGCAGGCACTCCAGCGCGTCGGACAGGCCGCCCAGATGGTCGATGATGCCCAGCTCCACCGCCTCCGTGCCATAGATGACGCTGCCCACGTCGGCGGCCATCTCCCCGGTGTTGAGCATCAGGTGTTCAAAGTCCTCCCGGCTGATGCGGCTGTTTCGGGTGACGAAGTCGCAGATGCGGTCCTGGATGCGCTCAAAGTAGTGGAAGGTCTGGCTCACCCCGATGACCAGCCCGTTGAGACGCACCGGGTGGATGGTCATGGCCCCGGAGGGGACAATGAAAGATTCTTTGGCCGCCACCGCCAGCGGTACGCCGATGGAATGCCCGCCCCCCAGCACCAGGGACACGGTGGGCTTGCGCATGCCGGCGATCATCTCCGCAATGGCCAGCCCCGCCTCGATGTCGCCCCCCATGGTGTTGAGCAGAATGAGCAGGCCGTCCGCCTCGTCGCTCTCTTCCAAACTGGCCAAAAAGGGCAGAATGTGCTCATACTTGGTGGTCTTGGCCCCGGAGCGCTCCTCCTGGTGACCCTCAATGGTGCCCACGATGGTGAGTGTGTGGATGGTGCCATCCTTTGTTTTGACGGTGCTGGACCCCATGTCCACGATCTGCTGCTGGAGGCCGCTCTGCTCCTCGCTGTCCTCGTTTTCCGTCGGTCTGGTCTCCTCAGTCATGGAAAAACCCCCTTTTGCGGTATGGTGTCCGCAAAAGGGAGGTTTTATCCATTACAGCTGGTCCAGAATCATGATATTTTCGTCCCCGTCCGGCTGGGGGCGGACACAAAATGCGGCTGTTCCGCATGGACGGTCAGCTCTTCCTGCCAGTTATCCGGGCCGATGGGCTCTAAACGGACCGTAATACTCAACCCACGTACACCGCTTTGCAGGCAGCGTACGTCATGTAGCAGTCCAGCTTGGACACCGTCTCAAAGGGGGCGTGCATGGACAGGACGGGCACGCCCGCGTCCAAGGTGTCGATGTTGCGGTTGGCCATGTAGCAGGCCACGGTGCCGCCGCCGCCCTTGTCGGCGGCGCCCAGCTCGGCCATCTGCCACAGGATGCTCCGGTCGTCCAACAGGCGGCGGACGTAGGCAATCAGTTCAGCCCCGGCGTCGGACGCGCCGCTCTTGCCCCGGGCGCCGGTGTACTTGCACAGCCCGACGCCGTAGTTCACCCGGGCGGAGTTGTTCTTCTCGTACACGTCGGCGAAGTTGGGGTCGAAGGCCGCGGTCACATCGGTGGACAGGCAGAAGGACTTCTCCAGGCACACCCGCAGGGGCACCCGCTGGCTGGCGCACAGATCGCCCATGAAGGTCTCAAAGAAGCCGGACTGCATGCCGCTGACGCCTTCGGAGCCGATCTCCTCCTTGTCGGCCAGCACACACACGGCGGTGCGGGCGGGAATATCGCTCAGGTCCAGCAGGGCGGTGAGGGCGGCGTAGGCGCACACCCGGTCGTCGTGGCCGTAGGCCCCGATGAGGGAGCGGTCAAAGCCGATGTCCACGGCGTTGAAGGCGGGGACGGCCTCGATCTCGGCGGAGATGAAGTCCTCCTCCCGGATGCCGTAGTGGTCGTACAGCAGTTTCATGACCGCCAGCTTCACCCGGTCGGCGCCGTCGTCGTCCTTCAGCGGGCGGCTGCCCACGAGGATGTTCAGGCTTTCGGCGGGGATAGCCTCACCCAGAGCCTTTTTGGACTGCTCCGTGCCCAGATGGGGAAGCAGGTCGTCGATGGTGAACAGGGGATCAGTGGCGTGGGAGCCCACGGACACATCCACCACGGAGCCGTCCTTCAGCGCCACCACCCCCCGCAGCTCCAGGGGGATGGCAACCCACTGGTACTTTTTGATGCCGCCGTAGTAGTGGGTTTTGAAGAAGGCCAGCTCACTGTCCTCATACAGCGGGCTGGGCTTCAAATCCAGCCGGGGGCTGTCGATGTGGGAGGCGGTTATGGACACGCCCTGGTCCAGGGGGGTGGAGCCCACCACGGCCAGATTGATGGCCCGGCCCCGGTTCACCCGGTACACCTTGGAGCCGGGATGGAGCTCCATGCCCCGCTCAAAGGGGACGAAACCCGCGGCCTGAGCCAGCTCTATCGTGTAGTCCACGCAGGTGCGCTCGGTCTTGCCCCGGTCCAGGAAGGTCTTGTAGCCCTCGCAGTAGTCGAAAATAGCCTGGACTGTGGTGTCGTCCACCACGTCCCAGCCGTTCTTTTTTTGCGTCAGCAGCGCCTCCCGCAGCTGCTGGCCCGGTGTTTTTTCTTCCATTTCTTTATCCTCCTCGTATAATAAGTTTCAAGTTAATAGGTTTTAAGTATCAGCAGGCTTGGAGATGCCCGTGATACAATAGCTGTAGGACAGCAGGGACAAGTTCTCTTTCCTCCCGTAGAGCCGAAAGGCTG
>CATKZW010000052.1 GCA_949841465.1 uncultured Oscillospiraceae bacterium
CTTCCCTCGCCGTACTTCTCCCAGGAATATTTCCGTGCCAGCTTGATAATCCCCTCGTTGCCCTCCGCGCCGGAGTTGCCAAAAAACGCCGCCGCCATGCCGGACCGGGTGCACAGCTTTTCCGCCAGCCGGATGTACGGCTCGGAGTAGTATAAATTGGAGATATGGCTCAGCTTACCCGCCTGAGCCGTGACGGCCTCCTGCCATTGGGGGTGGGCGGTGCCCACGGACAGCACACCGATGCCGGAAGCAAAGTCGATATACTCCTTGCCGTCCACATCATACAGGATGGCCCCCTGCCCATGGTCAATGGCGATGGGATTGCGGCCATAGCTCTGGATTACATACCGGTTGTCAAGCCCTCTCAGTTTCTCAAAAGTCATGTCAATGTCATCCCCTTTACACCGTTATCATCGTACCCACCCCGGCGTCGCTGAGCAGCTCAATCAGGATGGAGTGGGGAATGCGTCCGTCTAGAATAACGGTGCTCTTGACGCCGGAGCGCACCGCCTCCACGGCGCAGTCGATCTTGGGGATCATGCCGCCCTGAATCACGCCGTCCTTCACCAGCCCCGGCACCTCAGAGGCCCGGGCCAGGGGGATCAACGTGTCCTCGTCGTTCGGATCCGTGAGCAGTCCCCGCACGTCGGTGAGCAGCAGCAGCTTCTCCGCCCCCATGGCGATTGCCAGCTTGGCCGCGGCGGTATCTGCATTCACGTTATAGGCGGTGGGACCGTCGGTGCCCCTTGCCACAGTGGACACCACCGGGATGTAGCCGTTGTGGAGCGCGTCCTCCACCACACCGGGAACCACCTTCTGGATAGAGCCCACCAGGCCGTATTTCTCATCCAGCCGGACCGCCTGGAACAGATCCGCGTCCATCCCGCACAGACCGACAGCCCGGCCGCCATGACTGTTGATGAGGGCCACCAGATCCTTGTTCACCTTGCCGCACAGTACCTGCTGCACCACCTCCATGGTCTCCTCGTCGGTATAGCGCAGGCCGTCCACAAACTTGGACTGATGCCCCAGCCGCTTCAGCATATCGCTGATTTCCGGCCCACCGCCGTGGACCACCACCACCCGGACCCCCACCAGGGAGAGCAGGATCAGATCAGAGATCACCGCCTGGCGCAGTTCCTCCGAAATCATGGCGTTGCCGCCGTATTTCACCACTACAGTTTTGCCGTTGTATTTCTGAATATAGGGCATTGCTTCAGCCAGCACCTGGGCCCGGTCAATGAGGGATGACATGGATCAAACCACCTTTAATATGATAATTGCGGTTTTCACAGCCCTGTCCAAAGGACGGAACTGTGAAAATCTCTCTCAGGTCCTGTAATCGCCGTTGATTTTTACGTACTCATAGGTCAGGTCACAGCCCCAACAGGTGGCCTCGCTGCCCCCCTCGTTCAGAGATACGTCAATGACCACCTCGTCCTGGGTCAGAATCTTTTTCGCCAGCTCCTCGTCGAAATCCAGGCCGGTGCCCTTCTCGCACACCAGAATGCTCCCCTGGATGGAGGAGAAGCTGATGTCCACGTATTCCGGGCGGAAGGGAGCCTTGGAGTAGCCCATGGCGCATAGCACCCGCCCCCAGTTGGCGTCCGCACCGAACAGCGCCGCTTTCACCAGAGAGGAGCCCACCACCGCCTTGGCAAGGCGCTCGGCGCTCTCCTCGCTGCGGGCGGAGCGCACGGTGCAGGTCACCAGCCGGGACGCGCCCTCGCCGTCGGCGGCAATGGCCCGGGCCATGGTCTCGCACACCTGGTACAGCGCCTTGTAGAACAGGGTGTAGCTGTCATCCTTCCACTCGATCTGCTCGTTGCCGGCCATGCCGTTGGCCAGCACCACGCACATATCGTTGGTGGAGGTGTCGCCGTCCACGGTAACCCGGTTGAAGGTGCGGGGAATGATCTCGTGGAGGGCGTCCTGGAGTACGTCCTGGGTGATGGCGCAATCGGTGGTGATGAAGCACAGCATAGTGCCCATGTTGGGGTGGATCATGCCAGAGCCCTTGGCAATTGCCCCGATGGTAACGGTTTTGCCGCCGATATTCACCGAGACGGCAGTCTCCTTTTTCACCGTGTCGGTGGTCATGACAGCATGGGCGGCGGCATCAGAGCCGTCGCTGTTCAGCGCAGAGACCAGGGTGGGCATCCCCTTCTCAATGGCGGAGATATTCAGCTCCTGCCCGATAACGCCGGTGGAGGCCACCACGAAGTCGATGGGCTTCAAACCTGTGGCCTTGGCGGCCAGGGCACACATCTGCTCCGCGTTCTCATGGCTCTGGGGCGCGCAGGCGTTGGCGTTGCCGCTGTTGGCGATGATACCCCGGCATACGCCGTCCTCCAGGTGGCCCATGGTCACATAGATGGGGGCGGCCTTTACCCGGTTCAGCGTATAGACAGCCGCGGCTGCGCACTCCTGCTCCGACAGGATCATAGCCAGGTCGTTCTTGTCCGGACTGCTCCCCGCCTTCACACCGCAGTGGATGCCGGAGGCGGTAAAACCCTTCGCGGCACACACGCCGCCGGATATCTCTTTCAACATGATCGCAACTCCTTTTCGGTGTTGTTCCTTTTTTTACAAAGAAAAGGAACCAAAAAGTAACTTTTGACGCAAAACTGCGCTTCATTTCCACATGATTTAAAGGTTCAGGCCCTTTGTCTCCTCAAATCCCAGCATCAGGTTCATGTTCTGGACCGCTGCGCCGGAGGCTCCTTTCCCCAGATTATCCAGCCGAGCGGTGAGCATCAGCTGCTCCTCATTCCCGTTGACGAAGATTTGGAGGTTGTCCCTTCCCGCCAGGTTATTGGAGCCGATAAACCCACAGCTGGGGGCGTCGGCGGGGCGCAGCTCCACCACCCGGCTTTCGGCGTAATAGTCCGCATACAGCGCCCGCAGCATATCAATGGACGCCTTCCCGTTCAGCATCCCGGCAAACAGGGGGACGGTTACCGTCATACCCTGGGGGAAGCCACAGATCATGGGCATGAAAATCGGCTTGCGGGTCAAACCGCTCACTTTCATCATCTCTGGGAGGTGCTTATGGGACAGACCGACGGCGTAATGCCGGGGAGAATCCAGCTCCTGTTCCCGTCCTGGGTCGGTATATTGGGCAATGGCCTTCTTCCCCGCTCCGGTATAGCCGGACAAAGCGTGACAGGTCACGTATGCGTCCGGGTCCAGCGCCCCCATCTCCACCAATGGGCGGATCAGAGACAAAAAGCCGGTGGCATAACAGCCTGGGTCGGCCACATATTTCGCGCCTTTGATTTTTTCTCCTTGGCCATGGAGCTCCGGGAATCCATATACCCAGCTCTCCGCCGTTCGGTGGGCTGTGGAGCAGTCAATAATCTTTGTACATTCATTGGTGACAAGGGAAACCGCTTCACGGGCTGCCTCATCCGGCAGGCACAAAAACGCCAGGTCTGCGGCCTGAAACAGCTTTGCCCGCTCTGCCGTATCCTTACGTTTTTCCTCATCAATGAGGAGCAGTTCAATGTCGTCCCGCTTCCCCAGCCGTTCGTAGATTTGCAGACCGGTTGTGCCTTCCTTGCCATCAATATATATTTTGGGTTTTGACATTTTTGTCACGTCCTACTCCGTTTACGGCTCAAAATCGTACAGCTCCATAGTCTCCTGATGCCGATATTCATGCTTCTCATAATAACCGATCAGCTTTCCGTCCCCGTCCCGCAGGGCCACCATGTACACATCCTTATTCTCCTCGTCGCTGCGGAAGGTATAGATCAGATTGTGCCCCTGGTCCTGCTCAAACCAGGCAATCACCTTTTGAATCATGATCCGGGACTGAGACCCGTGGCAGTCCAGCAGGCTCCTGCCCACCAAAGCCGCGCCGCCGTACTTTGCGTACCGCTCCACCGCCGCAGGGTTCATGTAAACAATGGTATGCTCCAAATCACACAGCACCACCGCGCTGCGGTCCTGTTCCAACACACTCTTGAAAAAAGGAAACAGATCCATTTCATGCCTCCTTTGTCCTGCGCTGGGCCACAAATTCTTCGATCAGCTCAATCTGTTTTTTCACGCTCTCCTCCGACGGACCGCCATACACCTTACGCTCATTGACACAGGTCTTGAGCTGGAGCGCGTCGTACACACTCTCATCAAACAGGCCCGAGATAGCCCGGAAGTCCTTCAGCGGCAGGGTGTCAAGGCTTTCCCCTGTACGGATACACATGTGCACCAGGCGGCCTACGATCATGTATGCCTCCCGGAACGGCATGCCCTTCTTCACCAGATAGTCGGCGCAGTCGGTGGCGTTGATGAAGCCCACCGAAGCCGCCCGGGCCATGTTCTTGTCCTTCACCGTCAAAGTGTCCAGCATGGCGGAGAACACAGGGACGCACAGCTCTACGGTATCAATCGCGTCGAACACCGGCTCCTTGTCCTCCTGCATGTCCTTGTTGTAGGCCAGGGGCAGCCCCTTCATAACGGTGAGCAGGGTGATGAGGGAGCCGTACACCCGTCCTGTTTTGCCCCGGACCAGCTCGGCCACATCGGGGTTTTTCTTCTGGGGCATGATGGATGAGCCGGTGGAATATGCGTCATCCAATTCCACAAACTTGAATTCCCAGGAGCACCACAGGATAATCTCCTCCGAGAACCGGGACAGGTGCATCATCAGGATGGACAGGGCGGACAGCAGCTCAATGGCGTAGTCCCGATCGGAAACCGAGTCCATGGAGTTGTCGGTGGGCTTGGCAAAGCCCAGAGCGGCGGCGGTCTGGAAGCGATCCACCGGATAGGTGGAGGTGGCCAGTGCGCCGGAGCCCAGGGGACACTCGTCCATCCGCTCCAAACAGTCCTCCAGGCGGGTGATATCCCGCTTGAGCATGTTGGCATAGGCCATCATATAGTGGCCGAAGGTGGTGGGCTGTGCACGCTGGAGATGGGTATACCCCGGCATGACGGCGCCCAGATTGGCCTTGGCTTTCTTCACCAGTACCTGTTCCAAGTCCAGCACCAGGCCGATGATATGGGGGATTTCCTCCTTCACGTACAGCCGGAAATCGGTGGCCACCTGATCGTTGCGGGACCGGGCGGTGTGCAGCCGTTTGCCCGTCTCGCCGATGCGCTCGGTGAGCAGGGCCTCAATGTTCATGTGGATGTCTTCATTGTCCAGGGAGAACTCCACCTGATCGGCCTCAATGTCCGCCAGAATGACCTGAAGGCCCTCCACGATCTTCTCCGCCTCGTGCGCCTCAATCACGCCGGTCCTGCCCAGCATGGCGGCGTGGGCGATAGAGCCCCGGATGTCCTGCTCATACAGCCGTGCGTCAAAGCTGATGGACGAGTTGAAGTCGTTGACCAGGGTGTCGGTCTCCTTCTGAAACCGGCCCGCCCAGAGTTTCATAATGATCGCTCCTTATAGTTGGTTTCCTGCCGTCAGACCTTGGGGCCGCACACGCGGCCCCAAAATTCTAAACACTCTGCCTTATAACTCAATTGGTTGTGAAAAATTTACGAAATTCCTTCTGTACCAGCCCGTTTTTCTCAGAGACGATCAGGGCCACATACCGCCCCTCCCGGATCACCACAGCATTCTCGGTGAGCGGGACCTGCTCCGGATCATACTCCTCAAAGGTGCCCTGCCGCGCCTCCACGTGGTCGTTGAGGGACTCCATCATGGCGGCGGCGTCCGACTTGTCCTTCAGCTTTACCACCGCAATCTCCTCGGCAGTCCCCGCGTCGGCGTAGGCGTAAAAGTATTCCTCCACCTTGCTGTAGCTCAGGTCGGACAGGAAGGAAAAGCTGTCCTTGGCGTCGTCGTCCTTGCTGGAACGTGCCACCATATCAGGCAGGGTGGTGTCCACCTCCAGCATAGCCTGGCCCATGACCTCCAGGTCTATATTCGGCCCGTCAGTGTCGCCGGCACAGCCAAAACAGGCCGCCAGCATCCAGACAGCCAGCATCAGGCAGGCCGCTTTTTTTACGTGTTCCATCCATCGTCCTCCCAATTCAGCGGAGGACGGCGCTGCCGCCGTTCCAGGTCACAACCTCCGCGGCAGCTTCCGCTCCGCCGACGATTTCCTCCGCCGGAGCGTCCGCATCCGGGCCCTCCGGATTGTCAAACAGGCCCAGCATTTCCGGGTCCAGCTCAAAGGCGGCGGCGATGGCCTCAATGATTGCCCTGCCTTCCGGGGAGCCGGCATCGACTGCGGAGCTGGTCTCATCGGGCTCCTCGTCCCGCTCCACCACCAGACCCAGAATATTGTCCTCCCCCTCACCGGGAAACCAATAGGCGCGGAAGTAGTACCAGCCTTCCAGTGCGGCGGACATCGCGGAATCAATCCCACTCACCATAAAGTCCGCCTGACGCATTTCCTCGTCGGTCAAAGGCGTCTTGAAGCGATAGTACGCCATATAACGCCCCTCGTCCAGGTCCTTTTTAAACTGGGCCGGCACGTCCAGCAGGCTGTCCAGCTCCACGCTGTTGCGCACGGCTGGAGAATACTTTACGCTGTCCGCCGCCGGCAGGGCGGAGCCGTCCCAATTGTGGCCCATACGGCACACTTCGTCCGTCATATTGAAGTTGCCGTACATCGCGCCGTGAACGTCGCTGTAAACGTCCACATGGTACCACTGACCGTCCTCCAGCTCCACCAGATCCCAGGAGTGGTATTCGTTGTGGACGATGTGGACGTCCATCCCCAGCATGTTCATGAACAGCCGAAACGTGGTGGCGTAACCCACGCACACCGCATCCCTTGCAGTGAGCACATCGTGAGGGGTGAAGGCCCTCTGGCTCCTGCCTGGGCGGCTGATGACCCCCTCGTCGCCGCTGTTCCCGCTGAGATTCTCCACCATCCACTGGTAGACGGCCAGCTCCTTTTCGTAGTTGTCCATCCCGTCCTCAATGACCTCATCCAGCACCGCTTTGGCCATCTCCAGGGTTTCACGGTCTTCTTCACTCAGCCGGCTGTCGTCGCCGTTCTTGTAGGCGTCGGAGATGTGGGCTGTGCTTCGGATCTCGTAGTCGCCGCCCACCACGAAGCCGTCCTCAACATATTCGTTCTCCTTCTGCTCTTCCTCCGCGATGCGGTCCAACATGTAGTCAATAAAATCGGCTGTTTTCCGGCTGGGCACCACAGCCTGATAAATATTCAGCCCCAGGCTTGCCACCAGACAGCTTGACAGCACCACAGCGGCCGCCGACTTGGCAATTTTTGCTCCCTTGCCCCTCTGCCTTGTCTCTGCTGCTTCCTGATTCATGGTTTTCCTCCTTTAAGAATAATGCTTGAGGAAATCATAAGATTCCTCCGGGCCCGCCTCAGGAGAGGGGGACGCCGGAAACAGTATACTACAAAGCAGAGAGTTTTTCTATTAAAATGCGGTTAAGATCCGGTAACAGGCCGGTAACAGCACCGAAGCAGTCTGTTACAGCCTGCCCTGCTCCCGCAGCGCCTGCACCTTGTCGGGCAAACCCCACAAATTGATGAAGCCCTGGGAATCCTTCTGGTCGTAGTCGCTCTCCTCAAAGGTCACCAGGTTCTCGGAATACAGTGTCTCCGGGGAGGTGACGGCGGAGGTGATGATGTTGCCCTTGTACAGCTTCAGCTTCACCTGACCGGTGACATGCTTCTGGGTGTCCACCGCAAAAGCCTGAAGGGCCTCCCGCAGGGGGGTGAACCATTTGCCGTTGTAGACCAGGTCGGCGAAATCCACCGCCAGCTTGGACTTCATGTGCTTGGTGTCCTTGTCCACAGTGATCATCTCCAGTACCTCGTGGGCACGGTAGAGGATGGAGCCGCCCGGGGTCTCATACACGCCCCGGTCCTTCATGCCCACCAAGCGGTTTTCCACGATATCCAGCAGGCCGACGCCGTTATCCCCGCCCAGCTTGTTCAGCTTACGGATGATGTCGGATGCCTTCATCTTCTCCCCGTCAACAGCCACCGGCCAGCCCTTTTCAAAGTCCAGGGTAACATACGCGGGGGCGTCGGGCGCCATGGCCGGGGACACCCCCATCTCCAGGAAGCCAGGCTTGTCGTACAGCGGCTCGTTGGCCGGGTCCTCCAGGTCCAGGCCCTCGTGGCTCAGGTGCCACAGGTTCTTGTCCTTGGAGTAGTTGGTCTCCCGGCTGATTTTCAGAGGCACATTATGCGCCTCCGCGTAGTCGATCTCCTCGTCCCGGCCCTTGATGTCCCATTCACGCCAGGGGGCAATGATGCGCATCTCGGGGGCAAACCGCTTGATGGCCAGCTCAAAGCGGACCTGGTCGTTGCCCTTGCCGGTGCAGCCGTGGCAGATGGCGTCAGCCCCCTCCTTCTTGGCGATCTCCACCAGGCGGCGGGCGATGACAGGCCGGGCAAAGGCAGTGCCCAGCAGATAGTCCTCGTATTTGGCCCCCATCATCATAGAGGGGATGATGACCTCGTCCACCATGATGTCGGTCAGGTCCTCAATATAAAGCTTGGACGCGCCGGTCTTGATGGCCTTCTCCTCCAGGCCGTCCAACTCGTCCCCCTGGCCAACGTCAGCGGACACGGCAATGATCTCCGGGTTATTGTAATTTTCCTTTAACCAGGGAATAATGATGGATGTATCCAATCCGCCGGAATAGGCAAGCACTACTTTTTTCACGTCAGTCACGGTGATTCCCTCCGTTTTTTCTTAGTTACAGGGCATTTCTGTACTGCTTATACGCAAGTATACTCCCCTGTCCGCCGGTTGGCAAGTGATTTTTTGCATAGTTATTCGATTTCCTCCCGCCTTTTCTGGGCAATATTCCACATATTCGGATAAATATTCACCATCACAGTGGATAATCACCGCATTTATTCATTACTCCTCAGACGCACCCTCCAACAATTTCTACAATTCCTATTGACAAGGTATGCTTTTTACGGTATGATTTGGGCGACATAAAAAACAGTACCTTTTTCAAGGACTTCAAGGAGATGGAACACGCCATGATATACGCGGACAATGCCGCCACCACAAAGACCAGCGCCGCCGCCCGGCGGGCCATGCTGGACGCCATGGAGCGCTTCTGGGGCAATCCCTCCAGCCTCCACTCCCCCGGCCAGCAGGCCAAGGAGGCGCTGCAGACCGCACGGGATACGGTGGCAAAAGCCATCGGCGCACAGCCCCGTGAGATTTATTTCACCTCCGGCGGCAGTGAGGCGGACAATCAGGCCATTGTCAGCGCCGCCAAAACGGGGGCGCGCAAGGGCAAAAAGCACCTCATTACCACCGCCATTGAGCACCACGCCGTCCTCCACACCATGGACCAGCTGTCCAAGGAGGGCTTTGAGGTCACTCTGGTGCCGGTGGACGCAAGCGGTATCGTGAAGGTGGAGGATGTGGCCGCCTCCATCCGTGAGGACACCGCCTTGGTGTCCGTCATGTTCGCAAATAATGAGATCGGCGCCATCCAGCCCATCGCCGAGATCGGCGCGGTGTGCCGGGAAAAGAACGTCCCCTTCCATGTGGATGCCGTCCAGGCCGTGGGGCACCTGCCCATTGATGTAAGCGCCCAGAACATCGACATGCTGTCCCTGTCCGGCCATAAGTTCCACGGGCCCCGGGGCGCAGGCGCGCTGTATGTGCGCCGAGGCGCTCCCCTGCTCACCTTCATCCACGGCGGGGCCCAGGAGGCCGGCCGCCGGGCCGGCACGGAAAACCTTCCCGCCATTCTGGGCATGGCCACAGCGCTGGAGGACTCCTGCGCCCACATGGAGGAGAACGCAGCCCATGCGGCAAAGCTCCGGGATGCCCTCATCGACGGCCTGTCCAAAATCCCCCACTCCGCCCTCAACGGCGACCGGGAACGCCGCCTGCCCGGCAATGTGAACTTCTGCTTTGAGGGCATTGAGGGCGAGTCCCTGCTGCTGCTGCTGGATGACAAGGGCATCGCCGCCTCCTCCGGTTCAGCGTGCACCTCCGGCTCCCTGGACCCCAGCCATGTGCTGCTGGCCATCGGCCGGCCCCATGAGGTGGCCCACGGCTCCCTGCGCCTCACCCTGGACCAGGAAAACACTATGGAGGACGTGGAGGCCATCATTAAGGCCACCACCGAAGTTGTAAATTATCTCCGGGACATGTCCCCCGTTTGGAAAGCATTACAGAGAGGAGAACGCAATTATGTTATACAGTGAAAAAGTGATGGACCATTTCCGCAATCCCCGCAACGTGGGCGAGATCGCCGACGCGGACGGCGTGGGCGAGGTGGGCAACGCCAAGTGCGGCGATATCATGAAGATGTACCTCAAAATCGAAGACGGCGTCATTGTGGACGTGAAGTTCGAGACCTTTGGCTGCGGCAGCGCCATCGCCACCAGCTCCATGGCTACCGAGCTTATCAAGGGTAAGAAGGTGGAGGAGGCATTGTCCCTCACCAACCAGGCGGTGGTGGAAGCCCTGGACGGCCTGCCCGCCCACAAGATCCATTGTTCCGTGCTGGCGGAAGAGGCTGTGCGCGCCGCCATCAAGGACTACTACGACAAAAACGGCATCGCCTACGAGCCCGACCAGTTCTGCACCGGGGACTGCGCCTGCTGTCACGAGCACGACCACCACGAATAAGTGGCGTGGAACACGTCTATGCCGTTCAGACGGCCCAGGAACTGGCAGAACGCCAAGCGTTTGTCCGGGAAAATCGGGAACGAATCAACGATTATGTCCGCTTTCTGGAGCAGGAATACGCCGCAGAGGAGCTCCCCCGCTCCATCGTGTGGACCACCCGTGACATCGCCGCCCGGCTGGTCAGCGATATCCCCCTGCCCGCCTATACCAACGACTTCCGGGTGATGTTCGATCCCGATGTGGAGGACTGGCGGAGCATCTATCTGGCCCAGCTGGACGGCCTGCCGGACAGCGAAACGGCCCGGCGGGTGCGGGCCCATTACGAGCAGGGGCTGAGCCAGAACCACGTACTTCACATATTGGGCCACGAGCTGGCCCACCACAGCGCGCTGTTTCCGGACGGTCCCGAGGACTATTTCTCCGGGGATATCTGGTTTGAGGAGGGCATGGTGGAGTACATTGGCCGCCGATACTTCTTGACCAACCCCGAGTTCGAGGCTCAGGCGGAGGCGGACCGGCTGCTGGTGGAGCTGCTGGAGCCCCAGTATGGAGGCCATCCCCTGGGCCAATTTGGAGCGGAGACTTATAAACGGGACTTCGCCGGCATTTTCTTTGACTATCGGCGCAGCTTTCTGGCTGTCCGTCAGCTGGTAAAGGAGTATGGCGGTGTAAAGGCGGTGTTTTCCGCCTGTCATGGCTGGCACAGGGAGCCAAACGGCAAAACTTTGGCCCAGTGGTTTCGGCTGGAGTAACCCGACATAAACCAAAATAGGCCGCCGGAGCATCCCGCTCCGGCGGCCTATTTCCGTCTATTGGCAGGTGTTTTGTTCACCGTTCCTCAGGATAGGTCAGCCCCCAGGACTGCCTGATCCGCGTCATCATATCCATCACGTCGGCGGTGTAGTCCAGACGCATCTCGTCCGCCACGCCGGACACCGCCCGCTCCATGTCCTCGATCTCATAGACCAAAGCGTCTGCGGTCCGACCGCATTCGATGACCTCCTGCCATCCATCCTCGGTATAGGTAATGACGGCCCGCTGTGCCCGGGGATAGTCGCAGATTTCCACAAAACCCTTGTCATAGGCCGCCACACCCCGCTTAGGCTGCTTGGCGTGCAGGGTGAGCGAGATGGTGGCCATCTCCCCCAACCGATTCATCAGCAGAATCCCCGCCTGTTCGTCCACCCCGCTGTGGGCCGGCTTCATTTGAGATACGATTTGGTCCGGGCACTCGCTCATAAACCACCGCGCACAGGAGAGAGCATATACCCCGATGTCCAGCAGCACCCCGCCTGCTAAATCTAGGTTGAAGAAGCGGTTGGACATGTCATATTCCTTATAGCTGCCAAAATTCAGCTGGACCATCCGCAAAGGGCCCAATGTCCCGCTCTGAGCAATTTCCCGCAGCCGCTTATACACCGGCATGTGGTAGAGGGTCATGGCCTCTGCCAGCACCACGCGATGTCCCCGGGCAAGCTCCATAGCTGTCCTCAGCTCCGCCGAATTCAAAGTGATGGATTTTTCACACAGGACGTGCTTGCCGTGCTTCAGCGCTTCGGCAAGATAAGGCGCGTGGGTGTTGTGAGGGGTGGAGATATAGATGATATCCACCGCGTCATCCGCAAAAACATCCTCGATCCTGTCGTAGACCTTGGATATCCCATACTTCTCTGCGAAGGCAACAGCATTTCCGTGGGTCCGGTTTGCCACAGAGTACAGCCGCCTTCCCTGCTTCTCCATGGCCTGGGCCAGCTCGTTGGCAATGACGCCGCAGCCCAGCGTGGCCCAATTGTACTGCTTCATGGGGCCTCTCCCCTTCCAATCACATATTTACCGGGCACGTTTTGGCCCCGGTCTGCCAAGTTTCTTCTTGCAGACAGCCGCCAGCAGCTCGATGAGCTCTACCCCCCGCTCAAATACAAAGATCACCGAAGGGGTGAGCATCAGGAACACCACAATAACCAGCCCCGCCTGGAAGTCCAGCGCGGTCAGCTCGAACAGCCTGCCAAATCCCAGCACCGCGATGGCAAACGCCGCCGCCATGGTTCCCAGCAGGGTCCACCGTTTCCAGTCCAGCGGCCTGGAGATGTAGTAAAGCACCAGCAGACCCACCTCACCCATGATAACGGTAGCCAGCGTGGACAGGGTGACCCGTTCAAAGTCAAAGGCCAGGGTGAACAGCTCGATAAAGATAATCAGCATAATGTTTGCCAGCCCGCCCGGCAGCGCCCGGCGGAGAACGTTGGTCATGAACCGCCCCTTCACAATCTCGTGGTTGGGCTCCAGCGCCAGCACGAAGGATGGTGCGCCGATGGTCAGGGCGCTGATCAGGGTGAGCTGGATGGGGATAAAGGGATAGGGGAATCCGGCGAACAGGTTGATGATGGACAGGAACAGCGACATGATGTTCTTCACCAGATAGAGCGCCGCCGCCCGCTGGATGTTGTTGATGACCCGCCGCCCCTCCTGCACCACCTCGGGCATGGAGGCAAAGTTGGAGTCCAGCAGCACCACCTGAGCCACCTGGCAGGCTGCCTCCGAACCGGAGGCCATGGCGATGCCGCAGTCGGCGTCCTTAAGGGCCAGCACGTCGTTCACGCCGTCGCCGGTCATGGCCACCGTGTGGCCCGCCTTTTGCAGCGCCTTCACCAGCTTGCGCTTCTGGTCCGGGGTCACCCGGCCGAACACGTTGTACTCCCGCACCGCCCGGGCATAGTCGGCAGGCTCCTTCAGCGTGGCCGCGTCCACGAAACGGTCCGCCCCGGCGATGCCCGCCTGGACGGCTACGCTGGACACGGTGGAGGGGTTGTCGCCGGAGATCACCTTTACCGTCACGCCCTGCTGGGCGAAGTATCGGAAGGTCTCCGGGGCCTCCTCCCGGATGGGGTTGTTGATAACCGCCAGCGCCAGCGGCTCCACAGGGCCGGTGAGGCCGCCGTCCATGGCCGCGTTGGCGCACTTGGCCAGCAGCAGCACCCGGCACCCCTGCTCCTGATAGGGGGTGACCATGTGCTCCAAATCAGCGTACCGGGCCTTCATGATGAACTCCGGCGCACCCACCACATAGGCGCCGTAGGCTTTGAACACCACCGCCGACCACTTATTGGCAGAGGTGAAGGGCACCGTGCGCTCCACCTGCCACACAGACGATTTGTTGAACCGCTCCGCCATGGCCCGTGCGGTGTCGTTGTCCGCATCAATGGCCCGGTAATAGGCGTTCAGGATATCCTCCACCTTGGCGGCGGGGCAGCGGTCCTCATCCAGGGGGACCACCTCCCGCACGGTCATCTCCGGCTGGGTGACGGTGCCCGTCTTGTCCACGCACAAAACGTCTACATGGGCCAAGGTCTCCACGGCGGACAGCTCGTGCACCAGGGTCTGACGCTGGGCCAAGCGCATGACGGACACCGCCAGCGCCACGCTGGTGAGCAGGTACAGTCCCTCGGGGATCATGCCGATGAGGGCGGCCACTACGGCGGGCACCGCGTCGGCAAAGGTGCTCTCCTGCACCACCAGCTCATTGTAAAACAGGGCCGCGCCGATGGGGATCAGCGCAAAGCCGATGAACCGGATCAGCCGGTCCAGCGACTTCATCATCTCCGAGCGGCCCACCCCCTGGTCGGCCTTGGCCTCCAGGGACAGGCGGGCAGCGTAGCTGGACTTGCCCACCCGGTCCAGACGGGCCCGGCACTTGCCGGACACCACAAAGCTGCCGCTGAGCAGCTCGTCCCCCACGTTCTTGGTGATGGGGTCCGCCTCACCGGTGATGAGGGCCTCGTTCACTGTCACCTGGCCGGACATCACCGGGCCATCGGCCGGGATCTGATCCCCGGCCCCCAGCTCCACGATGTCCTCCCGCACCAGCTTGTGGATGGGAACGGTGCCAAGCTGCCCGTCCCTCACCACCTTCACCCGCGTCTCGCTGAGCAGGGAGAGCTTTTCCAGCGTGGCCCGGGAGCGGAGCTGCTGGATGATGCCGATAATGGAGTTGACCGCGGCGATGCCCAGGAACATCATATCCTTGAAGTCCCCGGCCAGCACCAGCAGGGCCGCCAGCACCACAAACACCAGGTTAAAGAAGGTCAGGGTGTTCTCCCGGATGATCTGCCCCGTGGATTTGGCGTTGGACTCCACCGCCTCGTTACCCATCCCCTGCTCCAGAAGCTCCGCCGCCTGGGCGGCGGTGAGCCCCGTCTCGGGGTCCGGGAAAATGCGCTCCGGCTCCCGGATGGAACGGGACGCGCGCTCCTCCCGCCGCCGGGAAGCACTGCCGCCCCGCTTCCGCTTCGGAGGCGGGGCCTGTTGGAATTGCGCGGACTGCTGAGCCATTGTGCATCGGCTCCTTTGCGTTTTATTTTGCTGTGTTCTGCCAAAACCAGCAGATTATGGACATTATACTATAAATCAGGGCCGGCGTAAAGCGCCGGCCCTTTAACGTTTTATGAATTTCGACAAATGGCGGCTTCTCCACCGTGCCTCACACACGCCACCGCACCTCGACAGTGAACACGCCGTCCTCCCACCGGGCGGTGGCGGTGTGGCCCATGCGCTCCGCCAGCGCCTTGACGATAGCCAGCCCCAGGCCGGTGGACTGCCCCGTGCGCATCTTGTCGGCGGTGTAAAACCGCTCAAACACGTGGGCAGCGTCCTCTGCGGTGAGGTCGTCCGCACGGTTGGAAAAGGCGGACACAATGTACCCGCCGCTCCGGTACAGCTTCACCGTCAGGGTGTCGGAGCCATGGCGCAGGGCGTTGGTGAGCAGGTTGGAAAAAATACGGGTCACCGCGCCGCTGTCCGCCCACACCGGGGGCAGCTCAGAGGCGATGTCCACCTCCACAGCCAGTCCCGCCGACTCGATCTGCTCATAGGCCGCCGCCAGCTGGTCGGACATCGCCCGGCCCAGGTCCACCTTTTCCCGCTCCAGGGGCAGCTCACCCCCCTCAATGCGGGACAGGTCGTAAAAGGAGGCGATAAAGGTCTGGAGCGTACGCGCCCTCCCCTCAATCACCTGGAAGTATTCCCGGCGCTTCTCCGGGGTCAGGTCTTCCCCCTCCAGCAGCTGCAGATAGCCCAGAATGGAGGTCAGCGGCGTGCGCAGATCATGGGACACGTTGGCAATCTGCCGGCGCAGCTCCTGCTCCTTCCGGCGGTAGCCCGCCCGCTCCTGCTGACGCAGCTCCATCAGCTCGTTGAGGCAGCTCAGCAGCTCCTCAGCTCCCGCGCTGGGGCACGGCAGAGCAAGCCGGGCGGTGGTCTCGTCGGCCATCTGAGCCCGCATCTGCCCAGCGGCCTGACGCAGCCCCCGCTCCAGAGTATAGTGCCGCGCCGCCTGGACGGCAATCACCAGCAGCAGAACGATAATGACGGCGGTTTTCATGCAGTCCCCTCCCTGTGGTCAGTG
>CATKZW010000053.1 GCA_949841465.1 uncultured Oscillospiraceae bacterium
AGTTAGAATTGATGAGACCCTTCATTTCACTATCTCTCGACAGTTTCCTGAAGGACTCAAGTCCTTCTGGTGCTTCGTGTTCTTTCGTTGTTTAATTTACAAGGTGCAGGTCCGTTCGCTTCACCGGGCAGTGTCTTATTTTAGCACTTCGTCCTTCGCTTGTCAAGCCCTTTTTTCATCTTTCGCAAAACTTTTTTGCTTCCGACTTCTAAGCCATCATTCAAGCCTTGCCGCGAACTTTTTTATCTTACCACGCTCCCGGAGGTTTGTCAAGACCTTTTTTCGACTCCCTCGAAAGTTTCTTGACTTTTTTCGCTCTCGCGGTTCCCTCTCGGTTGGCGCTCAGTTATATTAGCAAATCTTTCCCCCGTTGTCAACCCCTTTTTTCATTTTTTTCGATTTTTTTCGACTGCCCCAATAAATCACACGGAGAAATCACAACGGGAAAACTTGACGGAGCCGCCAAATCATAGTAAAATGATTGGGTTATGACCGGACTACAAAAGAAAGGCAGGATATTATCCATGAATATCAAACTTGACCCGGCCGTCGTGCCGGTTGGCTGTTTTGACGGCGATATCGACCTGTTCGAGAGCCAGTACGCCGTCCCCAATGGCGTGAGCTATAATTCCTATGTAATTTTAGATGAAAAGACAGCCGTGCTGGACACGGTGGATCCCCGCCGGACGGACGAGTGGCTGGCCAACCTGGACAAGGCGCTTGCGGGCCGCGCACCGGACTACCTGGTGATTCACCACATGGAGCCCGACCACGCCGGGAGCATCTCCGCGCTGGCGGACAAGTTCCCCGGCATGACCCTAGTGGGCAACGCCAAGACCTTCCCCATGCTGACCGCCTTCACCGGGGAAAGCTATGAGGGCCGCACCCTCACCGTGAAGGAGGGGGACACCCTGGAGTTGGGCGCTCATACGCTGACCTTCGTCATGGCCCCCATGGTCCACTGGCCGGAGGTGATGGTGTCCTATGAGAGCACCGGGAAGACCCTGTTCTCCGCCGACGGCTTCGGGCGGTTTGGCGGCCCCGACCCCGACGCCCCCTGGGTAGACGAGGCCCGGCGATACTATATTAATATTGTAGGCAAGTACGGCTCCAACGTCCAGGCTCTGTTGAAAAAGGCAGCGGCGCTGGATATTCAGACCGTCTGCCCCCTTCATGGACCGACTTTGAGCGGCGGGGCCCTGGCGCTGGCGCTGGAAAAGTACGGCATGTGGAGCAGCTACGCCCCCGAGGAAAAGGGCGTGCTGGTGGCCTACGCCTCCATCCACGGCCACACCGCCAAGGCGGCGCTGGAGCTGGCGGGAATGCTGGAGGCCCAGGGGCTGAAGGTGGAGACCATGGACCTGACCCGCCGGGACTGGGCAGAGGCGGTGGCCGGGGCCTTCCGGTACAGCGGCCTTGTGCTGGCGGCGGCCAGCTACGACGCGGGGGTGTTCCCGCCCATGGCCCAGCTGCTGGCGCGGCTGAAGTCCAAGAACTTCCAAAACCGCACCGTGGGATTGATGGAAAACGGCTCCTGGGGCCCCACCGCCATGCGGGCCATGCTGGCCGAGCTGGAGGGCATGAAGGGGCTGACCATTCTGGAGCCCAAGATTACCATCAAATCCGCCGCCGGCGAGGCCGACCGGGCGAAGATGAGGGAGCTGGCCGGCGCGATGGCGGCCGCCCTCTGACAGAAGAAGAAAACGGACCCGTTTCACAGGAAACGGGTCCGTTTTTTATGCAAACAGCGCCGCCAGGGACTGGGTGTAGGGCGGACGGCAGACGCCCTTCTCGGTGACGATCCCGGCGATCAGGCTGTGGTCGGTGACGTCGAAGGCGGGGTTGTAGCACTTCACCCCGGCGGGGGCCATGGGCTGGGCGTAGAACTTGGACTTGATCTCCTCCGGGTCCCGGAGCTCGATCTGGATATCATCCCCGGCAGGGCAGCTCAGGTCGATGGTGGAGGTGGGGCCCAGGACGTAGAACGGGATGCCGTAGTGCTTTGCCAGGATAGCCACGCCGCTGGTGCCGATTTTGTTGGCCGCGTCGCCGTTGGCGGCCACCCGGTCGCAGCCCACAAAGCAGGCGTTGATCCAGCCGTTCTTCATCACCATGGAGGCCATGTTGTCGCAGATAAGGGTCACGTCTATCCCCGCGTTGTGCAGCTCGTAGGAGGTGAGCCGCGCCCCCTGGAGCAGGGGCCTGGTTTCGTCGGCAAACACCTGGAAGTTCATGCCCCGCTCCTTCCCCAGCAGGAGGGGGCCCAGGGCGGTGCCGTATTGGGAGGTGGCCAGCGGCCCGGCGTTGCAGTGGGTGAGCACGCCGTCACCGTCGTGGATGAGGGCCAAGCCGTGCTCCGAGATGGCCCGGCACATGGCGATGTCCTCCTGGTGGATGGCAATGGCTTCCTCCCGCAGGGCGGCGGCAGCGGCAGGCGGGTCCGCGTCCGGCATGGCGTGGGCCCGCTTCCCCAGGCGGTTCAGCGCCCAGCTCAGGTTCACCGCCGTGGGACGTGAGGCGTTGAGGTATTGAGCCAGGCGGTGCAGCTCCTGGCGGAACTCGTCGGGCTTCAGGTCCTTGCGCTGCTGGGCCAGGGCGGCCAGGCAGTACCCCGCGCATATGCCGATGGCGGGCGCACCCCGCACCCGCAGCAGCCGGATGGCCTCAAACATCTCCTCCGGTTCGCGGAGGGTGAGATATTCCACCCGGTTGGGCAGAAGGGTCTGGTCCAGGATAACCACACTGGTCAGGTCGTCCCCCAGATGGACGTGGTCGCTGAGATATTGTGACATGGGAATTGGCTCCTTTCTCAAAGCAGGCCGGCGGGCGGCCATGCATCCGGGTCGGACAGGGCCCAAATCAGCTCGTCCAGGTTGTTTTCGTCATGCTCCACCTCCCGGCTGAACCGGGTCCACAGGACGGCCTCCTCCCCGGGCTGGAACAGGGACAGGTGATAGAGGGCGGTACAGGCGGCGCATATAAACGCCGCACGGCCATAGACCGCATCGTCGTTCACTGTTTTGTGCCAGTGGCGGAACACCAGGTAACAGACCAGGTTAGTGAGCTGCCGCTCCCAGCGGGGGTTGGCGCGTTCGTAATCGGCGCGGAGCCGGAGGTAATCGGCCTGAGACAGGGCGGAGAGCTGTTTTGCCCGTTCCTTCAACAATTCAGGCCACTCCGGGCGCAGGGGGTCCAGCCCGGCCAGCAGGTTCAAAAGCCGGACGGCGGGACCCTGCCGCCGGGAGGGGTCAGGTTCAAGCGGGGGCGGGAGGGGGACGGAGACCATCCGGTCATATTCGCCCATGCCAATGCAGCCCTCAAGGTCCAGGGCATGGGGCAGCACGGTCCGCAGCTTCTCCCAAATGGTTCCCGCCCCTTCGTCCAGCAGGGCCAGGATGCGGGCGCGGCTGCATTCCAAACCTGCCAGCAGGTTCGGCTCCACGCCGTCGAAGGGCGGGTCGTCCCTGCCGTCATCCGTTTCAGCCAGGGTAAAACTTGGCGCTTCCAGCAAGAGCCTTGCCGCCTCCGGGCAGGAGACCGCCAGGGCCGTCTCCGTCAGGCAGCCGTACTCCTCCGTGAACCGTGGGTAGGCGGCGCAGTGGGCACAGAGATGGGCTTCGCCCCAGTCCCGCTGGATGGCGCACAGGCTGTCCGGGGTGAGCAGGGCGCACAGGCCCCGTCCGTCCAGGCGGAAGCACACGTCGCCGTCCTCATCGGTGACCAGGTTTTGGGCGATGCGCCCCCGCAGGGGGGAGGGAGCGGCGGCGTAATCCGCCAGCGCGGCCTCGTCGGGCGCCACCGACCAGTCCCGGCAGCAGGTGTCCGGGCAGACGCCGCCCAGGCAACGGAATTGTGTATAGTAGTCCGGGCGGCGCTCAATCATGCCGCGTCCTCCTTTACGTTTATGGCTCGTCGTCCTTTTTTACCAGGATGGTGAGGGCCGCGCACAGCAGGGCGGCCACGGAATAGATGACCGGCGCGGCCTGCTTCCACAGGTCAAGCCCGTAGCCCAGGCCCACGTACAGCGCCGTGGCGGCGATCATGCCCACCGCCCAGATCTGGCTAACCCGGCGCTGGGCCGGGGTCAGCTTTTCCTCGGGGAAACCGTATTTGGAGTGCTGGATGCCCGCCCAGGTCAGGGCGGTGGCGGAGATGGTGACGCACAACAGGAACAGCGCACCGCATACGGCCTCCCACTGTTCCCGGCTTAAGCCGGCGGGCGTGTGCATGTCCATGGGGATCATGGCCGTCAAGCCCAGCAGAAGGAGGACCACGGGGACGGCAATGAGAGCGGGAAAGCGGCGTTCAAAGCGATCTGTCTCCTCCTTGGTGTAGCAAGGACCAATGCCAGGATGCTGGCGCAGGAAGATGTCGTGGTTCATGCCGAAGACGATGAAGATGGCCACGGCGGCGATGAGGAACAGGAAAAAGACCACCCCCGCCGCCATTTCCCGGCCGAAGAACTCACCCACGAACAGCATGAGGGTGACGCCCAGCAGCACCAGCGCCACCCCTGCCGCCATGGCGGCGGAGAAGGTGTTCATATGCTTGTCGTAGGCGGCGGCATCCTCGCCGAAGCGGCGGGACACGTCCCCCCGCAGGAGGGTGTCCATATCGCAGCGGAACAGGTCGCACAGGCGCAGGACAGCGTCCATTTCCGGGTGGGCGGCATTGGATTCCCACTTGCTCACCGACTGACGGGACACTTCCATTTTTTCCGCCAGGTCCTCCTGGGTCATGTTGGCGCGCTTGCGCAGGAATTGCAGATTTTCACCAAATGTCATAACAATGACCTCCTTTCAAGGTGCCCCCATTTTAGGCTGAGACACCCGGTTTAGGCCACCAATTTGCTGTTGCGTTTGGGTTGCGGGGTGTAAATTTGCGGTTGCGGGCCCTCCTTTTTTCTTTGTAAAGAAAAAAGGAGGCGAAAAAAGAAACTTTTGGTCCGTTACCGCCGGGGCAGAAATTGACAGTGCTGCGTCGGCCACAAATACGGCATCATAATTTAAATTATTTTATTTTTAGCAGATAATATATTATTCTGGTGGTTGTCGAGTGGCTGCGTTTCGACCAGCAATACGGATCGAAACGAATAAAAGTTTCTTTTTGCCCCGCTTTTTCTTTTCTAAAGAAAAAGCGGGCCGCCGGAGGCAGCGATGGCTTCCGCGACTTTGATCCCGTCAACGGCGGCAGAGGTAATGCCTCCGGCGTAGCCCGCCCCCTCCCCGCAGGGGTACAGGCCGGGGAGGGCGGGGGACTGGAACGTCCCGTCCCGCACAATGCGCACCGGGGAGGACGAGCGGGTCTCCACACCGGTGAGCACCGCGTCCGGGTGGGCAAAGCCGTGGAGCTTGCGGTCGAAGATGGGAAGGGCCTCCTTCAATGTGGCAAGAACGTAATCGGGGAGCGTGCCGTCCAGGGCGGTCCAGGTGACGCCGGGGCGGTAGGTGGGCCGGATGGAGCGGGGGCCGCTGGAGGGTCGTCCTCCCAGAAAGTCCCCCGCCAGCTGGGCAGGGGCGCGGAAATCCCCGCCGCCCCGTTCAAAGGCGGCCCGCTCCCACCGCTCCTGAAAGCGCACCCCGGCCAGGGGGTCGGCCCCACCGAAGTCCTCCGGGCTCACGCCGACGAGAAACCCGCCGTTGATATTGGCCCCGGCCCGGGCGCGCAGAGACATGCCGTTGGTGACCACCTGGCCGTAATCGCTGGCGGCTGCCACCACCTGCCCGCCGGGGCAGACGCAGAAGGTGAAGGCGGAGCGGCCCGAGGGCAGGTGGCAGGCCAGCTTGTAGTCGGCGGCGGGGAGCTTGTCCCAGAAGCCGCCGAACTGGGCGCGGCTGACGGCCTCCTGGGAGTGCTCGATGCGCACGCCGATGGCGAAGCTCTTGCGCTCCATGGGCAGACCAAAATCGTGCAGCATTTGAAAGGTGTCCCGGGCGGAGTGGCCGGGGGCCAGCACCAGCGCGTCGCAGGGCAGCTCGTAGGGGCTCCGCGCGTCCTCCATGACGGTGATGGAGGACAGGCGGCCTCCGTGCGAGCGCAGTGCCGAGAGCTTATGTCCAAAACGGATGTCGGCCCCCAGTCTGAGCAGTTCTTCCCGGATGGATTTGACCACGCCCCGGAGCACGTCAGTGCCGATGTGGGGCTTGTGGGACCATTTGATGTCCTCCGGGGCCCCGTGGGACACGAAAATGTCGAAAATATGGGAAATACGGGGGTCATTTACCCCGGTGGTCAGCTTGCCGTCGGAGAAAGTGCCCGCCCCGCCCTCGCCGAACTGGACGTTGGAGGCGGGGGACAGCTGTCCGGCGGCCCAGAAGCGCTCCACGTCCATGGCGCGCCGGTCCACCTCTCGGCCCCGTTCCAGCACGATGGGGCGCAGGCCCGCCCGGGCCAGGGTCAGCGCGGCAAACAGGCCCGCAGGGCCCATCCCCACCACCACCGGGGGCAGGGGCGAGGCGCGGTTCACCGGGGGCAGCTGATACGGCGTGTCAGACACCTGCGTCACGCCCCGGGGAGCGCGGCGCAGGACGGCGGTCTCGTGATTTAAGGTGACGCGGACGGTACAGACCAGGTGCACGTCGTTCTTTTTCCGTGCGTCGATGGACTGCCGGTGAAGGGACAGCCCCAAAATATCGCCGGGGCGTACGCCCAGCACCTCGGCCGCCCGGCGGCGGAGTTTTTCTTCCGCCTCGCCCCCGTCCAGGGGGAGCTTGATGTTGGCAATTTGGAGCATGGCTCAGGTCTGGCCTTCCCGGGCGATCTCACTGGGGTCGTAGGGCGTAGTCTGATAGACGTAGTAGTTCAGCCAGTTGGTATAGAAGAGCTGGGCTGCGCTGCGCCAATTGACGACGGGGGAAAGGCTGGGGTTGTCCCCCGGAAAATAGTGGGCGGGGACGGCGGGGTTCAGGCCCCGCTTGACGTCACGGAAATACTCCTGGGCCAGGGTGTCGCCGTCGTACTCCGGATGGGCCAGGACGAAAAAGCGCCGGTTGTCCGAGCTTTTCACACCAAACACCCCCGCCTCGTCGGACAGAGCCAGGATCTCCAGCTCCGGCTTGGCCAGCAGCTGCTCCAGGGTGACCTCGGTATACCGGGAGTGGGGGGCATAAAACCGGTCGTCGAAGCCGCGGAACAGGGGGGAGCGCTTGCGGATGATGGTGTGCTCAAACACGCCGGACAGCTTTTTGGGCAGGGTGCGCTTCTCCACGCCGTAGTGGTGGTACAGCCCCGCCTGGGCGCCCCAGCAGATGTGGAGGGTGGCGTGGACGTGGGAACGGGTCCAGTCCATGATCTGGCACAGCTCACTCCAGTAGTCCACCTCCTCGAACTCCAGGTTTTCCACCGGCGCGCCGGTGATAATCATGCCGTCAAACTGCTGCTCCTTCACCTGGTCAAAGGTGGTGTAGAAGGATTCCAGATGGGCCAGGTCCGTGTTCTGGGGGGTATGGCTCTTGGTCTGGAGCAGATGGACGTTGACTTGGAGCGGGGTGTTGGACAGCTTGCGCAGCAGCTGGGTCTCGGTGACGATTTTAGTGGGCATCAGGTTGAGTATAAGCAGGTTCAGGGGGCGGATGTCCTGGGTCAGAGCGCGGCGCTCCGTCATAACGAAGATGTTTTCCCCCTCCAGCACGCTGGTGGCGGGGAGGGAGTCTGGGATGCGGATGGGCATAGGTCTGCCTCCTTACTAATATAATGTTAGGTAATAATAGCGTAACACACGCCGGGCGGTTTCGCAAGGAAAATGTGCGCAAGAGGGACGCCGCATGATTTTGCGGACTTCAGCACGGCTTTGGAAAACTTTGGGTGAACTTTGAGCGTGATTTCCCTGTTTTCTCTTGACAACCTGCTGTCCGCATGTTAAATTAAAATACCCCACTGTAAGAAGCTGAGTGAAAGGAGGCGGCGCACATGGGCAAGCAGTCAACGAAGCAGATCGCCTCCAACCGGAAGGCATTCCACGATTACTTTATCGAGGACAAGTACGAGGCCGGCATTGAGCTGGCGGGCACTGAGGTCAAATCCATCCGGCTGGGCGCCGTCAACCTGCGGGACTCCTTCTGCTCGGTGAAGGACGGAGAGATGTTTCTGTACGGGATGCACATCTCTCCCTATGAAAAGGGGAATATTTTCAACAAGGATCCCCGGCGCACCCGGAAGCTGCTGCTCCACCGCCGGGAGATCAGGAAGCTCCAGGCCAAGGTACAGCAGGACGGCTATTCCCTGATTCCGCTGTCGCTGTATTTCTCCGGCCCCAGGGTGAAGGTGGAGCTGGCGCTGGCTAAGGGCAAAAAGCTGTACGACAAGCGGGAGGCCGCCGCCCAGCGGGATGCCAAACGCGAGATGGACCGGGCTATGCGGGCCCGCTATTGATCAGAGGAAGGGATGGTAATCATGAGCAATCCCATCGTCACCATTGAAATGGAAGACGGCGGCGTGATGAAGGCGGAGCTGTACCCGGAGGTCGCGCCCAACACGGTGAACAATTTTGTCTCTCTGGTGCAGTCCGGGTTTTATGATGGGCTGATTTTCCATCGAGTGATCCCCGGCTTTATGATCCAGGGGGGCGATCCGAACGGAGCGGGCACCGGAGGCCCGGGCTACAGCATCAAGGGCGAGTTCAGCCAAAACGGTTTCAAGAATGAGCTGATCCACAAGCGGGGTGTGCTGTCCATGGCCCGCACCATGGACCCGGATTCTGCCGGAAGCCAGTTCTTTGTGATGGTGGCCGACGCGCCCCATCTGGACGGCAGCTACGCCGCGTTCGGCAGGGTAATTGAGGGCATGGAGACGGCAGATGCCATCGTAAAGGCCAAGCGGGACTGGAATGACCGGCCCAAAAAGGACCAGAAGATGAAAAAGGTAACCGTGGACACCCAGGGTGTGGATTATCCTGCACCGGAAAAGGTGTAACACAAGCATTTTAGAAAACTGACGGGCGGCGCGGGCTGTCATTCGCTTTTCGGCGAACGACCGGCCCCGCGGCCTGGCAGCCACGCGGGGGCGTACTGGTTTCGACGGGGGTACAGAAGCAGGAATAGCGAGCGGATGCGCCTGACATCCTTAAAACGGGCAATTATAAATTAAAGAACGACGATAACGTAGTTCTCGCCGCGGCATAACGCGGCCGTCCTGCCCGGAAGGACCACGAGCCGGGTCGGGGCGTCATCTTAGTGGTGCCCGTGAGTACGGAAAGAGTTGACCGTGCCACGCATCATGACTCTACCAAGCCCAGTAGTGTGACGACCCACGCCTGAGTAAGGGAATTCAAAAGATCGTCTGCGCTCGGAGAGGTTCCTGTGGAAGCGCTTTCGGACAGGGGTTCGACTCCCCTCGCCTCCACCAACTGGACATTGGACGAACACCTATTATTTCAAAGGCGGTTTTGCTGTATTGGTGTGGTTCTGATGTCAAAACGAACAGCGGAGGTCAAGGTATAAAAGCCTTGACCTCCGCCTATTATTAAAGTAAAATATTGTTATCATAGAGATGGTGCCGAAAAGTAATAAATTGGAGGTGAATATAATGCAAGTACCTGTCAATGTTTCTATGGAGATACTGGATTGGGTTATTGCACATATCAAAATTGATGCACTTCCAAATCAAATAAGAGAATATTTAAATCTGTGGGTAAACGGTGAAAAGCAACCTACATTTAATCAAGTTGAAAAAGTGAGCAAAGCAACAGGTATACCATTGGGATATTTTTTCTTACAAACTCCACCAATAGAAGATTTGTCTATTGTTGAGTACCGCACAATTGATAGCATAGAATTAAAAAATCCAAGTCGTAATTTAATTGATACATTACATGACATGGATCAAGTGCAGACATGGATGCATGAATATTTAGTTTCTGAAGCAAATAGTCCTCTTGCTTTTGTTGGAGGTCTAAAAAGCGTATCTTCTTTTGAAATATTTGCACAAAAGGTTCGTGGTTTGTTAGGCATTAGCTATGAATGGTATAAGGACACTCGCACTGTTGAAGAATCTTTTAGTCTAATAAGAACTGCAATCAGCAACGCAGGGGTTATTGTGATGATGAGTGGAATCGTGGGTAATAATACTCATCGCCCACTTGATGTAGAAGAATTTAGGGCCTTTTCTGCTATTGATGCTTATGCGCCTTTGATTTTTATTAATTCTAATGATTCTATAAATGGCAGGCTTTTCTCTTTACTGCATGAGTTCTCTCACATATGTATAGGAGAAAATAGCTTATTTAATGATCGATACAGTACAGGGAAAAAGGTTAATAAGACCGAAACGCTTTGTAATGCTGTAGCAGCCGAAATATTGGTGCCACAAACCGCATTTATAAACAGTTGGAATTTAGCAGTCAAAGAAAATGATATTGAACAGGCAATCGAAATGCTGGTGCGTGAATTTAAGTGTGGCATTACCGTGATTGCAAGGAAAGCATACGACAGTGGGTTTGTTGATTACCAATTTTATCAAAAAATAGCGAGGCGGGCAGTAAAACTCTATAATGATAGCCGAAAAAGAAAGAAAGAACAGGGTGAAAGTGGTGGGGATTTTTACCGCACTGCTGCAAGTAGGATTGACAAACGCTTTTTTTCCTTGCTTGTAGGTAGCGTACTGGAAGGAAAAACCCTCTATACTGATGCTTACCGGCTTACAAATACAAATCGTTCTACATTTGCTAATCTGGCTGGTAGTGTAGGAGGTGGAGCAAGATGAGCGAAGCCATTTTTTTGATTGACTCAAACTCATTGATAACCCCACATCTTACTTACTATCCCTTTGATTTTGCTCCAGGATTTTGGAATCAGATAGAACAAGCAATTAAGGATGGGAAAATAGCTATTTTAGATATGGTAAGGAATGAAATCCTCCAGGGAAACGATAGTCTGAAAGAGTGGATAAATGCCCTTGAAATTGGCCTCTATGTAGATCATAGGCAACCTAAAATTTTAGAAAAGTATAGTGCTATCCTACAATACATTCAAAGAAATCCTTGTTATAAGCCGTCTGCGTTGGCAGAGTGGTCAAAAGGAAATGTTGCTGATCCATGGCTTATCGCAACAGCATCTGCGCATAACTATACTTTAGTTACATTTGAAGTTCCTAATAATGGGCTTAATAGTAGACATCCAAGTAAAAATGCAAAAATACCCGATATAGCAAAAATATTTGAAGTGGAAGTTGCAAATCTCTACTGTATGATACGCGAATTGGGCTTCAAGTTGCACTAAGGCAAAAGCAGGGGACAAGATTTGTGACTTGTTCCCTGCTTTTGCATATCGCTTTAATTCTCGCTGATTCCCTCCCCTTGTGTTTCCTGCCACTCCGCAAACTCCCGTTGTCCCTGTTCGCTGTCATAGTATTTCCGTATCTCCGGGACGAGGAAGCGGGCAAAAGTTTCTATAATAGCTTGTGGAATTTCAATTTCACAGGTCGCTTTATCGGATTGATTTTTCGGCAAAGACATTTCCCCTTTCCAAAACGCGGGACAAGGCCCACAGGCAGGAGAAACAGGGAAAGGGTAAGCTGTTTCCCCCACCAGGGCTGGTTATCAGTTCACGCCGAGAATGGCGCGGATGAGTTTATTTTCCAGGCGGCTTTTCATGTACTCGTCCAAACAGGCGTGGGGACAGCCGCTTTCGTCGTAGACCGTCTGGGTGCAGAGCTTGTTTATGTAGCCCTCGTAGTACCGCAAGACCTGCTCCACAGCGTCGGCGTCCCCAGCGCGGGCCGCGTCGCTCACCGCCAGCGGCAGCAGTTCACGGCCTTTGTAGTTACGGCGCTTCATGGCGCTAACCTCCTTTCCTCGCTGTCAGCTTTGTCCGCAGGACTTTCAGCGATTTTGTTCTGCGCCGCTGGACGGTACTCCGGGACAAGCCAAGGGCCTCGCCAATCTCGCTGTCTGTCAAATCCAGAACCAGGCGCAAAACCAAAATGCTTTGCTCCTGCTCCGGCAGGCTGGCAAAGGCGTCGGCCACTTGTTGGCTTCTGATCGGCAGGTCACAGCCACAGTAAGAGAACACATAGCTGTCGCTGGGATAGTCGTCAGCCGAACACAGCTTGTCCATCGCCGTTTGCGGCAGACGTTCCAACGATGTTTCCCGACTGGCTTGCCGTTTCATTTCCCGGATGTAGTCGATTGCCTCATGCTTCAACACGGTCTTGCAAAAGGCGTCAAACCTGCACCGTTCGCCATAGTTGCGGGGGTTCGTTTCCATCTTCTCACCCCCTTTCGTTGGGGGATGGTGGTGGCACTCTCCCTTTCCGCTAACAGAGCGTTCAACAGCACAGGTTTTGCGCGCAAAACCGCTTTCCGCAGAGAAAAAAGTGAAGAAAAATTTTTCGGGCCGCAGGAAACGACAAAAACCGCCCGGCAGGTCATAGACCCACCGGGCGAGTTGCACTGTATAGTTTGCTATATCTGCATCGTATAATATAACTTCATAGCCGCAATTCTCCCAGGTGGGGGACGGGCTTTTTTTGACAAGTCAAGGGCTGTCAGATTGTGTCGAATAGTGGTGTACTTCATGACGGCTGCCTCCTGTCAGCCGCCGTATCTGCCAGCGTTACCGCGTCGTTGCTTTTGGGGATAAAAGAACGGCGGCTTTAATTTCTTAAAACCGCCGCAGGAAATAATTTTGTGCATGGAAAAGGGACTGCCCAGCAGCGGTTTTTTCTTTTCTGCCGCTGGGCAGATGTTTTTAGCTGGATTTTTAGTAGGAATACCGCTTCCGATAGTGGAAAAGGCAAGCCGCAGATACAACGAACATAATCCCCTCTGCGGCTGGTACAGCCAGCCATACCCCCGTTATTCCCCAAATACGAGGCAGTAACAAGATGCCTCCGGCCAGCAGGCCAAATGTCCGTAAAAAGGAAAGGATCGCAGATACTTTTCCGTTTGATAATGCTGTGAACATCGCGGATGTAAAATTGTTCAAGCCGCAGAACAGAAAGCTGTATGAAAAAATAGTAAAGCCATTTGCCGCAATTTGATAAACCTCCGATGTATCATCTGCAAACAGCCGCACAATGTAGGAGCCGCCGAACATGGAAACCGCAAATATCAGCACCGATGCCACCCCGATAAACCGCATACTGATAGAGAAAACCCGTTTCTGTTGGACATCATTTCTGTTTCCGTAGTTAAACCCGATAATGGGTGCTATTCCCATAGAGTAGCCGATATACAGTGTGTTCAACAGGAATTGGGAGTAAATGATGATGGTGATTGCCGCAACGCCATCTTCTCCCAGCAGGTTCATCATAGTGCGGTTGAACAGAAATGTTGTGACGGCGGTTGCCAGCTGTCACAACATTTCAGACGAGCCGTTGAAACAGCTTTCTCCTATCACAGTCCATTTCAATTTTGGTCTTGTGAAAGACAGCGTTCCTTTGCTCCGCGCAAAATAGACCAGCCCGGCAACCGTAGGAAGCAGGTAGCCGAAGCCTGTCCCCAAAGCAGCGCCCCGGATACCTAAGCCGCAGGGGACAATGAAGATATAATCCAAAATGATATTTGCCACGCCCGCCAGGACAGACAGACCAAAACCAAGGCCCGGTTTTCCAGCCGTCACAAACAGGTTTGAAAACAGCGTTTGCAGTATATTGGCCGGAATGAATAGAAACAGCACCATGAGATAATCTTTGCAGTAGGGAAAGAGCAGATCGCTGGCCCCAAGAGCATAAACAATTTTTTCAATCCAAATTGTCCCGCCTAAAAGAATAAGAAATCCTATCACTGCTCCTGTGAGTATGAGCAAAGTGAAATCTTCCTTTGCCTCCTGATTTTCACCCGCCCCCATTTTTCGGGAGACAATCGCGTTACTGCCTGTTGCAAGCATCGTTCCCAGCCCTACCGTAATATTGATAATGGGACAAACAATATTGATAGAGGAAAGTGCGTCCGTATTTACAAACTGCGCCACAAATATTGTGTCCACGATGGTATATAGTCCCATAAAAATCATCATCACGATGGTGGGAAATGCGAAGCGCAGGAGTGATCCTGCGCTCCATTTTTGGTTTAAAATGTTATCATCCATTGTCGCCTTTCTCCTGTTTTGGTGGTAGGATAAGCCGCTGGGTTGGATAGCCAAATTCAGTGAGAAGCTCCGACTCGGCAAAGCCCAGCCGCTTATATTCCTCTCGCTGGCCTGTATCAGCCTTGTCCCCCTCGCGGAAAGTTGTAATACTGATTTCACGGCCCATAAATAGATTGCACACCATAAAGTCAAGAAAAGCCTTTGCCACTCCGTAATGCCGGTACTGCGGATGCACCGCCAGAAAGTCGATGCTCCCGGTCTGATCAGAAAACGCGGCGGCCCCAATAATCGTGGAGCCATCCCGCATAATCAAAGCCTGTCGCTGGTGAATATACTGCTTGACCTGTTCCAGATGGGAGCTTTCATCCAGGCAGGGAAAACCGTCAATAACAAGGGTGATAAAATTCATCCAGTCGGGAATATCCGCCAGCGTAGCATAAGAAATCTCCTGCATGATCGCATCAGGAGCAGTTGGATTTTTGTTCAATGTAAACTCCAGTTGCAGAGGGTAAAAGACCTCGTTTTGCCGATACTCCAGCGGTGTTTGCTTATACATAGACTTGAAGATAGACGTAAAAGCCTGCTGGCTTTCATAGCCAGCGATCAGCGCAATTTCAATAATTGGCTTTTCCGAAAACACCAACAGTTTTGCCGCCTCGGTCAGTTGTCGGCTCTGTATATAGTCGTGGAGTGTGATACCAACCGTAACTGTGAACATTCGGTGCAGATGGTACTTGGAATAGCAAACCGCATTTGCAACAGTGTCTAAATCCAATTTTTCATTGAGATGCGCTTCAATGTAGGAAATCACTGCCGCTATATTCTCAACCTTATGGCCGTTCATGCTTTCCCTCCTTTCGGCTTTCATTATAGCAAAATGTATAATGTCGCTTTTCATTATTCTTGCGGTTTTCCTATTATAAGAAGCTGTCAATCGAAAAGCAAGAAATACTGTCGGTTTTCTTTGAGATTTTTAATTCCAGCGGACGTTTCAGTTATTATATAACGCCATAAATATAGGAGAGGCATAGTAAGAACAGCAGAGGGGACGCTATCATAGCAAGCATAGGGAGTGTGGCCACACTCCCGGAAAACGGCCTATTTTGGCCCTGCCGGGCCGTGTCCGTTTTCGTTTGTTGGGATAGTCCCAAACCCTTATACAAAGCAGAGGCAACACCCGCATGGGCATGGTAGCCACGGCAATGTATTCTGTCAAACTGATTATTGAAAAATTTGCTCCAAAGTACAGGCATTTTTCGTGGGCATCGGAAAGAGGCAAGGTGTTTATATCTGTTCTCCCCACAATGGGGGTAACTCTTTCTACATAGCCCCTCTATCTGACACCTTGGCTGACAGTCCTAAATCAGCCCACCAGCCTACGCATTTAGGCCCTATCCAGCGGCCTGTTTTCAGGGCTTTCAAAAGGCGGTCGCACAAGGGGTAATACGATTTGACATATCCCCTCAAAAACGAGGTTCTAAATGCGTAGAACTGGACAGGAAGAAAGCCAGGACAGGAGGCCGACACCCCGCCGCTCCTGCCCTGGCTTTT
>CATKZW010000054.1 GCA_949841465.1 uncultured Oscillospiraceae bacterium
GCAGGGCAAACCTCAAAACAAGCTGGCAGGGCCAGACTGTCTTTTAGTTTGGCCCTGCGAAATTTGGATTATTTAGTTGTGTGGCGTACTGTTCCCTTTGCTCAGGGGAACCGCTGATAAGCAGCCTCAGCAAGAAGGCTGCACCCTGAGTAGCGGGGCTGGTATGCCTTGGTATGTTTCCACGAGAATTTGGAGAAAAAGAAAGGCAGGCCGCTGTTCGCGGTCTGCCTTTCCAGCCTCAATTGAGTTGCTCATTTGGTTGAGCCGGGGACCAGCAGTTCCTTGAGGAAGGCTGTGGCCTGGGGCGCGATGTCGGTGTGCTTGGGATATGATTCAACCAGCAGGGCGTTTTTGTTGCCGTGCAGGTCGTCTGCGGACACATCCACATAGAGCCAGCGCCCGTCAGCGTATACCATGTTCCAGCTGTGATCTGCGCTGTCTACTATGAAGCAGGGGATATTGGACGCATCGCATAGGAAGCTGAATGCTGTTGCGTAGGCACCGCAAGCTCCTTTTATCTCTCCGTTGTGAGAAGTAAAGATTTCAGTGATTACGGTTACTGCTTTGACATCGTAAGCCATCAACGAGCAGAGGTAGTCGTGGAGATACTCTACTTTTTCCCGGTCTGTGCTAAGCTGGCTAGTTTGGTCGATTAAGGGTTGGATGAAGTCCCGAGCAGCATGGTACTGTTCTGGCATCTCTATGGATGCGGCAAAATAGTCCAGGTACTGATAGTAGTTGACGAAGTTTTCCGGTACATAGTGCTCTAACCGTTTGGTACTTTTCATGCGCCCCAGCAGTTTCTTTACTGCACTGTAGTTACTCTTGTCCACCATGGTGTAAGCCGGGGCGCTGCCCGGTCCGCCATCCACCAGTGTCTGGCGGATCGTATTGTACAGCGCCCGGTCGTATATGCCGGTGAACACGGCGGGGTTGGCCTGCTGGGAGAAGTCCTCCCGGCTCCAGTGGTCTGTGCTGATGGTATAGCTGCCCGTGGTCGTTGGCGCAGGCGTGACGGAGGGGGCGGGCGTGGCAGGTGCAGGGGGCGTCACCTCCTCAATGTAGGGGGAATCGGGGTCGATGTGGACGGTGTTGGTGGCGCCGTCATAGGTGACGCCGAAGTCCACGATCCTTCCGATGTCCCGGAGCTTGACGAAGTTGTTGCCATGTATTTCGTATGCCTCGAATTGGACCTGCTGGCCGTCCACGTAGAAGGTCTGGCTGGTGGGGCTGGCGGTAAGGACCGCTTCCACTGCTTGAGCGGCGGGGCCGCACAGGACAATGCCCACGAGAATCCCGATCCCCATAAATACTGCTTCTCTGATTCTGCGCATATCTGCTCCTCCTTCATTATAGTTGTATCGCTCCTGGTAAATATTATCATACCGAAGAATTGAGGAGAAGTCCAGAACTATCGAAGCCGGAGATGGAGAAAGGACGGGGCTAAAACGAAGCATATTACACAATGGCGGTTAGGCCTGGACCTCCACGGCGGTGACCTGCCAGCGGAAGGCGGGCTGGTCCTCCACACACGTGTACAGCGTGATCATGTTGGTGCTGGAGGGATCCAGGCCGCTGACATCGTTGACGGACACCTTGTTCACGCCGGTGACCGCATAGGTACGGGTGCCCAGCATGGTGGTGAAGGTGATGGTATCGCCCGCCCGCAGGGTGTGGATGCGCCCAAAGTCGTTGCGTACCCCTCGGTTGTGCCCGGCGATGGGGATGTTGCCCATCCAGATGCTGGTGCCGGTAAAGTGGCCCGCGCCCTTGAGCAGGGCGGCGCTGTCTGTGCCCTCATAAACGCCCACCGTCAGGCCGATGGAGGGGATCTTGAGGGTGCCAAGGCTGCCGTTGCTGTAGTACAGGGCGCTGGTTACTTCAGTGAAGCCCACCGTGGTGGAGGGCGTGGTGCTGCCGGTCCCGGAATTGGGGTAGTTGCCGGTACTGCCGGTGGTGGTATCGGAAGAAGGCGGCATGATGACCGCCACGTTTCCGTTTACCTGACCCGCGCCCGCCATCTGGGAGGGCACGAGGTTGGGCGTCAGGTACTCCCCGGTGTTCAGCATATAGCTGGTGGGGGTGCCGAAGCCGGGCGGGATCAGGGCAGCGGACTTGCTCAGGTCCTCGTTCTTCATGGCCCCGCCGTCTACGGTGACCACCGGCTCAAAGGAGGTGGGCTTGCCGTACTCGGGGTCGCCGGGGGCGCTGATGCTGTACTCCAGCGCGTGGGCGGGGAGCGCCAGCGCGCACACGGCGCACAGGCACAGCATGGTGGAGACCAAGGTTTTCAGTTTCTTCATATGCATCGCAATCCTTTCAAAAAGTGGGGCCAGCATCCATCTCCGGCTGCTGGCTGTGGGAGACCTTGCGGCATTCGGGGAATTCCTCCAAACCACGGAGAATTACAGCCCGGTTCTCTGCGGTGTCCAGGTAGACCCCGTCCGGCACATCCTCCATGCCATGGATCAGCGGGAAGCCGTCCCGCTCTGCGGCCAGGGCTGCCTCCTCGTCGTCGGCAAACAGAAACAGCTCATCGTCCCGCTCCACATGGAGGGCATCGGGGATGTAGAACTCGCTGCCATCGGCGATGGCGAACACATAGCCGGACCCGGCAGGAGCCACGGGGACGGCGTTACCCATTGCCGTCGTCCTCCGCGCCGTCACAGCTTTCGCGGCGCTTCTGGAGGAACAGAGCCCCGCCCACTCCGGCGCCAACCAGGGCAACCAGGCCCAGGGGTACCAGCACATACGCCCAGTTGAATTGAATGGGGGCGGCGGGTTCCTGCACATCGGCGCTGGGTTCGGGCTCGGGCGTGGGCTCAAGGGGGATCAGCGGAGTGCCCTCAAAGACAGCCACATAACGCACCTTGTTCAAGGCGATGCGGCTGACGGCGCCGCTGTAGTCGGCGGTCACCACGTAGCCCTTCACGTAGGAACTGGTGGCGCTGCCAGTGTAGGTGGCAATGGCGGTGTAACGGTCCGCCACAGCGTAGCCGTCCTCACTGGCGGTGTTATCGGTCCGCCAGTCGATGGCGGCCAGTTCCAGCGTCCGCCCGTTGTCGGTGATCTCCTTGGGGATGTAGGACGTATCCTGGCCCGTCAGGTTGGGGTAGGAGCGGGTGGCGGTCACCGCGCGGGTGGAGCTGCCGTAGCCCGATACCTCCACGTTGACGGTGTCCAGCTTCAGCGACAGCACTCCGGTGAGGCCGTCGTCGGTGGTGAACTCCCGCTGGGCGGGGAGCAGGGCCAGCACGGACTCCATATCCTTGGACTTGCTGTCCAGGGTTACCGTCTCGGTGTGGAACCGCTCCTCACGCTCGGGGGACTCCTGCTTGAGCAGGTCGGTGAGGGTGTAATGATAGCCCTCCTGCTCGAAGTCGGAGCGGGGAATGCCTGCCGGGTCCTCCTCGGGACCCAGGTCATACACTTTGCGGATCTGGGTTCCGTCCTCACTGCGGGTGACGGAGGTGGGGTAGCACGGGTTGGGCGGCTGTGCCGCCAGGGCGGAGGGGGCCAGCGAGACGGCGAGGGCCAGCGCCAGCAGGGCAGGGATCATCTTACGCTTCATTTCAAATTCCTCTTTTCCTTTTTATTTTGATCAACGCGCTCTTGGGAGCGCTGGATCAACAGGTGAAACTCCCAGGGGGAAACCTGGAGGGACTTATAATTGCCCCGGCCATCCATTCCACAGGCGCTGATGTGGACCACCAGGGGATATTGGACGGAGTCGGCAGCCAAATACCGGCGCCTAAACTCTGCCGTGGACAGCCTACCGACCCCGGCCACGTAGACCCACTGGGCAGCGGAGTAAAAATCGCCCGGTTCATCGGGCCACAGGTACCTTCCCCGCAGAGCGCGGGGGAGTTTGTCCCGCGCTGGGGCGGAGATGATGCACTTCTGAAACAGGCAGTATCGGATGTGCAGCCGGGAGGCCAGCTCCTGGGCTGCTTCCATGATCTTGGGGTCAGACTTCCACAGGGGATATTCCAGGAACCGCAGCACCATCACATCCTCGCCCTCCCGGTCGTTGAGGAACAGCGGGAGGCACTGCACCAGATCAATGGCGTCAGCCCCGTGCTGGACGCCCAGTGCCTTACGGTTGGCTGGTGACAGGGCCTTATAGGCCCGAACGGCGTCGGGGAGGCTATGGAAGTGGGCGGTATTGAGCGTTCCCTGCCACAGATTGTCGATCACGTAAAACTGGAACACCATAGTCACCTCATTTCCATGCCGCCCTGACCGGGGCCGCTGTCCTGTTCCTGGGTGGGGCTATCCTGCTCCTGGCCGGAGCCGCGCAGCTCCGCCAGCCTGCCCGCTGCCCAGTCCGGCAGATACTGCTCATCCAGTACCCCCAGGAAGTCGAGGCGGTTCATTCGGGCCTTTTCCCCATCTCCCAGGCAGGTGGCAAACACGGCCCGACCGCTGGATGTGGGAGAGCAGCCGAATCCGTGTTCCCCGTACCACAGCTGGTTTTGGGCGGTCCAGTATTCCTCCTCCAGCCTGTCGGGACGAAGCACCAGCACCTTTCCAGTGAAGTCCTGATTGGGTTCGCCGCAGTGCGCCCAGTCGAACATCCCCAGCGCCCGGTACTGGGTGTGGACCTGCTGGACGAATTGAGCCAGCAGGGTCCTGTCCGCCTCAATTCTGAACCTGCCGTTGTCCTTATCGGGCGGGATGAGAACGGACTGTGCCCAGCGTAGGCTGTCCGGCTCAAAGCCCAGCCCACCCGTGGCGGTGAGGGTGTTGGCCAGAACAAACTGGACCCTGCGAAAGCCCCACTGCTTCAGGGCAAAGCTGGCGGTTTCCGGCTCCAGCTGGCCCTGCCGCGTGTGGGTGTCAATAAGGCCGCTGAGGTTTCTGGCGCAGGAGACGTTGGCCCGGTGGCTTTCCTTCCATCTGTCCAGCTCCCCCTCCCGCCTGGCTTCCTGTCTGGAGTAGGGATAGAGGGGTTCAGCCATGGCAGATCACCTCGTTGTTCATGACCGCCTCGTCCAGCCGCCCGCGGCACACACCGGCCATATCCAGCGCGGCCAGCACCTGGGCAGGGATGTCGGTGATGTCGTGGTCATAGTCCGCGGCGCATACCAGCCCCTCGCCCTCGTTAGGCAAAAGCTGGAGCTTGGCGTCCAGCGGGATGCCCATCTGCTTCCGGGCGGAGTCGGACAACTCCACCTCCGGCTCCGCGTCCCAGTAGGGGCACTTGCCCGATTCCTGCAGCGGGCCGTAGGGACAGCTGCCAGTGCAGCGCCGCTCCCCGCACTCGCCGCAGGCATCCTTAATGCCGCCGATGAGCGTACACATCACCTCGATCAGCGCCATAGCAGCCTGGGTGGCCTGCAGGACGGTCATCTCCTTGGGCGTCACCATCAGCACACCCTCCCCGGCGTGGATCGTAATCTCGCTGTCCGGGGCGAAGCCGCTGTACGCCGCGTCCTTCATGGGGATAGAGAAAGTTACATTTTTCTGCTTGTTCATTGGAATTCCTCCTTATTTTTGATGGGCTCGTGGATCAGCCGGTACTTGCCCTCGCCATCCTCCGAAGACTGGAACAGGTTAAACTGCCAGCCCCGGTCGGAACCCAGGGCGCGGGGGTCATAGCTGGTCATTACCACCTCCTCGTACTCGCTGCCCACGGTCTGGGACATACTGTTGGGCCGTGTGGTGTGGAAGATGTAAAAATCCTGGTACAGCTCGCAGATAAAGGGGCAGTAGTTGTAGGACACCATCACCAGCCCCTTGCATTTGACCAGCGCATCGTGGAGCCGGATGTGGTCCGGCTTCGGGAACGCCACTTCGTAGCACTCGGCGTCAAAGTAGGGCGGGTCGCAGTAGAAGAAGGTATCCTCCCGGTCATACTGGGCGATAAGTTCCTGAAAATCCTTGTTCTCGATCACCACGTCCTTCAGCCTGCGGGAGCATTCCCAGATCAGATGGAAAAAACGGCGGATGTCGCAGGGGCGGCCCGCAAAGGACTTGGCGCTGCCACTGAAGCTGTACCGCACCAGCTTGTAATAGTCCGCCGCCCGGCGAAGGTCGCCCAACGTGGCGCGCTCCAGCATCAGACGGCGAATGGACTCCTCCTGGGGCGGCTCCAGAAAGACCTGCGTCAGTTCCAGTTCCTCCTCCAGGTAACCGCTGGTAAATTCCTGCTGGGAGAAAAATTTGTACAGTACATTAAAATCATCCCTGGAATTGAGGGGCAGGAAGCCAAGCTCCCGAAGCAGGGCCATGGGGCGCTCCTTTACGCAGCGGAACAGGTTGGTGAGGTTGCTGTTGAAGTCGTTGTAAATCTCCACGCAGCCCCGGCGCAGGGGGCGGCCCAGGGTAACGGTGCCGCTGCCGCCGAACACATCCACGAACCGGGCATACCGGGCCGGGGCCAGCATATTGATCAGCCACAGCAGCTTACCCTTGCCGCCCACCCAGGGGATGAAGCTTTTCAGGGACTGTCACCCCCCGGCCCACCGCTGCTTCCGTCCCCGCTGTCCATGGGGCCAAAGGACTCCATGGCTTTGACCAGCCCATTGATGGACTTGAGCAGAGTCTGCACCATCTTCTCCAGCCAGCGGATGGTGGCATGGAGTTCCCCGGCGTTCTGGGCGTAAAAATAGCCGCCCGGTCCGCCCGCGATGGGCATCCCCTTGCAGCGCATCCGATGGACCATGTTGGTAAGCTGGTCTTTGCTGAGGTTCAGCGACCGTTGGAGCTGGGCGCGGGTACGGATGTTTTTGCGTCCGGCACAATTGGCTTTCAGATAGGCCAGCAGCTGTTCATCTTTCATGATGTTCTCCTTATTCGGGGGCGTTTTCCCGAAAAAGGGGCACATAGGCGCAAAAAAAGAGGGGCCGCTGTCCCCATCGGGAAAACGGCCCCTGTATAGTATTATTGCAGTTCCATCCCAGGCTCCTCCTGGGGCTGGGCGGGGGTGCTGAACTGATAGCAGAACTCCTTGGTGTTGCGGCGGATGTAGCCCCAGCCGTCCGAAGTGGGTGTGTAGCCCTCCTTCTCCAGCAGATGGGCCTTGTAAGCCGCCAAATCGATGCCGCTGGCGCGGATCAGTTCCTCTGATACGCCTTTGTCCAGCAGAAGCATCATTCCGGAAGCCTCCAGATCGGCGCGCTGCTCCCAATCATAACAGTAACGGTTCAGGTAGATATCCAGCGCCAGCTTCAGGCTTTGGCAGCCCTCCAGCGCCAGCGCGGAGGTGAACCGTTCCTTAAAGGAGGTCGAACCCTGGCCCTTTTCATCCAGCACGAAACCCAGCTGAACACCATCGTAGATCAGATCTGCCACATTGCCGCTGTACTGCGCCATGAGATCCCCGACTTCGGGCAGAACGCATCGGGCGTCCACCAGGGAACACTCGTCCCAGTGGTGGACGCCCAGTTCCCGCAGGGCCAGTGCCTCCTCAGTGGAACTCTCATCGCCATACTCGTCCCGCCCTGGCAGACGCAGCCACACTCCCTCGGGGACAGCAGGGGAGGCCAGCTTTACTTTGACGCTCCAGTCATCGTCGGCGGGCAGGGCCATACCGGGCTGGTAGACCGGTGTGGGCGGCGTTTCCGGGTACCGCACATAGCAGTTCCCGATGAACAGTCCGGGGTGCCGGTCCTCGTACTGGCGTCCCACTGCCTCCAGGTCCAGGAAGGGCAGGGCGTCCTGTGGCATCTTGGTTTCATTGAGCAGGTACCACCTGCCCAGCGCCTCGCAGCTGCCCGCGTCCATGCGCACCGTGTATTCGTCCAGGGACTGGAGTTGGTTGATGGCCTGCACCATATCCTTGGGCGGGGTGCTCTGGGCAGCGGCGGCTAAGACGATCCCTTCACGGACACTCAGCTGTTCCAGCCGCTTTTGCAGCCAGCACCGCTCCCGTTCCTCGCCGGGCAGCTGGGCCAGATAGTCGAAATCAAACATGTAATTCACATCCATTCATTGCGGGCCCAATCAGGCGGCATCTACGCAAGGTTCATACCTCCCATCTGGGGCTGGGCGTCGGTTTGCTCGTAGGTTTTGGGATCGGCGGCAGGGGAGTCCCAGCCGTGCAGACAGCCACCTATCATCGCCTGTTCCTGGGCTTTGCTGATGCCGCGCTCCCTGTTGCGGTGATTTGCCACATGGCGGTTCACTTCCGGCTTTTCACTGGTTTCCTCGGATCGCTGACATCCGGCACCTTTGATGATATAGGCCAGGGAACCGTCCTCCGGCAGGACAGTGAAACACATATCTGGCAGCCGCTTGGAAAAAAGGGGATCGAAGCGATCCTGCTCCGGCATGATGGTCCAGCCCTCGCTCTGCCAGAGATGGGCGTAGATTTCCAAGCCGCCGCCCACCATGATTTCACGCTGTTCGAATGATTCTCCCACGCCGTCACTGGCCTGTCCGCCGATCTCGTCAATGAGGCGCTGCAGCTCTAACGGGGTCAGGCTGCCCCGGACCCTGCACTCAGCCACACCCCAGAGTTGGCCGTCCCGTACCTCGGCGTTAAAAAAGCAGGAATGCACTTTTTGGTCTATGCTGTCCGGCCCGTCAAAGTAGGCCATCAGGCCACGCTCTGCCTCCTCCGGCCCCGTGTTCTCCAGCCAGCGGCGTGCGCTTTGCAGGGCGTTGATGATCTGGGGGGCGTACTCCGCAACCTCTCGGGAATCCATTGTGATGTCCTGCTCCGGATCGTCCTCATCGTAGTAGGTCGCCGTCATGGGCATGTACAGCTTCAGCGTCTGGAGGGGCGGCGGCGATACCGTGAAGGAATCCTGGCCTATCACCAGGCCAAGGCCCCGCCCATCGTCCCAGGCCACGTGGAACGTCCCGCTGTCGTCGATGCATCGAAGTGAGCCCATAGAACCCGGCTTGATGGGGCACGGGTCATCCGTACCCATCTCCCGGAGTTTGATCCGGCTGCCCTCGGGATACTGCTCCCGCAGGAATTTCAGCCATTCCTTTTGAATGCTCATGATTTCATCACTTCCATTTCCTGAATTTGGCGCCGGAGATTTCCCGGCTGGGCACAAAAATGCCCCGCCTCATGGAATGAAGCGGGGCCGCGCGCTGTTTGCGCCGGAACGAATTCACTTGATATTTTTGGCTTCGCCTGTCCACGGACTCACCTCCCTTCACATTGACAACAAACAATAGCACACCTGACCGTTCAAAGCTATTCATCAAAACCAACAGAAATTGCCGCGTTTTTTCTCTTTCTGGACTTGCCATAATCCTCCCAGGCACAGGAGCGGTGGACGGACTTGACATTGACCCAGCGGGCAAAGGCTTTTTGCTCCGCCGTGGGTTCGCCGCCGTCGTAGTCCCGGTAGGGCTGGGCGAATACGTCAAAGCCCATTTTCTCCAGAGCCAGCACCCGGCTGTGTGCGTCCGCCACATCCTGGACCAGCGCATAACACCAGAGCCGGGATTGTGCAATGCCTGCCTCACACAGATACGCGGCGGCCTGCTCGACCACCGGGAGCATGGCGCTGGTATCGCAGGACAGGCGCACAAACCGTATCCACCGCAGCCGCGCCAGCAGGGCGGCGGTTTCCGGCGTGACCAGGCGGGCGTCCAGCCCCTGGTTGAAGTCCACCCACACCTCCTCCCGGCCCATGCGGCGGATCTGCTCCAGCCCATGCTCACAGGCCAGTACGTTGTTGTCCATGAGCACCAGCTTACGGCTGTCCGGGCGCTTGAGCTGGTCCCAATTCGCTGCCGGGCGGATAGTTCCCTCTTTACGGGGGACGATGCACCAGGGGCATGACCTCACGCATCCCCGTGTCAGGAAGCCGACAGCCTGACGGCACCAGGGATAGATGCTGTAATCCGGGAACATGGCCTCCACCTCTGGGGGCAGGGCGCCATAGTCTTTGTAGCCGGTGCCTCCTGAGATGATCTCGTCTGCGTCAATCACAGTGTCGTGATCCGGCGTAAAGGTGAACACTTTGGAGAGGTACACGCGGTCGTAATGGGTGAAGCCGCTCCACCATTCCACTGCATCGCCCTGGGCTTTGTGCCACGCAGACAGCCGCATCAGGGCAAGATTAGGGAAGTGGCGCCCATCGACATCCACAAGGCCGATCTTCACTGCGCCGCCCGGTCCCGTGCCATGATCCGGGCCACCTCGGTTCTGATGCACACATCTTGATCCACGCTCCAGCAGACGAAGCCATTGCCGGGGTAGGGACAGCCCGCACACCGGTCACGCGGACCCGTCAGAACAAGGGGCGGCTCGTGAGGAATGGTGATGAGGCACTCGGACTCATAAAACTGAACCTTGTGGTTCTTTTTATATCTCACTCTCACGGTGCCATCTCCATTCCCGGCCCACTGTCTGTGTGCTGCTCCGCCGCCTCCAGTTCCCGTTGATTGGACCGCTCCACTCGTTCCGCCAGATCGTCCACGCTCCGCTGGATCTGATTCGCGGCCTCAGTGAGCGTATGGCACCGCTCCTTGGTAATGGGGTATTCGCTGTTCAGCGTTTCATAGACGCAGCGGTACAGCTCTGCCAGCTGCTCATCCGTAAACTGGCGGTTTTCCTGTACCAGCCCGGAGCGGCAGGCGAAGTCCAGCTTGGCGGCCTCGTAGCCGTTGTGGTAGTAGTTGCCGTGGGCCACGCCGGTGCCATCCCCGTCGCGCCGCCAGGTGACGAACTTGTATCCCCAATCCCGTTCCAGCTCCTGCCCGGCCAGCACTATTCCGTTGAACTCCGCCAGCAGCCGGAAATCCTCATGGAGCCCGTCTGCTTTGAGGAGCGGCGCGGCGGACATGGCCTCGGTATACTCATAGACCTGGGCGCTGGCGCGGATGGCGGTTTCGTAGACCCGTTTCACCTGCGGATCATCCTGCGACCCGGCCTTGAGGACAACGGCGCCCCTGGGCTCGATCCACATGGCTTCCCGGCCATCCACCAGCACGGGGAGACAGGCTTTATCCACAGGGGCGGTGGCGATGCCCTCCTGTTTCAAACGGCGGGCCAGCTCAGGAAAAAACTTATCATTCATTTTTGTGAACTCCTTTAGAGATTTTTGAGAGATTTATAGGTCTATTTCACCTATGTCAATATCCGGCCTGTTTACATCTCCAGTTTCATACCGGCTTGGGGATGAGCCTCGGCCTGCCACTCGGCCTTCAACTGCTTGCGGAACGTATCGCATTCTCTGATCCATTGGGCAGCGGGCAGGACGGTCTTTTAACTTTGTCTGAAGTCGGATCCGATACCTTTTCCATCAACCTAACCCTCCCATGGTCAAGCCCTGTTCCTGTGTCTGCTCCTCCAGCGCCTGCCGGATTTGCTCCACAGCCTTGGCCACTACTGGATCGTCCTTGAAGTCGTCCATCTCCTGCCAGTCCTTCGGCAGCCACTCCTGGTCATCCATAGAAATTGCCAGATCCACAGTGGAGATATCGTCCTTGATGACACCCAGGCACTTATCGGCGCAGTCCAGCACAGCATACAGCTGGACTGCTTCCTCCAACGGAAGCTCATGGTCTGTCCGTATTCCACCGCCATTGTTGTTTTCGATCACATACCAGCAGTAATTATGGAGTTTGGCCGGATCGGCGGCGTCCCGGAGCGCCTGCCGCCCCTTTTCTGTCAGGCCCATTCCATGCTTCTGTGCCTGCTTGTCGAAACAGATAAGATGGGCCTGATAGTCGCCCTTGATAGGGTTGCACCGCAGGCGGTAGATGTAGTGATCCGTTTCCAGCACGAAGCCGTAATTCTGACAGCGTGTACCACCCGGGATCGCTCCGTCTTGATGCTTTCGGCAGTATTTGCGCATGGAGGAGAGATTTTTCAGGACACTTTCACGCAGGCCGTCCACCACCCGGCTCAGCTCCTCCTTAAAATCAGGTGTGTTCAGCTCCTCGGGCCCTCTTGACCACCAGGTGTGCCAGAACTCATTCCCTTCGCTCCCGAAGTCGATGCGAATGTGGCCGACAGCGCCCAGTTCCGCATCCTTTTCAGGTGACAGGCGATAGAAAAGCCCCGCTTCATCGGGCGAAGCGGGGCGGAGGGCGAGGGATAGGGCGGGGAAGGGATAGTGCAGTCCCTCTCCGCGGCAAAACTCCCGCAGGGTGCGTGTTTCTCCAAGCAGGAGGAACGTTCCGCCAATTCTGCGGGATTCAGTGGACAGCTTTTTCAAGGGGACAGGGGAGAGCACTGAGCCGATGCGGTACGAAACGGACTTGTCCTCCAGATAGGAAGCTGTGTCCGGGCGCTGGCGGGTTCCCCGCAGGTCATAGCGGTTCCACCCCAGGGGCATATCCTCCAGGGCGATGTGGTGGGGGGTAAACAGCACCGCTTTGCCGAACAGGACTGCAGATCGCATTTCTTCTTTTTGGATGTCGATGTTCATATCAAATAATTTCGTCCCTTCAATTCATAGTATATAATTATGTTCGGAGTACCCAGATTGGAAACCCAGTGCTTTTCAGCACATTGAGGGTCCTATTTCCTCCTGGCTGGGAAAAGGGGTGCTGAGACGCTTGACTGGCCCATAGAAGGTTTCCCGAACAGCTGGGCGTGCTGCAGCTCGTCTTTGAATATGTTGACCATCATCGTTCTCACCCTTCCTAAAATTCCATCTTCATGGCATCGTTTTGTGCGGCGTACGCATCCAGCTCGTCGCGGGTGGGACACAAAAAGGGTTTTGCCTCGGCCTGTCCCATTTGGATGGGGATCAGGGTCTTTTTGACCTTCTCCAGCAGGTCCTGATCCGGGCATGTGTTGATAAAGGTTCCGTATGTATTCAGCACCAGCCAGTCCATGGCGTCCGTCACGGTGATGTCGCTGGCATGAGGGTGGCTGCCGATGAAGTTCGCGATGTTCTCCGGGGTGTTGTAGAACACATACTGCGTGCGCTGGCCTCCTTCGTTGACATAGCCATAGGCCACATCCAAGGCTTCCGCCAGTTCTTTCATCGTCTGAGGTTCCGGGGCGTCGATCCCGGCACCGAATGCCACGCGGAACATACGCCCAAGCTGGTTCTGTTCACGGCGCTTCTGCTGCGGGACCTCCGACTTGATATCCTGTATGGTCTGCGGGTCCAATTTCCGGGTCCCCAGCGCGTTGTCCAGGGTATCCATGCTGGTCGGGTCGATGCGGAACAGCTTTGCGTCATAGGCATGGAACGCAGAGTATGCGAACAGCTCAAAATTGAGCTGTTCGCCCTCGTAGGGCACCGTGTCCAGAGAGCGGGGGTCCTTGAGGGCGTTCATGTACACTTCCTTGCCGCGGGAGATGAGCCAGGAGCGGAAGTCGGAAAAACCATCGTCCGTGTCCCAGGCCCCCAGCCTCGTGCATTCGGCCCACAGGTCGTCCCGGTTTGCCAGTTCACGGTAGGCGGTCAGGATCAGATGCCAGTCCACGATGTCCTCCAGTGGGTACTGGGCCAGCTCCCCAGACATCCTGCACTGACGCGATTGCTGATCCATACGGAGGGAAGTTTTGTTGACGTTGTCAATAGTCTGCCAGAATTGGTCTTTTGTCATGATGATCTCCTTTCTTAAATTACACATGGTTTTCGGTTCGTTTTATGCCATCCGCATCTCGTCCACACTAGGGCTGTCGAAGGGCTTGCTGCATCTGCGGATAAGGCCGAAGCTGGTTTCCCGAACGACGTCCTGCTCCATCTCAAATCGGCCCAGGGCGTCAAAATCGGTGAAGCCGTCCAGCATATCCAGGATCTCATCATCCGCACCAGCTTTCCGCAGTGCCTCCCGGCCATACTCCATCTCGCTGCCCTCCACCAGTTCGTAGTCGTCAATATCCATGGCGATTGTGCCAGCCTCCCGGAAGGAGCTCGGCTCCTCCACCTCGAGGGCCGCGCCGAAAGCCTTCAATTCCTGCTTTGTCATCTCCCGAACGCATTCGGCTAAGGTGTTGGCATCCTCCAGTGTAATGCTGTCCAGGGGGAGCAGATGCGACCAGGAGTAGTCAATCTTCACGTCCCCGATCACAGCATTGTCCAGGCTGTCCAGCCCCAGCGCCCTTTTTGCCTGCTCCAGATCGTCCTCAAAGGCGGGCAGGTTCAGGCGGACGGTGCCGGTGGGGGAGGCCAGGGTGAGCGAGAACTTGGCCTCAACCTTTTGCGTCTGGGCCTCCTCCCGGTGCGTTACAAAACCCTGCGCTGTGTGAGTCCCGCCCAGCCGGATTCGCTGTTCCGCGCCGATCTTGGCGTAGTCCAGGTAGGGCTTGACCTCCTCGGCAAAAACAAACTTACCCGTGACCGGGCCGATATCTACGAGGTAATGCCCCAGTTCCTCATCTGTCTTGATGTTGGGAAACAGCATGTAGTGATCCAGGGAACCCGCAATGCGCAGCACATCATCCAGATTATCAGTATTCTCCAACCGCAGCGCCCCAGCGAAAATATTCTGCGCCTCCATATCCATAGCGTCCACCAGCTCTGACAGCCTGTTCAGCTTCTGGACGCCATCCTCGCTGAACAGTTCATCGCGCTTGATATAGCCGGTGAGGATGTTAGCGGCGCCCTCGCCGCCTATAATATGCGCCGGGCTCCAGCCGCCGAATTCCTCCAGCCCGATTACGGCGTATCTGACCTTTTCTGCGTCCGCGGGAAAGCTGATATGCTCCACCTCAGAGCTACCCCTGCTTTTTGCCGCATAGAGTACCATTATTTCATCCCTCCCATCTGTTGTTCCTGAGTGGGCGGGATATGCCGTCCCAGAATCTCTTTGATTTCCGGTTGAGTACCCTTGTACGCGACATAGCCCCGGTTCCCGAACTCGCCGCCCTCCTCATCGATCTGGCGCTGGCCCAGACGCTGGAGGTCCAGGAATTCTGCCAGCTCGGGGCTGACCTCCATCCTGTCTGCAATGATCTGGCCGTACTCCTCGGCAGTGCTGATGCCATTGATCACAGTGAAGTCCTGGAGACCCTCCGCCAAATATGCCGCCTCCTCCGGGGTCTGCGGCCAGGCGTGGTCGAAAACGGTGTGGAACTTCTCCAGCTCGTCATCCTTGAAGCCCTGGTAGCAGCGGGCCAGACGGTTGAGGGCGTATAGGTGCTCGTTCAGCTTGAACTCCTCCTCGAACACC
>CATKZW010000055.1 GCA_949841465.1 uncultured Oscillospiraceae bacterium
GGGCTGCGGGTGCGGCTGGGGTCCCTGGAGCCCCGGACGGTGACGGAGGACTTCTGCCGCCGGGCCGCCGCCCTGCCCGGCCTGTGCCCCCACTTTCACCTGTCCCTCCAGTCCGGGTGCGACGCCACCCTGGCCCGGATGAACCGGAAATATGATACCGCACGGTATTATGAAAGCGTAAAATTACTGCGGGACTACTTCCCGGACCCCGGGATCACCACCGATCTCATCACCGGATTTCCCGGGGAAACCGAGGAGGAGTTTGCCCGGACCCTGGCCTTTCTTGACAAATGCGCCTTCACCGCCATGCACGTGTTTCCCTACTCCCGCCGCCCCGGCACGCCCGCCGACACCATGCCCGGCCAGGTGCCCAGGGAGGAGAAGGAGGCCCGTGCCCGCCGGGCCATCGCGCTGGCGGAGGACATGGAGCGCCGCTGGCTGGCGGGGCAGGCGGGGCGGACGCTCCCCGTGCTGTTCGAGGAGGAGAAGGACGGCCTGTGGCAGGGCCACGCCCCCAATTATGCCCTGGTCCGGGCGCAAGGGGAATCCCTTCACAACCGCCTGCTGGACGTAACCATCACCGGCGCGGAGGGAGGGTCCCTGCTGGGCGCGCTGAACCAGGTGCGCTGAACCGTGCGCTGAACCAGGACGGGTGACGCTTGCGTCCAGGGACAGCTTGTGGTAAAATAAATCAGCCGAACGCATTTTTAGAGATAGAACGGAGGTGGGGCCATGCCGCCCATCACACTTACCGGCGGGCTGCCCGACGAGACAAAAGCGGAGCTGCTGGACAACCTTGGCAAGCTCACAGCCAGCAATATATTCAGCGCAGTCTTTGCCGCGGCGGTCTGCCTGCTCGTCATCAAGGTGCTGACCAAGGTGCTGGAGCGGGCCCTGCGCCGCTCCAAGCTGGATGACGCGCTGAAAAAGCTTCTGGGCAGCCTGTTGCGGTGGGCGCTGTATTTCGTGGCCGTCATCGTGGTGCTGGACTGCCTGGGCATCAAGGTCACCTCCCTGGTGGCGGTGCTGTCCGTCGTGGGCCTGGCCTTTTCCCTGGCGCTGCAAAACTTCCTGTCCAACATGGCGGGGGGCATGCAGCTTTTGGCCTCCCATCCCTTCAAGCCGGGGGACTTTGTGGACGTGGGCATCTGCTCCGGCACGGTGACGGATATCGGGATGTTCTACACCAGACTCACCACCCCGGACAACAAGCTGGTGCAGATTCCCAACAACGCCATTGTATCCGCCAACATCACCAACTTTTCCGCCGAGCCCACCCGCCGGGTGGAGCTGAAGGTATCCGCCGGCTATAACGCCCCTGTGGACAGGGTCATTGACCTGCTGAGCAAGATGGCGGCGGACCACCCGCTGGTGCTGGACGAGCCTGAGCCCGCGATCCACGTGGATGAGTACGGCGACAGCGCCATTGGGTACGTCATGCGGGTGTGGTGCGCCAACGACGACTACTGGACGGTGTACTTTGACCTGATGGACGGCTTTAAGCCCGCCTTTGACGAGGCGGGCATCGAAATGACCTATCCCCACGTCAATGTGCATATGATAGAGGATAAATGATTTCAAGGAGGTAATTTTCATGAGATATCCAAACGCGTCCGGCGGCCTGCGGCTGATGTTCATCGGGCAGATGCTGATGATCGTGGGCGTCCTGCTGGTCTGGGTGCCCTTTGTGGGCGCTCTGCTCGTTATTGCCAGTCCGGTGGCGGAGATTGTCGGCGTCTACAAAGCCGGAAATGACGACGAGAACTACCGCGGCGCCCTGGTGTTCGCTGCCCTGATATTGGTGGTAAATCTGATCTCCGGCTTTTTCGGGGCAGGCCTTCTCGGCTTCCTCCTGGGCGTGGCCTCTGAGATCCTCAGCCTTTTGGTAGTGTTCACCGTGTGCAACACCACCTCCAACCTGCTCCACTCCATCGGGCAGGAGGCCCTGTCCCAGCGGGGCGGCACGGTCATCAAGATTTACGCCGCCTGCACCGCCGTCTCCATAGTGTGCCAGGTGCTGGGCATCATCCCCATTATCAACATCGCCGCCGCAGTGGTGAACGCTGTCGCCGGCCTGGTCGCGGTGGCGGGCTACATCATGTATCTGCTGTTCCTGTATAGCAGCAGCAAAGTGCTGTGACATGGAAAAGGGAAAATTCATTGTGCTGGAGGGGATCGACGGCTCCGGCAAGACCAGCCAGATCGGCCCGCTGGTGAAGCGGCTGGAGGGGCTGGGCATACCCTGCCGTGCCGACCGTGAGCCCACCGGCGGCCCTGTGGGCTCACTGATCCGGCAGATTTTCACGGGGCGGGTGAGCGCGGACAACCGGGTGATTGCCGCGCTGTACGCCGCCGACCGCATCGACCATCTGGTGAACGAGGTGGACGGCCTGTGCGCCGCCGTGGACAAGGGGATCACCGTGGTGTCCGACCGGTACTACTTCTCATCCTACGCCTATCACAGCGTGGACATGGATATGGAGTGGGTCATTCAGGCCAACTCCGTCAGCGCCGGCCTGCTCCGACCCACCCTCACCGTGTTTCTGGACGTGCCGGTGGAGACCGCCCTGGACCGCATCCACAAAAACCGCTTCGTCGAGGAGATCTTCGACCAGGAGGACCGGCTGCGCCGGACCCGGGAGCTGTACTTCCAGGCGTTCGAGCGTTTGCGCGATGTGGAGAACGTGGCGGTGGTGGACGGCTCCGGCACGCCGGACCAGGTGTCGGAGCGCATTTGGGCGGCGGTGTCGCCATATTTTATGTGAACAGGCAAAAGGAGCGGCCCCATCAGGGACCGCTCCTTTTTTTCTGTTTACTTTCCGGACTTGGGCGGGTTGGGCTCCACAGTGTCGAACACGCTCTTGGCGCTGGCGCACAGCCCGGCCAGACCCTGAAGCTCGCTGGGGATAATAATCTTGGTGGCCCGGCCGTCGGCGGCCTTCTGGAACGCCTCCAAAGCCTTAATCTTGATGACGCCCTCGCTGGGGGAGGCCTCGTTGATGAGCTTGATGGCGTCGGCGGTGGCCTGCTGGACCTTCATGATGGCCTCAGACTCGGCTTCGGCGGCCAGAATGCGGGCGGTCTTTTCAGCCTCAGCCTCCATGATTTTGGCCTGCTTGGCGGCGTCGGCCCGCAGGATGGCGGACTGCTTCTCGCCCTCGGCCACCAGAATCTGGGACTGCTTCTGGCCCTCGGCCTGGAGGATGGCCTCCCGGCGCTCGCGCTCGGCCCGCATCTGCTTCTCCATGGACTCCTGGATGTCACGGGGCGGCATGATGTTTTTCAGCTCCACCCGGTTGACCTTGATGCCCCAGGGGTCGGTGGCCTCGTCCAGGATGGCCCGCATCTGGGTGTTGATGTGGTCGCGGCTGGTGAGGGACTGGTCCAGCTCCAGGTCGCCGATGATGTTGCGCAGGGTGGTGGCGGTCAGGTTCTCAATGGCGCTCATGGGGTGCTCCACGCCGTAGGTATACAGCTTGGGGTCGGTGATTTGGAAGTACAGCACGGTGTCGATCTGCATGGTGACGTTGTCCTTGGTGATGACGGGCTGGGGGTCGAAGTCCACCACCTGCTCCTTCAGGGACACGGTTTTGGCCACCCGCTCGATGAAGGGGACCTTCAGGTGCAGCCCCACGCCCCACACGGCATGGAACGCGCCCAGCCGCTCGATGACCACGGCCTTGGACTGCTGAACCACCTTGATGTTGGAGGCCAGGATGCCCAGGATGATGACGACGATGAGCAGGACGATGATGGGGCCCAGGATATTGCTCAGGGAGAGGGCTCCGGCCAGTGCGAATGTTTTCATTTGACTACCTCCTCGTATGATAAATGGGACCTTTGCTTACCAGGTTTTGGGTTCCCCTGCGGGGACGGGGACGGCGATGGGCTCCACGAACACCTTGACCCCCTCGATGCGCAGCACGCGCACCATGGTCCCGGCGGAGACAGGCCTGCCGTCCTCGCTCCGGGCGGACCAGGCGATGCCCCGGATGATGACGGCCCCCTTGCCATGGACGTTGTCGATGTCCTCCGTCACCTGGGCCTCCGCCCCGATGACCCGGTCGGCGTTGGTGGGCACCACCCGGTTGTTCAGGTGCCGCTTAGCCAGGGGACGCACCGCCAGCAGGCACAGCAGGCTCACCGCCAGGAACAGAGCGAGCTGGATCCACAGCGCTCCGCCCAGCAAAGCCGCGATGAGGGCTGCCAGCGCCCCGGCGGCGAACCAGATGGAGGTCAGCCCCACGGTGACGGCCTCGCTGGCGGAGAAGATGACCAGAAGTACCAGCCAAATAATCATCAGCATGGATTCCGCGTCGAATGGCAACAGCATATCCAACACTCCTTTCTCGCTTCCAGTAAATTGTATCACAAACGGGGGCTCAGGGAAAGAAGTTTTTCGCGCTTTGACGCATATTATTGTTGCCAGCGCTTCCATTTTACATTATACTTAAGAATGTAAAATATTTCCCCGCCCTATGACATGATACTACACCTTTCACTCGATGTAAAGTCAAGGGATTTTTAAAAAATTTTTTTCTTTGGTATTCCCGACCGACGGCCGGGAATACCGGGGACCAAGTCAAAGGTTTTCAAAAAATTATTTGTGGAGCATTCTTATGAATCAAACATTACAGTTCGTTATCCCCGCCCTCATGGGCGTGGAGTCCACCGTGGCCTATGAGCTGAAAAAGCTGGGCCTGCCCCAGGTCAAGGCGGAGAACGGCCGGGTGCTGTGCCAAGGTGGTCCGGCCGACATCCCCCGGATCAATCTGAACCTGCGCACAGGGGCGCGGCTGCTTTTGTGCCTGGGCCGCTTCGAGGCGAAGAGCTTTGAGGAGCTGTTCCAGGGCTGTGCGGCCCTGCCCTGGGAGGATTATATCCCCCGGGAGGGTCGCTTCCCGGTGAAGGGGTACACCATCAGCTCCCAGCTCCACTCGGTGCCCGCCTGCCAGTCCATCCTGAAAAAGGCGCTGTGCAAAAGGCTGGGGTCGGCGTATGGTTTGGGGGAGCTGCCCGAGACGGGGGCCTTATACCAGGTGCAGTTCTCCATTTTAAAGGATCAAGTGACTCTAATGCTGGACACCTCGGGGGACAGCCTGTACAAGCGGGGCTACCGGGCCCAAAACATGGGCGCGCCCCTGCGGGAGACCCTGGCGGCGGCGCTGGTGTCCCTGTCCCGGTACAAGGGGCGGGGCCCCTTCTGCGACCCCTTCTGCGGGTCGGGCACCATCCCCATTGAGGCGGCCCTCATCGCCAGGAACCGGGCCCCGGGGCTGAACCGCACCTTTGCCGCCCAGAAGTGGCGGTGGCTGCCCTCCAGGCTGTGGATGGATGCGGCGGACGAGGCCATGGACCACGAGTTCCACGGCGTCTACGACATCTGGGGCGGGGACATCGACCCTGCCGCCGTGGAGCTGTCCCGGCACAATGCGGAATTGGCCGGAGTGGAGGACACGGTGCGGTTCGAGGCGGCGGACGCGGCCAAGTTCCACCGGGAGGACCCCAAGGGGCGTGTGGTGACCAACCCGCCCTACGGGGAGCGGCTGCTGGAGAAGAAGGAGGCGGAGGAGCTGTATCGGGGCTTTGGAAAGGCGGCGCTGAAGCTGCCCCGGGGCTGGCAGGTGAACGTGCTGTCCTCCCACACCGAGTTCGAGCGGACCTTTGGCAGGACGGCGGACAAAAAGCGGAAGCTCTACAACGGAATGATCAAGTGCGACTTGTTTATGTACGGTGTCTAGGTCCCGGAGCGGGAGAAAAGAGAGAGTAAAGGAGAATCGGGACCATGAAGCATGTCTTTATCATCAACCCCAACGCGGGCAAAAAAAAGAGCACCCGGCTGCTGGAGGAGCAGATTCAGGCGCTGGGACTGTACTGTGAGATTATCTATACCAAACAGGCCGGCGACGCCCGCCGCATCGCCCGGGAGGCGGCGGAGGGCGGTGAGGAGGTGCGCCTGTATGCCTGCGGCGGGGACGGCACCCTCAACGAGGTGGTAAACGGCGCGGCGGGGCATGATAACGCCGCCGTCACCAACGTGCCCATCGGTACGGGCAACGATTTTCTGAAAATATTTGGAAAGGGGTGCCGGGCCCGGTTCTTCGATCTGGCCGCCCTGTCCGCCGGCCCCCAGGCTGCCATGGACCTGATCGACTGCAACGGTCATCTGGGCATCGACATTGTGTGTACCGGCCTGGACGCCCGCGTTGCTGTGGACAAGGATAAGTACAACGACTTTCCGCTGGTTACCGGCATCGGGGCCTACGCCATCTCCGCCGTGGCCAACGTGCTGTTCAAGCAGATTGCCCAGCCCGTGACAGTGGATATGGAGAACTTCCACTATGAGGGGGAGGCTACTATTATCTGCGTTTGCAGCGGGCGATACTATGGCGGCGGCTTCATGCCCGTGGGGGATAATATGCCCGACGACGGGCTGCTGGAGACTCTGGTGGTGCGGAAGGTGGACCGGCTCACCTTCTTCCAGCTGGTGGGGGAGTATGGAAAGGGGAGGTACGCCAAATATCCGGAGCTGATCCAGTTCAACCGGGGGGGCGGCGTCACCGTCCGCAGCCCTCAGGAGCTGGTTGCGGTGGTGGACGGCGAACCCCTGCGGGCCTATGAGCTGAACATCCGCCTGTCGGACAAGAAGGTGAACTTCTTCTATCCGGCGGGGATGAGCTACGAGCCAAAGGGATGAAGGGCCTTCCTTTTTTCTTTGAAAAGAAAAAAGGAAGCGAAAAAAGAAACTTTTAGACTTCTATCTATTCCATTATTATAACTTTCGCGGCCGGGCAGGAACCCTTCGGCTTCCGCTGTACACACGCCCGCTGGAAGTTATCGATTGCTTTTTCTAAAATGTGTAAATGACAAAATCCCGATTGGAATAAAGTATGCACACCAAAATTCGAGCGCGATCACTCCGCCTATGTTATCCGCCCCATTTGACATAGAACGAAATATTCCCGTCATCGGCATAATGAAACAGGGGAAAAAGAACACTCCGTGAACCAACATGAGACATTTTAACCACTTATCTGTTTTTTTCTTTGCATCTATTGTCAGTCCAACAAAAAAAGTTGAAAGCGCCATGATCCCGTATCCGAGTAAGTCATAGCTAAAGAATAATCCGCCCCTCGAATAATCAAGCATTCTCAGAGCCTGTTCATCAAGTGAATCTAACCGGACCGAAGTTGTCTGTGCAAAATACACAAGAAATATCAAGGCCGCATAAACCGCGGCAAACATCATTCCGGCATTGGCTGCTGCCCTATGTGTTTCATCACTTTCATGGCAAAAACCGGCGGTCATCATGATGTATCCAATGGGCAGCAGCATACATACAAAATAACTTCCAAAGGGAAAGGAAATCAGCATACAGACGGCAAATAATAATACTGAGATCGTTACGATCAAAGCTCCCGTACTTGCTATTACTTTATTCATTCTGACACCGCTCCCGCTCCAGCCGCTCCCGTTCCGCCTGGCTGAGGCGGTGGTAGCTGGGGGCCATGGCGGCGGCGGACACCAGCTTGTCCTCACGGGCCAGGCGCAGGGCGCACCGGGCCACCCCCCAGGCGGTCTGGTAAATAAGGTGGGGCGGCATGAGGACACAGGGCAGGCCCTGTCCCTCCAGGGCTTTTTGCACCAGGGCCGCGCCGTCCCCCACCAGGACCTGGGGCTTCCCAGAGGCGCGCACCTCCGCCCCCAGCTCGTCCAGCCCCATGGCCCGGTCCTCGGTGAGCCGGGTCAGCGCCCCGTTCTCCGCCAGGAATCGGGCGCAGTACACCTGATTCCGCCGTGCGTCCATGGCGGCGCAGATCTCCCCGCCCACGTGGGCGCACTGCCAGGCCATGGACTCCAGGGTGGAGCAGGGGGCGCAGGGCTTGTCCCCCGGCCAGGCCAGCCCCTTGGCGGCGGCCACGCCGATGCGCACGCCGGTAAAGGACCCGGGTCCCGCCGCCACGGCCACCACATCCATCTCGTCCAGAGTCAGCCCGGTGTTTTTCAGCAGGTCGGCCGCCATGGGCATCAGGGTGGCGGAATGGGTCAGTCCGCTGTTCTGGAAGGACTGGGCCAGCAGCCTGTCGTCCTCGGTGACGGCCACGGAGGCCGTAATGGCGGAGCTTTCCAGCGCGATGATTTTCACAGTGCTACCCCCTCAATGGTGATGACCCGGTCGTCGTCCCCGTCCCCCCGGACGATGGATACCCGGACGGCGTCGGCCTCAATGGCCTCCGCCACGTTCTCGCTCCACTCCACGGCGCACACGCCGCCACGGGCAAGGTAGTCCTCCCAGCCGATATGGAACAGCTCGTCGGCGCTGTCCAGCCGGTACATGTCAAAGTGAAACAGGGGCAGGCGGCCCCCCTCATACTCGTTGACGATGGTAAAGGTGGGGCTGGTTACCTGTCCCTCCACGCCCAGGGCCTTTGCCATGCCGGACACAAAGGCGGTCTTGCCCGCCCCCAGATCACCAGTGAAGGCCACCACCCGCCCCCCGGTCAGGGCGCTTGCCAGCCGTTCTCCCAGGACCTCGGTCTCCTCCCGGCTGTGAGTGACAAATTCCATTTGCGGTCACTTCCCATCATAAAGTTAAGATTTCAAAAACTCTTGCCAAACAGTATAGCATATCCTGCTGGATTGTGCTATACTATTTTGCAGTTTTCGCCGAAAGGAGGGCCTGCTTTGCAGCCCGTGCGCACACTCAGGGAATTTTTTAAAAAAGGGGATGTGGTCCTCCTGATGCTGTGCATCATCGCCAGTCTCATGGGGCTGGTGCTCATCTACAGCGCCACCCGTTATCTGGATATCTTGGATAGCTTCCCCCAAAAGCAGGCCATGTTTATCTGCCTGGGCGTCGTGGCCTATGTGTGGGTCACCTTTATCGACATCGAGTACCTGATGGAGAAGTGGTGGTGGGTGTTCCTGCTGCTGGGGCTGTTCGTCATTCTTCTCATCATCCCCTGGGGCGAGGGCGGGGAAAGCGGCAACAGGAGCTGGGTCTACCTCCCCATACCCCATTTCCCCGGCTTTCAGCCGGGGGAGATCGCCAAGCTGTCCTACATCGTGGTGCTGGCCTGGCTCATCAATAAGGAGCGGCCCCGGGGGCTGGGCCGGTTCTCCGCCCTGATGAAATATTTGATTCTCACCGGCGTGTTTGCCGGGCTGCTGGCGAAGCTGTCCGGCGACTGGGGCATGGTGCTGGTCTACCTGTTCATTTTTGTGGCCATGGCTTGGGTGGCCGGGGTGAGCAAGTGGTGGTTCATTGGGGTGGGTGTGCCCATGGTGGGGGCGTTGGTTTTTTTGTGGCACTTTATCCTGCCCCGCACGCCATACTGGGAGGACTACCGCATCATGCGCTTCCGGGTGGTGGTAGAGCATCTGAAGGGCAACAATCTGGCGCCGCTGGACGAGGGCTGGCAGCAGGGGCAGTCCCTGATGGCCATCGGCTCAGGCAAGCTCACCGGCATGGGCTTTCTGCGGGGCACCCTGACTCACTCCCCCAAGCGGGAGAGCCTGCCTGCCCGGCATACCGACAACATCTTCGCCGTGTGCGGGGAGGAGTTCGGGATGATTGGCTGCTGCGCGGTGCTGCTGGTGCTGCTGCTCATCATCCTGCGGTGCATCTGGGTGTCCCGCCGGGCCAAAAGCCATATGTCCGCCTATATCGCCACAGGCATCGCCGTCATGCTGATCGCCCAGACCGTCATCAACGTGGCCATGTGCCTGTACGTGGGCCCCGTCATCGGCGTAACGCTGCCCTTTTTCAGCTACGGCGGCTCGTCCACCCTGACGCTGTTCATCGCCATGGGCATCGTGTCCGGCATCAAGATGCGGCCCCTGCCAAGCTGGCTGAAGGACCGAAGTCAGCTGTAACAAGCCTGCACCAACGCTCCTCTCAGGGCATATGATGGCCTTGAGAGGAGCGTTTTCGCGCCCCTCAAGAAACAGGGGAAAGGAATGGTGGGCCCATGGTCTATTATCTCATCATCTGCCGCTCGCTCACCTATGCCCAGCGCACCGCCCAGGTGCTGGAGCGGGTGGGAATCTCCGGTTCCGTCCAGCGTGCGCCCCGGATCATCTCCAAGGAGGGCTGCGGCTACTGCGTGCGGGTGGCGGAGCGGCGGCTCACCGACGCGCTGACGGTGCTGCGCCGGGAGGGCATGGCCCCCAAGCAGGTGTTCCTCCAGACGGCGGAGGGGGAGTACAGCGAGGTGAAGCCATGATCTATTTCGACAGTGCCGCCACCACGCTGGAAAAGCCCCCCCAGGTGCCCCGGATCTCCGCCTGGGCTATGACCCACCTGGCCAGCCCCGGCCGGGGGGGCCACGCACCCGGCATGGGGGCGGCGGAGCTTATGTACCATATGCGGGAGCAGGCGGCGCGGCTGTTCCATGTGGGCGACCCGGAGCGGGTGGTGCTGACCTGTAACGCCACCCACGGCCTGAACATCGCCATCCGGTCCCTGGTGGGGCCGGGGGGAACGGCGGTGATCTCCGGCTATGAGCACAACGCGGTCACCCGTCCGCTCTACGCCATCCCCGGGGTCAAGGTGAAGGTGGCGGCCGGGGCGCTGTTCGACCCCGACGGGGTGTACGCCGCCTTTGAGCGGGAGGTCACCCCCGACGTGGACGCGGTGATCTGCAACCACGTGTCCAACGTGTTCGGCTTCATCCAGCCGGTGGACCGCATCGCCAAACTGTGCAAAAAGCGGGGCGTGCCTTTCATCGTGGACGCATCTCAGTCCGCCGGCACGCTGGACGTGGACCTGGAGGGCTGGGGGGCGGCGTTTGTCGCCATGCCGGGCCACAAGGGGCTGTATGGCCCCCAGGGCACGGGTCTGCTGCTGTGCGGCGGGGAGGCCCAGCCGCTGCTCTACGGCGGGACGGGCAGTCTGTCCGCCCGGCAGGATATGCCGGACTTTTTGCCCGACCGGCTGGAGGCAGGTACCCACAACGTATGCGGCGCGGCGGGGCTGCTGGCGGGGATGCGCTTCGTCAGCCAGAAAGGTGTGGGACGCATACACGCCCACGAGCGGGCCCTGGCCGGGCGCATGATGGACCGGCTGGAGCGGGTCCCCGGCGTCACCGTGTTCCGGGGGGACAGTCAGAGCGGCCTGTGTTCCATCCTCATCGACGGCATGGACTGCGAGGACGTGGGGGAGGAGCTGGCCCACCGGGGCATCGCGGTGCGGGCTGGTCTGCACTGCGCCCCGCTGGCCCACCAGACGGCGGGCACCCAGGACACCGGCACAGTACGGCTCAGCTTTTCTGCCTTTAACTGCTCGGATCAGGTGGACCGGGCGGCGGCGGTGATCCGCACGCTGGCCGGGACGGCTGAAAAATGAGACAAGAGGCGCGGCGCCAGCCGCGCCTTCTTGAGCTGCTGCCGCCTGGCTGGGGGACCGCTATTTTGAATTGGCATGGTTTGGGCACACTGCCACTTGCAATTTGTTTCGATATAGAGTACACTATCCTCAACAGGCAGAGTAGGGACGCGCGTGTTTCAAGTGCCGGCGGGACGGGGAGTTGTCCGCCGGACGAAGGGGGTTACCCCGCAGTGCGTGCCCCGCATCCCGCTGCCGCATAGTGGGATCGCGTCGGCTTCCTTTATGCGGCATACCCATTTTGGGTGCTGCCGAATATCAAAGGAGGTCTTTTTCATGTCTCAAAATCTGTACAAAACGCCCTTCTCCCGGGCCTACTGGAGGGACGCCGCGGCAGACTTCAAAAAGCCGCGCACTCTGGTGTTTTCCGCCCTGATGGTGGCCGCCTGCGTGGCGCTGGGCTATCTGCGCTCCGTACCTGTGGTGAACAACATCTCAGTGAGCTGGGGCTTTTTGGCCAGAGCGCTGTGCGCCCTGGTGGGTGGGCCGGTAAACGCGCTGGTGTTCGGCTTTGTGGAGGACACGGTGGGTTATCTCATGAACCCCCAGGGGGGCTGGAACCCCTTCTACATTTTCACCACTATGCTGGGGGTGTTCACCTATTCCCTGTTTCTCTACCGCACGGAGGTGACGGTGCTGCGGGTATTCCTGGCTAAGCTGGCCACCAACCTGCAAAACGTGTTTATCGGCGGGCTGGGCACCTACCTCTTTTATTCCAACAAGGGCTACTGGGTCATCGTGGGGGCCAGCGCAGTGAAGAACGGCATCATGCTGCCGGTGCAGACCATCATGCTGGCCGCGCTGTTCGTCGCCCTGCTGCCCATCCTGCACCGGATGGGCTTCCTGCCCAGCCAGGCCGGGCGGCTGCGGCTGTGGAAGCCTATGGGGCGGGCTGCCGCGCCCGATGTCAAAGCCGCGCAGTCAGAGGACGCCCCGGCCCCCGGCGCCAAAAAGCGGGACGGGGATCCCTGGGATTGGTGAGCTCCCCCGCCCCGCCGCATAACTTGTGCCATGTCCGCATACCTTCCATAGGGAGGGGATGCGGGCATGGCTTTTTTCAAGGCAATGGGCGACTGGCTGTGGGGCGGGCCGCTGCTGGCGGTTTTTCTGGCTGTAGGGCTGTGGTACTCCTTTGGCTCCGGATTTTTTCCGCTCTTCGGACTGCCCACCTGGTGGTCCGTCACGGTGGGCTCCCTGTTCCGGCGCAAAAAAGACAGAAAAGAGGGCCGGGGAGTGACTCAGCTCCAGGCGCTTTCCACCGCGCTGGCGGCCACCATCGGCACCGGCTCCATCGCCGGGGTGGCCACCGCCATCGTGTACGGCGGGCCGGGGGCGGTGTTCTGGATGTGGATATCCGCCCTGCTGGGCATGGCGGTGAGCTGCGCGGAAAAGACGCTGGCGGTACGCCACCGGGAGAAGGGGCCGGACGGCCGCTGGCAGGGCGGGCCCATGGAGTACATTGCAAAGGGGCTCCATCTGCCGGGGCTGGCCAAGGTGTTCGCCCTGTTCTGCGTGGCGGAGACACTGGCGGGGGGGAATTTGGCCCAGGCCAATTCCATCGCCACCGCGCTGTCCGCCGCCGGCGGGGCCAACCCCGTCGTAGTGGGGGTGGTGCTGGCGGTTGTCACTTTCATTGTGCTGGCCGGGGGCATCAAACGCATCGGGCAGCTGTGCGAGCTGCTGGTGCCCGCCATGGCCCTGCTGTTTGTGGGGAGCGGGCTGGCGGTGATTGCTGTCAACTGGCAGGCGGTGCCCGGGGCGTTCCGCCAGATTGTCGCTTACGCCTTTTCGCCGCGCGCCATGGCGGGAGGCTACGCCATGGGCACTGCGTTGAGATACGGCGTAGCCCGGGGGGTGTTCACCAATGAAGCGGGGCTGGGCATGTCCTCTATCGCACACGCCTGCGCCGACGTGGACGAGCCGGCAGAACAGGGGATGTGGGGTATTTTCGAGGTGTTTTTTGCCACAGTTGTTATCTGCACGGTGTCCGCCCTGGTTATCCTCACCTCCGGCGTGTACGATTCGGTCCAGGTGCTGCCCCTGGCGGAGGCGGGCACAGTGCCCGAGGGGATGCTGGGCGCGCCGTTGACGGCTGCGGGGTTCGCTACACTGTTTGGCGAGGCCGGCGAGTGGATCGTGTCGGTGAGCCTGCTCCTGTTCGCTTTCACCTCCCTGCTGGGGTCCGGGTACTACGGACGGCGGGGTGTGGAAACCCTCACCGGATCCCGGTGGGCCCGGAGGCTGTACCAGCTGGCCTTCCCGGTTTGCATCGTCCTGGGTGCGATAGGTGACCTGACAGCGGTGTGGCAGCTGGTGGACGTGTTCAACGGTCTGCTGGCGGCGGTGAATCTGCCCGTGCTGCTGCTGCTTTCACCAGAAGCGCTGTATCTGCTGCGGGAGTGGTTGATGGGGAGAAAAAAGAAACGGGAAATTTGTGCGAAATCCACTTGACAACGGGGAAAAACATGTTATAATAAACTACGTTGCGCCGCATGATAGCGGCGAGGTGCATTGTGACTTCACCACCGATTTGCAGCGGTATCGAAGAGGTCATAACGAGCACGATTGGAAATCGTGTAGCGGCTGAAACCGCTCGAGGGTTCGAATCCCTCCCGCTGCGCCAAAATGTGTTGATGAAAAAGATGCACACGAAAAATCCGCACTTTGGTGCGGATTTTTCGTGCCTTATTACACATTTTTCGATGATTAGAAGAACAAATCTTTCGTGTTTGCAAAAATAGGAAGCGTGATTTCAAAATTACAAAAAAAGGATGCAAAAACGGTCTCTGAGCCCTGTTTTTCTATGGTTATTATGGTGAGCTTGACTCGAACTCTTAAGCACTCAATTTTTGGAAGGGTCCTCAAAAGAGAGGCTCTTACCCGCCTGTCCCCCTCCCCCGCTGTTCAGGAATAGTCCTGGATATCACAGACTGGGTTGATAGTGTTGCTACTATCAAAAAAGAGACCGCCAACATGGTGAACTGCACTCTGGCCAAGTAAAGCACTCTGTCTAACGCCCACGGCCTGCCGGAAATCCGGCAGGCCGTGGGCATTTTTTCGTTCTGTTCGCTTTGGTGGTTCTGCTTGGTCTGTGCATAGTTCTTTGGTGGTGTTGGTAATAGCTTTGTCATGGCCTTTCGTTTATACTGGCTTCACAATCAAGCGAAAGGAGCGCAGCGCCATGCCAGCCACAAAAAATCTTTGTGCTCAGGTACCAATCGACCTGCACCAAAAAATCTCGGAAGCCCGAGAGCAGACGGGGCTTACCACCGCCCAGTACATCACCAACCTGCTAACCGAATATTTCAAAATCAAAGAAAACGGAGGAAATGAAATTATGGCGAATGGCAAATCCAGAACTCTGGCCTTTCAAATCGACGAGGAGTTTTTCCAGCGCATCAAAACCCACCTGGAGCGGGAGACCGCCCGGACCGGGCGCAAGCTCACCCAGCGGGAGTTCGTGTTGGGGCTCATCGAGGAGGCTCTCGACAAAGCTGAACGGGAAGCCGAGGAGAGCCGGGCTAAGAAGGAGCATGGCCGCGCCAACTGATCCCACCGTCCAATGTCAGAGCCGCTCTTCGGAGCGGCCCTTGACGTTTGCGATGTGATACCCGAGACCGG
>CATKZW010000056.1 GCA_949841465.1 uncultured Oscillospiraceae bacterium
GCTGATTGCAACGCAAGTATAGCTGAAAGGCATTGAGAAAGCTATTACCATTACCACCAAGGAACCAGAGACAAACCAAGCATAACCACCAATGTGAACAGATCGGATAATGAAAAAGCCGCCCACGGGTCTGTCTGGGTAACCAGCAGACTGTGGGCGGCGGATTTCTTTTTATTTGAACGCTGGAGAGTTCGAGTCACGCACACTTCCAAAAACATCCAAATTCATTGAATTTGCATCTTCGGGGCGTTATTTTTATTTTACGGAGCCAGATTTTTGAAATATCCGAAAATTATTCTTTCTTTTCTTCGTTATTGCTGTTTTAACGCAAAAATCCAGCACCGAAGTGCGGGATTTTTGCCTGCATCTTTTTTGCCAATGCAAGTTGGTCGGAGTGGCGGGACTTGAAAAGTAAAACTTGCGTTTTGCACATTCTCGCAGATTCTGTAAACTGTTGCGGCGCAAGGGGGTTTGCGTCATATCTTTCGTGTTGTTCCGTCGCTGGTCATTGTTTTTGGCAGAAATAACGACCAAACAATGACCACATTTCACGCCCTCCTGCGCCGTCCGAACTTCACCGGGAGAGCATCGGCCAGGGCGTCACAGGCGCGGGCCTGAGCCGTCTCAAAGGTGTGGGCGTAGATGTTCAGCGTGGTGGAGGTCTGAGAGTGTCCCAGGGCGGCGGACACGCTGCGCACGTCCTCGCCGTTGAAAATCAGCAGGGAGGCGTTCAGGTGCCGGAATTGGTGAATGCCGTAGAAGGGGAGGCCCTTATCAGCACAGAACCGCTTGAGCCATTTATAGGGCTGTTCTGGGTGGATGGGGGAGCCGTCCGGCTTTGTGAACAGCCGCCCGCACTCGTGCCACTGATCCCCCAGGGCCAGCCGTTGCGTGATCTGCTCCACCTGGAGCCGCCGCACCAGGTCAAACACCCATGCGGGCAGCTTAAGCGTCCGGCGGCTTTTGGTGGTCTTTGTGGGCGCGGTGTAAATGCCATCCTTCACGGTGTAGAGGGAGGCCCGCCGGACGGACACCGTGTGCTGCTCCATATCGAAGTCCTGAAACTCAAAGCCGCACAGCTCTTCACGCCGGAAGCCGCCGAACAGGGCCAGGGAAAAGAACACCTGCCATTTCAGCGGCGCGTCTGCCAGGGCGTCAAGGAACTGCTGGGCCTGTTCCAGAGTATAGCAGACCTTTTCCTTGCCCGTCTCCAGGGGCGGCAGTGTGACGGCCCGGCAGGGGTTATACTGGACCATGCCCATGTGGATGGCATAGGCGAACACAGCGGAGATGAAGGACAGGTGGTTCTTGATCGTCTTGGGGGAGAGGCCCGCCCCGCCGGCACCCAAGCTGTTGATGAACTTTTGGAGCTGGCGCGGTGTGATCTTGTCCAGGTATACATGACCAATGGCCGCATAGACCCGTGGGGCCATCTGCAGATAGCTGGCCTGTGTGCGCTTGGCTAGCACCTTCTCCGCGTACTCGCTGATCCACTGGCGGGCAAAGGTCTCGAACTTGATGTGCCCATCGGTGAGGGAGGATCCCCGGCACTCTTCGTCAAAGAGGACCATCTGCCGGTTCAGCTCCTTCTCGATCTGGCGCTCCGTCATGCCCGGGGTGGGCGTCCAGGTCTTGGACTTCATCACCTGCTTGCCCTCCGGGGTGTAGCCGCATGAGGCCCGGAGCCGGTACGAACTACCGCGCTTTGTGTAGGTTGCCACTGTGAAAATCTCCTTTCTGATTTGACACAGTGGCGGAAAAAGGGTATAATATCCCTGCACTGTGCCATAGTTGACTGCTCTGGTATTTGTGCATCTCGACCGTCTCAGTGTTAGCAGCACTGGGGCGGTTCTTTTTTTTGCTTCAGCGGAAGCGGTGGCTTATCCCGCTTTGCTTCATGATGGCGTTGGCCGTGTGGCGGGATTTGATTTTCCCGTCCACGGTGAAGTGCTGGCCAGAAATGGGGCTGAACCAGATATCATGGTCCCCCTTGCCATGCCGAACAAAGGTGCACCCGTGGGCCGTCAGCTGATCCCTGACCGCTTTTTCGTACTCTGCCATTACATGGCCAGCCTTTCGCAGCGCTCCGACACCATACGAAGCTGGCAGGGGGCCGGGGTTGCGCCATTCATTTCCAGCAGCTCGGGGACAGTGACGCGCACCCGCTCAATGAGGGCGTCAAAGGAGCCGCACTCCAACACCAGGCCGGGTACGTCATCACTTTCGGCAATCCACACCCGGGCCTCCTGATCCCATGTCAGTTTGATTAACAGTTCTTCCATGATGTCCTCCTTTGCCCTGGGCGTTATCACCTGGGGCCCTTAGTTTGCCCGTTGTCGGAATTCCGATATCGGGCCTATTTGCCCTCTGACGGCGTTTTTGGCGCGTCTGGGGGCGGGGTGGTATTTTTACCCTCCGGGGGCGGTGGCGGCGATTGTGAGGCGGTTTCTGGCTGCTCTCGTTGGTATTCCGGTATGCGGCCAAGCTCTCGCACTCGCTGAACGGCTATTCCTTGCCCGTCTTCGTTTAGCTGCTCAAATGCCTCATTAAGTTGGGCATGAAGCGGTTTCATCAGCATCGTCCAAAACTCTTGTTTTTCGTCATCTTCCAATTCATCATAAAGCGCTCGTGGGCCAGCAGAAAGAGCTTTTCCCAATTCTTTTTGCTTCTCATCTGGGGGCTGCGGTCCATCTTTCCAGGCTATTTCGATTTTGTACTTATCCATCTCAGGTCCGATACCAGTAAGGTCAAATATATGAATACCTAAAGCGTCTGCCAAGCGTTGGAGCGTCACTATGCTTGGCGTTCGCTGATTGTTTTCCAGTTGGCTGATATTTACAAATGATATTCCAAGACGGTCCGCAAGTTGCTTTTGCGTGAGCCCGGCGGCTTTTCTGGCGGCTTTTATATTTGCTCCGTAGTCCATCAAAACACCTCCGCACTGATACTATAACACGTTTGACCAAAAAATAAAAGTAGAAACTTAAATAAAAATCTTGAATTAAGTCGAAACTTATGTTATATTAAGCTTGAGCTTAAATTCAGGGAGGTAAGAATATGAATATCAAAGTGCAGCGCATCGAAACGATGATGGCGGAGCGCGGGCTGACCAAAAAGGCCCTGGCGGAGAGCTGCGGCATATCTGCCCAGAGCGTGTCTACCATCATCCGGCGGGGGACCTGTGAGCCTAAGACCGCCGGGAAACTGGCGGCGGGGCTGGGGGTTCCCGTGGCAGACATCATCAAGGAGGGATAATCATGATTCAACTTACCAAAGACCTGTGGATGGACGCAGACGAAAACCAGTACGTAGTCGGAAAGCTTTACCAGACCGTGCGCAGGGATCGATGCCTACACTTACGGCATCATGTGCGCCAACGCTGGCCACAAGCCTGAGTACAAGGCCCTGACCGCCACCACCATCTACCCGGCCATTCTGGAGGCGTCCCAGGCCCTGGATGATGCTGAGGTGCCCGAGACTGAGCGGGTCCTGGTGGTGACGCCCGCCACCTATGCCCTCATGAAGAAATGCAAGGACATTGTGATGGAGACCGACGTGGGCAATGAGCTGCGCCTTAAGGGTGTGATCGGCATCCTGGATGGCATGGACGTCCAGAAGATCCCGGCCAACCGCCTGCCCGCGGGCTTTGAGTTCATGGTGGCCCATCCCTGTGCCACTGTGGCCCCGGTGAAGCTGGAGGACTTCAACATTCACCAGAACCCGCCCGGCATCTCCGGCAGCCTGGTGGAGGGCCGTGTGGTGTATGACGCCTTTGTGCTGGAGAACAAGGCCAAGGCAATCTACTACTACGGCCAGCCCATCACGAATCCCATCTCCGGTACTACGCCCGTTGAAAAAGAGACCGGGGGCGGCGGCAAGGAGTAATGCCCCATGGCCAGACATAGATTGAATCTCTCCACGCCCAGGGACATCCGAAAGTCTGCTAATCGGGTAGCCAATATGCTGCTGAACGGGGAGCTCGGAGCCAAGGCCGGACAGGCCATAATCTCTGCTTGCAAGATCTGTCTGGAATCTATCCGCACTGACGAGCAGCAGATCAAGCTGGACGAGCTGGAGAAGGCCGTGAAAGAAATGAGGGAGCACGGGCATGACAAGTTTTGAGAAACGCGTGGAGCGTGCCCTGGCCGCGCTGGGTCCGCTCCCTCAGAAAATGACATTCGTCTATGAGGACGGGCGGCGGGTGGATGTTGTGGGCTTCCTGAAGGCCGCTAGGCAGTGTAGCTATGGGGGGACCGGCATTGTAGACGTGCCGGGAGCCACTGAGGGCCAGAAGAATTTTTTCCTATGTTCTCAGAGCGATATCAGTACCCTGTGGGATAATGAGACGGCGGGAGGCAAAAATGATGATCAAGTCAACACCCAACCAGATTCCGCAGGACGTCAAACAGATCTGTCTATGGCTGACGCGCGGCTATGAGCGCAGAAAGCTGACCTGCCGGGAGGCGCCATCAGGCCGGTCCAGGCAAGCCGCCCGTGAGCGTGAGCGGATGGAGGCAGTGGAACAGGCTCTGGCGTTTGTGGGCTCGGACATCCCATCGGAGGATGTCCGAGAAGGTTCGATTTTAAAGCAGGATAAAGGGCGGGGGTCACAAGTGGCCCCCGCCCGAGTCACATCGCCCCGCAGTGCGGGTCGTTTCAAGGGCTTCCGGGCTTTGAAACGTGGGTGTATACGGGGGTCACATTCCACCTGCTGGGATCACTACTGAGGTCTGATATTGCTCAAATGCCCATGGGTGGCCGCTTTGGGCGGGGGTCAGTGCGGGAATAAGGGCTGAAATCATGGAGGTGAGAGACCAAAAAATTGTGTGTTCCACTCAACACGAGCTACGCCCAAACAGCCAGAATTAGTACCATGAGCCACCTCAAAAAATGGAGCGCAGTAAACAATAAGAGGGCCTCTTTCCCCGGCTTCGTACACTTCTGAGGGAGAGTACGAATTGCACCAGTGTATACAAAGAGAAGGACACCATCAGCACGGCAGAAAAAATATATGTCTAAACTGATAACTCTCGTTGTTTCCTATGGATATTCCCTTCAAGGTGTGGTATGGTGTGTCGCTGCGAAGGAGGTGGAGAAAAATGCGCAAGACCCTGGAAGATTTCTACTACGGCAACATAAGTCCCGGCGCACAGCAGATGGCACCCAACTCAGAGTTGAAACGGGCGGTAGATCGTGTTACCCGTTTCGAAAACCAGCTCATGGAGCAACTGGATGAAGCCGGGCAAACGATCCTGGCAATGGATATCGTTTTTCACGTTGATCATCCTTGGCCCTCCCGGAAATAGCCCGGCCCCTTGACCCGGTAGATGAACTCCACCACGTCCTCCAAGCTGCTTGTCGCCTGCATCTCCGGCAGAGCGGCCCGCATGGCCTCAAAATGGCGCTGGCCCGGGGTAGAGCGCTCATCCAAGATGGCCACCACACAAGTATCTGTCTCGGTGCGGATGGCCCGTCCGAAGCCCTGCTTCAGCTTGATCTGCATTTCAGGAACCACCACAGCCTGGATAAACGCCCGGAGGGTGGGGTATTCCGCCCGCTTCTTCTCTTTCAGAGCGTCCGGGTGGGAAAACGGTAGCCGGGGGATGACCAGCAGGGACACGCAATCGCCGGGAAAGTCGAAGCCCTCCCAGGCCGCGCTAGTGGCCAGCAGAACGCTGCCTGGCACCTCTTTGAATTGCTGGGTGGTATGTACCGCGTTCCGGCCCAGGGTGAAGATTTCCCAGGGCAGCGACATCTCGCCCAGCCGCTCCTTGATAGCGGACATAGCGGCGTAGGAGGTGAACAGCACCAGGGCATGGCCCCAGCAGGCGTCCAGCAGGGCGGCGATCTCAGCCGCCAGCTCGTCGAAGTAGCCGCTGTCGGTTTGTTCGGGAGGGTGGAGGGGCAGGTACAGCAGGCAGTTTGCCTTGTAATCGAAGGGAGAGACGGAGACGGACTCCACAACTCTCCCGTCCGCCAGCAGGCCCGTTTCCTCTTTGAAGCGGCGGAAATCCTTTCCCACGGCCAGGGTGCCGGAGGTGAGGATCGTGGAAGTGCTCCGGTTCCACAGGGTACTCCGAAGCTGGGCTGTCATATCGGCGGCCACGGCGCACAGCATGGTGCCGCCCCGCTTGTCCTCCATGGCGTAAAGTACCAAATCGGGGTTCCTTAGAGTATTTCACACCCTCCTCAAACGCGCCTTGGGCCACGCCCACAGCCTGGGCCGCGATGCCGATGCGCCCGCCGTCCAGGCCGCTCATGGCGATTTTGAAGCCGTCGCCCACGCTGCCCATGATGGCGGTCTCGGGCACACGGCAGTCCTCCAAAATCAGCTCGGACACGGCCGCGCCCCGCATTCCCATCTTATCCTCCGTCTTGCCCAGGGACAGGCCCGGAGTGTCCCGCTCCACCAGGAATGCGGTCATGCCGCCCCGAGTACCCTTTTCCGGGTCGGTGAGGGCAATGACCACGAAATGATTGCCCTCCTCCGGACCCAGATTGCTGATAAAGCACTTGCTGCCGTTGAGAATGTAGTAATCGCCGTCCTTCACGGCTTTCGTGCGCAGCCCACCGGCATCGGAGCCAGCGCCGGGCTCCGTCAGCGCGAAGGCCCCCAGCTTCCCCTCCGCGGCCATGGGCAGGATGCGGGCTTTCTGCGCCTCGGTGGCCTTTCGGACGATGATGTCGTTCACAAGCAGGTGGACCGCCACGATCTCCGCCGTGCTGGCGCAGCAGCGGGCGATCTCAGAGATGACCAGCACCTTGCTGATCTCGTCCATCCCGGCTCCGCCGTACTCCTCGGGGATGTTCAGCCCCATAATGCCCATCTCGGCCAGAGCGGCGATCAACTCAGCGGGGAACCGCCCGGTCTTGTCGATCTCATCGGCCAGGGGTCTGATCTCCTTTTCCGCAAATTCCCGTACCATCTCACGAATAGAATTCTGATCCTGTGTCAATTGGAACATAACTGATCCGCTCCTACTTACTGAAAATTTGCTTGTCGCTTCTCAAGAAAGGCACAGATGCCTTCCGTGTGGTCCGCTGTGGTAAATGCCAGAGAAAAGGTCTTTTGTTCCAGCTCCAGACCATGAGCCAGATCCATTTCCTGCCCTGAATAGATACACTGTTTTCCCATCCGTTTTATCGTAGTTCGGCTTGTACTGAAACGCCAGGATGCACACCGGAGCGCCGCCCATCTGACGCACGAAGCGGGTGGTCTCTTCCACCACAGCGGGGTGCTTGGCAAACCGTTCTTTCAGGTTCGGCTCGATCCGCTGGGACACGATCCCCATGATTTCCGTGAGCTTTTCCATCTGCTCCTTGCTTTTGATGGCGACAAAATACCAGGGCTGCAGATTCACTGCCGACGGTGCCCAGGTGCCGGCCTCCAGCAGCTCCTTCAATATTTCATCGCTCACCGGCTTGTTCTCATAGGCCCGGATGCTTCTGCGGCTTGAAATGATTTGGCTGAATTCCATAAACTCCCTCTTCAGACTGTTATTTGCGTCGTGCCGCCCATATCTGCACAGAGGGGCGGCACGACGCGCATTGTTTACTTGTCGGTAAAGACCGGGGCCCGCTTCTCCAAAAACGCACCCATGCCCTCTTTTTTGTCCTCGGTGGCGGAAATGACGCCGAACAGTGCGGCTTCATATTGGGCCGCGCTGCGCAGATCGGTCTCGGTGCCATAGTCCACCGCGCGTTTGATGAAGTCCAGCACGGTAGCGCTCTTGTTCAGCAGGTTGGCACAGAAGGCGTCCACGGTCTCCATCAGCTGGCCTTGGGGGACCACCTGATTGACCAGATTGACCCGGTATGCCTCCTGGGCGTCGATCATCAGCCCCGTCATCAGCATTTCCTTGGCCTTGCGCTTGCCCACGATCCGGGGCAGGCGGATGTTGCCGCCAAAGCCGCAGCAGACGCCCAGCTTGGACTCGGGTGCGCCGAACTTGGCGTTGTCGGAGCAGATGATGAAGTCGCAGGCCAGGGCGAACTCGAAGCCGCCGCCCAAACAGTAGCCATTTACCGCCGCGATGACGGGCTTGGGGCTGCTCTCAATGGTGGCACACAGCTTGTGGCCGGTGAGGCTCCAGCGATAGGAGGTCAGGCCGTCCATTTTCAGCTCCTCGCCGATATCGCCGCCAGAGATGAAGGACTTTTCTCCAGCGCCAGTCAAAATGATGACCCGAACGGATTCATCCGCAATCAGGACCTCCAGTGCGGCCTGGAGCAGAAAGAACGTATCCCAGTCGATGGCGTTGAGCACTTTGGGGCGGTTGATGGTGATGATGCCCTTTCCGCCCCTGTGCTCCACCAGCACAGCGTTTTGATCCATGGCGCTCACTCCTTGATCCCGGCGAGGCGCTTGGCCAGGCCCTTCTTGCCCTCGAAGTTCCCCTGGCGGGTAATCATTACCTTCTGCGCCTGGGGGGAACCGGCCCCGTGCATGGATTCCGTGCGGTAGCCCACAGCGGCGGTGCCCAGGGCCAGGTTTTCGCACAGCCGCAGGGCACGCAGGCGGTCCTCGGCGTTGACGGCATTGCCCACCAGGTACTTTTCCACATAGTGGCCGATCTCAGCGCTGCGCAGGTCGGCCTCGGAGGGAGCAGTCACCATGATGCCGCCGGCGATGTCCTCCATCAGCCGGACAATCTCATAGGGATAGCGGGTGACGTTCAGCTTACAAACATTGGCCAGCAGCAGGTCCACCATGTAGTTGCCAGCCTTGGTCTGCCAGCCCTCGGCGGAGGAGGCGATGCCCGCGCAGTAGAGCTGCTCGTTCAGCTGGGTCATCTCCACCAGCTTGTCCTTGATGTGGCTGGCCTTTTCCGTGCCGTTGTACTGGGCGATCAGGGAGGCCGCGCCGATGGCCACGTCGCCCACACCGGATTTGCAGCCGCCGTAGCTGTTGCGGTGGTAGCCCGCGAAGCGCTCCACCAGCATACCGGCGAAGTCGGTCTCGCCGTTGAGGAAGATGTTCTCGTTGGGGACGAACACGTGGTCAAAGATGGTCAGGGCCTCGATGCCGCCGAATTTGGCGTTGCCCAGGTCGATGTCGGCGATATCCTCCATCTTCCGGGTGTCGCAGGACTGGCGGCCCACGATCATGGTGATGCCGGGGGCGTCCAGGGGCAGGTGGAAGGCGATGGCATAGTCCTCCTGGCCGGGCCGCATGGCCTGGGTGGGCAGGACTACCACCTCATGGGCGTTGGTGATGCCGGTAAGGTGCGCTTTGGCCCCGTTCACCACAACGCCGTCGGGACGGCGCTCCACCACACGCAGGTACAGGTCCTTATCCTGCTCGTCGCCGCCGATCTTTGCGCTGCGGCTGCCCTTGGGATCGGTGAGGGCACCGGCCACGATCAGGTCCTCGTCCTGGCAACGGATGATGTAATCCTTGAAGCGCTGGAAGTAGGTGGTCCCGTACGTCTCGTCGATCTCATAGGTGGTGGAGTAGAAGGAGTTGGCCATGTCCATGATGACGCACCGCTGGAAGCAGGAACCGGTGCGCTGGCCCATGAGCCGCTGGAGCTTGACCTTCTTGTTCAGGTCCTCCTTGCTGTTGTGGATGTGGTTGAAGCGGTTGATCTTGTGGCCGGTGAACTGGCTGGTGGCGGTCATCAGGTCCTCGAACTCAGGCATGAAGGCCATATCATAGGTCTCCTCCAGGCACTTGCGGGAGGGGATCAGCAGGGGATGGTTGATGGGGTCCTCGATTTTCTTGCCCTGGAACCAGATGTTCCGGTCCATTTTGGCCAGGGACTCCACATACTGCTTGCTTGTCATTAACGGCATAAAAGCTGCTCCTTCCTGTTGGTGTTGTTTACTTCACGCCCAGCGCCCGGGCAATGACCATTTTCTGAATGGCGTTGGCGCCCTCATAGATCTGGGTGATCTTGGCGTCGCGCATCATGCGCTCCACGGGGTACTCCCGGCTGTAGCCGTAGCCGCCGTGGTACTGGACACACTCGGTGGTGACCTTCATGGCCAGATCGGAGTTATACAGCTTGCCCATGGCCGCCTCAGTGCCGAAGGGCTCCCCGGCGTCTTTGAGCACGGCAGCCCGCCACAGAAGCAGACGGCCCGCGTCCACCTTGGTCTGGAGATCCGCCAGGCCGAACTGGACATCCTGGAACTGGCTGAGCCGCTTGCCGAACTGCACCCGCTCAGTGACATACCGATAGGTCTCATCCAGCGCGCCCTGGGCGATGCCCAGCGCTTGAGTGCCCATGCAGATACGGCCCGTATCCAAGGAGGCCAGAGCCACCTTCATGCCCTTGCCCACCTGGCCCAGCACCTGGCTGTCGGCCACTTTGCAGTCCTCAAAAACGATCTCGGCGGTCTGAGCGCCGCGAATGCCCATCTTGTGGATGTGCTTGCCCACGGAGAAGCCGGGGGTGTCCTTATCCACGATGAAGGCGGTGAACTCCTTGCCCCGCTCGTTGGCGCCGCTGACGGCGATGACGATGTGAAAATCGTTGGCCGGGGCGCTGGAGATGAACATCTTGGCGCCGTTGAGCACCCAGCCGCCGTCCACCTTTTCCGCCTTGGTGGTCATGCCGGAGGCGTCGGAACCGGCATTGGGCTCCGTGAGGGCAAAGCCCATCAGGTGACCCTCCGCCATCAGGGGCAGATACTTCTCCTTCTGCTCCTTGGTGCCGAACAGATTCAGGCAGGTCATGGAGACGCAGTGGGTGGAGATGATGCTGGAGGTGGCGCCGCACACCTTGGCGACCTCCTCATTGGCCAGGATGAAGGACAGGAAGTCCAGCCCCGCGCCGCCGTACTCCTCCGGCAGCCAGCAGCCCAGGATGCCCGCCTCGGCCAGGTCCTTGATGTTCTCAGCAGGGAAGCGCTCCTCCTCGTCGATCTCAGCGGCGATGGGCTTGAACTTCTTCTGGGCCAGGTCCCGGGCCAGGTCCTTAATCATTGTTTGCTCTTCTGTCAGCTGAAAATAATTCATAAATCTGATTCCTTTCTGTCATGTTTTGGGTATATACCACTTTCGGCAGGGGATCGCTCCCCCGCCGAAAGCCGTCTGGGTTTACTTGTAATACTCGGGGGCGTGCTTGAAGGTCTTCCACAGCTCGGGGTCGTGGCCGGTGACGATCTTCACGCCGGTCTTCTCCAGGAGCCGGAAGGTCTTCAGGTTCTGGAGATAGGAGGGGCTGTCGCAGACCAGGCCGGGCAGCACGCCGGAGGCGATGTTCTCCTCCACGTAGCAGGCGTCCGCCGTCAGCAGGAAGGAACCGTCCTCATCGGTGTTCACCAGCAGGGACTGGTGGCCCACGGAGTGGCCGGGGGTGAAGTAGATGATGAGCTTGCCGTCGTTGAACAGGTCAAACTTGTTGTCCTGCCAGCCGTTGAGGAAGTACCAGTCCACATTCTTCATCTTCATGGCATCCTCGCCGTCGAAGTTGAAGTTGGTGACAGGGGCGGGAGCCTCGTCGTTGTAGTACGCCTGGGTCATGAAGTAATCCGGGCGGCGCACGTAGTCATACTCGGCCTTCTGCACGATGACGGTGGCGTTGGGGAAGTCGGCGATGGCGCCGGCGTGGTCGTGGTGCAGGTGGGAGAGGATGATGAAGTCGATGTCCTCCGGCTTGAGACCGGCCTTCCCGATGGCCTTGGGGGCCCACTCGTCCTCGGCGAAAACGGGCTTCACGTTGCCCAGCAGCCGGGGCAGCAGGTGGGTGCCCATGTCATCCTTGTGGTTGCCGGTGTCGAACAGGATGTTCTTGCCCTTGTGCTGGATCAGGAAGAAGGGCACGGGTACATCAAAGCGGGTGTGGCCGCCGTTGTTGATGAAGAGATCGCGATAGCTCTCCAGAACGCCGGAGCTGAAAAAGTACAATTTCATAGTGTTACCTCCCGATAAATATCTGTTATTTACGACTCATTTGTTTTGCCCGGAAGTTTCCAATGCCCGGATTCGTCCAGCAGCAGAGTGCCGCATTGGCACAGGAAGGCCAGGAGCACGCCGCAGCACAGTGTGATCATGATGACCCACCACTTGTCGCCGCCGAGCATGAAAGTGCTGGAAATACCGCCGAACATCATAGGGACCTTGCTGAACACGGGCGTTTTTGCGTTTACAATGAAGTGGAATGCGCACAGAACGGCAGTCCAGAAGAAAATGTTGGCGGAACTTATATCACTACTTCTGGAGAAATCAAACAGGTGGATAACATTCAGCGCACCATCGTGCTGATGGATGGGACAGTCATCCCTATTGAGGACATTTTGGAGATTAAGAGTACCTTCGATGAAGATGAGCTGCGTTGAAGCCCATCCCAAGCAAAAAAACGCCGGGGCTACCCCGGCGCTTACTATCAAATGTTTTTGCTGACGATTCCCGTATCTGGATGAATCATTATAATTGATTTGCCCAGCCTCTCCGCATACTGTACGGTTTGCCCGATTCCGCTACGGACAGTTTTGTCATTGTCATAGACTGCCAGCAAGCAGTCTGAGTGGTCTACCATGTAGCGGTTCCTTTTGTAGTAGCTTTCCGCGTCGGCTTTAGTTCCAACCGTCGTGTACTCCGCACAGTGTGCCAGCAGAAACGCCAGACGGGCCTTGCTTCGCTGATCCCAGCGGGTGTCGTGCCCCGGGTGGGGCAATGCCAAAACCAATTCAACACCAGAATACCCCGGTTGCTCCTTCAGCTTCAGCAGAATCTCGCCGCTCCATATGTCCACGCCCAAGCTGCCGCCAATCACAAACCGCCGTACACCTTGCTCATAGAGCAGAATAAACTGGTCGTGGAGTCGCTTTTTCAGCCGCTTACATCCTATGTTATTTTCTTGGTACTTGAATTTAAACCGTGTGGGTCGATGTCCAATAACTGCGCAGGTTTTCATCAGAATCCCCCCCTTGCCCCATAATATAACGCTATAGAAGAATTATTTCAACTATAGTCGCTCGTCAAATAATGCACTGGACGATAAAATACCTCCGTGGAACAAATTGGGGGTATTTATATGGATGACCTGCTCCATGAGATGGGAGACCGCATCATTGCCCGGCGGAAACAACTGCGCTTAACCCAGGAAGAACTTGCAGAGGCCGCTAATGTGACTCCTCAAATGATTTCCACTGCCGAGTTGGGCAAAAAGGCGCTGCGTCCCTCGAATATCATAAAGATCTGTACCGCCTTAGGCGTCAGCCCGGACTATCTTTTGCTTGGAAAGATATCCGATACCGACCATTCCATCCTGGCACAAAAGGTAGCCTGCCTGACCCCAGAGCAATATCGGCACCTGGAAGATATTATAGACAGTTTCATCGCGGTTGCAACTGAAAAATAAAATGCGGGACATAGCTCACAGATCGCTACGCCCCGCATTTTTACATGGTATGGAATGCCTTCATCGTCTTGCGGATTACATCCAGATCCGTCTCTCCTAAGTCGCTGCTCTCGTTGGTCTCGGGTTCGGCGGCTGCGCCTTCGGCATTGATACACGCTCTGCCCGGCACAGTCTCCCGGTGGGCGGGCCGTAAATCTGTCAGGATATGCTGGATCATTGAGTCATTCAGCATAGGGGCTGCCTGCACATCTGAAGCGGCGTAAGCATAAAGCAGTACCGCGCTGGTGATGAACTGGGCCTTGTATCGTCCCTGCCGGTTGAGAAGTTCTACCGCCATCTGCTGCTGGGGGTCAGCGATATTAAACCGAATGGTAAACTTTCCGGGATCTTTTTTATCACCCATAGATTACCTGCCTTTCTCAGTCAGCCGGTACAGCAGATCAAATCCCTTGGCGTTGGCCCGGATATCCTCCACGAACAGGGGTTTACCGACCTTGCCGGACAGTTCGATCTGCCGCCGCAGCAGAATGGCCCCGCCGCCCACAAAGACCACCACGCCGGATTTCAGCTCCAGGCCACGTTCCCGCAGGGTGCTGAACAGATCGTTGACAAATTCCTGGGCCTGCCGCTCCACCATCGCGGACACCTCTGTTGAAACATGGCCTTTCCGCTCAAAGAGCACTGCATCGATTTCAGATTCGTCCAGGAGTACGTCCAGTTCTGCGCTCACCTTAGACTTTACCTGGTTGTAAAGCGTGATCACGCCATGCTCCAGTGATTCACACACCGACAAGTCACCTGCACCATCCTTCAACAGCATAAGGTCTGTAGTCATGCCGCCCTGGTCGATGATGATGGCTTTGGGCTTGTCCTTCAGCGATTGCAGGATGGTAACAGCAGCCGCATACGCCTGGGGGAAGCACTGTACCCTATCAATGTAGATGGAATATGTCCGTTTCTGGAACTCAAATTGTACTACGTCCCGTTCGGAAAAGTAGCTGACAAATGTTTTGTTCTGTGCGCCATAATGGGCAGGTGGAAGACCCACTGCCAGTTGGACCCGCATAAGATTTGGGGTGTACGCGCCAGCGGCCTGGATCTCATAGGCGATGGCAAACAGGGAGAGGATAAAGAACCGTTCATCTTCTGTCTTATCCCGGTGGTAGGGGATGCGTTTCTCTGAGAGCGTGTAATATTTCCCTTTGTACTTCAAAGTCTCCCCGCCGTAGGGTGGCGTTTCACTCTGCTGGAGACCAGAGGTGAAGGGTTCGTGATTGGGGATTTTTACGAGTTTGTTCCCATGGTCGATTGCGATTATTACTTCTGAAAAATAATATAGGAAACTAATGTGGAAAGTGATAAAATAGACAGCATGGAGCACATAGATTTGCGAAAATTGAATAAAGGAGAACTCAAGCAGGTACGCCGGCAGGTCGTACGCC
>CATKZW010000057.1 GCA_949841465.1 uncultured Oscillospiraceae bacterium
CGGGAGAGCAAGGAGCAGATCACCGCCCTGCTGGAGGGGGCGGACATGGTGTTCGTCACCGCCGGAATGGGGGGCGGCACCGGAACCGGAGCGGCCCCCGTGGTGGCGGAGCTGGCCAAGGAGAAGGGCATCCTCACCGTGGGCGTGGTCACCAAGCCCTTCAACTTTGAGGGCCGCCGCCGTATGGAGGCGGCCGCCAAGGGCATTGAGGAGCTGCGTCAGAAGGTGGATTCCCTGGTCATCATCCCCAACGACCGGCTTCAGTACGCTACCGATGAAAAGATTACCTTTGCCAATGCCTTTGCCATTGCCGATGATGTGCTGCGCCAGGCGGTGCAGTCCATCTCCGATTTGATTAAGACCACCGGCCTTATCAATCTGGACTTTGCCGATGTCACCGCCGTGATGAAGGACGCAGGGCTGGCCCACATGGGCGTGGGCCGGGCTGCGGGTAAGAACAAGGCCGAGGAGGCCACCCGCATCGCCATCAACAGCCCCCTGCTGGAGACCTCCATCCAGGGGGCAAAGGGCATCATCGTCAACATCACCGGCCCGCTGGACATGGGCCTGGAGGAGGTCCAGCAGGCTGCCGATATGGTGAAGGAGGTGGCCGACCCCGACGCACTGTTCATGATGGGCACCGCTTTCGACGACACCCTGGAGGACGAGCTGCGGGTCACCGTTATTGCCACCGGCTTTGGTGCGGTGGACAACCCTGTCCCCGAGAAGGAGGGAGCGCAGCAGGCTGCTCAGGCCGCAGTTCAAGCTCCTGGTAAGCCCCAGGCTGCGGCGGAGGACAAACCCAGATGCGTGCCAGCCGGGGTGGGTCCCATCACGCCCCCCAAGCCTCTGTCCGAGTCCACTGCCGAGCCGGTGGAGGACGATCCCTTCGACGATATCTTCCGCATTTTCAATAAGAGGTGAAAAGCGCCCCTCCCGATTAACCGCCGGGAGGGGTTTGTGCCTGTTGGGAGATACAGGTCCGGAGGGACGGTAAGAGGAGGAGACGGACATGGAATACATACCGGCCAAGCACCTGCTCTTCCGCAGCCGCTCCACGGAATGGTTCGGCACAGACCACACCATGAACATCTACCGGGGCTGCTGTCACGGCTGTCTGTACTGCGACAGCCGCAGCGACTGCTACCAGATCGGGGAGTTTGACCGGGTGCGGGCAAAGCAGGACGCGCTGCGCATACTGCGGGACGATCTGGCCCGGAAGGTACGGCCCGCGCTCATCAGCATGGGGGCGATGAGTGACCCTTATAATCCCTTTGAGGAGGAATTGCAGCTCACCCGGCATTCGCTGGAGCTCATTGATGCCTACGACTGCGGCGCGGCCATTGCCACAAAAAGCGGTTTGATCGTCCGGGATATCGACGTACTGACCTCCATTCAGCGCCACTCCCCGGTGATCTGTAAGCTTACAATTACCACAGTGAACGACGCTTTAGCGGCAAAAGTCGAGCCCAGTGCACCGCTGCCCAGTGAACGTCTGGCGGCGCTGAAGCGCCTTTCTGAGGCGGGGCTGTTTGCTGGGGTTCTGCTGATGCCGGTGCTGCCCTTTCTGGAGGACAGCGACGAAGGGGTGCTCGCTGTAGTGGAGGAGGCCGCCAATGCGGGGGCGAAATTTATTTATCCAGCTTTCGGCGTCACCATGCGGCAGGGTCAGCGGGAGTATTTTCTGGACGGTTTGGAGCGGGCTTTCCCCGGCCGGGAGCTGAAAAAACGTTATCTGCGGCAGTATGGGGACCGCTATCAGTGTGCCAGCCCCAGGGCAAAGGCGCTGTGGGGCGTATTCGCTCGGGCCTGCCGTGAGCGGGGCATTTTGTACGACATGAAATCCATCATCCGGGCGGCGGCCCTGGGTTACGGGGACCGTCAGCTCACATTTTTTGACTGACAGGGGGAGGGCCTATGGAAGTGAGGGGACGGTTTGCCCCCACCCCCAGCGGGCGGATGCACCTGGGCAACCTGCTGGCGGCGATGCTGGCGTGGCTGGACGTGCGCAGCGCGGGTGGAAAGCTGGTGCTGCGCATTGAGGATCTGGACACGCAGCGCACCAGCCCGGAATATGCCCGGCAGCTCATAGAGGACCTGCGCTGGCTGGGGCTTGATTGGGACGAGGGTGGTTTGGAACCGGATTATATGCAGAGCTGTCGCACGGCCTATTATGAGGAGGCGTTCCAGGTGCTGGAGAAAAAGGGAATGATCTACCCCTGTTACTGCACCCGCTCCGAGCGTATGGCGGCGTCCGCACCCCACAGGGATGACGGCGCGGTGGTATATACCGGCAAGTGTTATCACTTGACAGAGAAGGAGCGGGAGGCGCTGGAGCGTGAAGGCCGCCGTCCGGCGTGGCGGGTGCGGTGCCCAGGCAGCACCGTTGTCCTGGAGGACGGGAACTGCGGAACCTATGCGGAAAATCTGGCCTGTGACTGCGGGGATTTCATCGTCCGCCGGTCCGACGGGGTGTTTGCCTATCAGCTGGCGGTGGTGGTGGACGACGCACTGATGGGAGTGAACCATGTGGTGCGGGGGCGGGACCTGTTGTGCTCCGCGCCCCGGCAGACGTGGCTGCACCAAGTACTGGGCTATCAGCCGCCGAAGTTTTTCCACACGCCTCTGCTGCTGGCCCCAGACGGCCGGCGGCTGGCCAAACGGGACCGGGACCTGGATATGGGCGCGCTGCGGGAGCGGTATTCCTCGGAGGAGCTGACGGGTCTGCTGGCCTGGTACGCGGGTCTGCTGGACCGCCCGGAAAAAGTGACAGCCGGAGCGCTTGTCCACCAGTTCTCATGGGCAAAAGTGCCGAAAAATGACGTTGTGGTTTGTTTATCTTGACAGCGACTGTTTCAAAGCGTAAAATGGGAAAAATTTAATTATAGGAGGATGGAATATGGCGCAGATTGATTGGAACCACAAGTTCGGCAAGCGAGGCTTCACCTTTGATGATGTGCTGCTGATCCCGGCGGAGAGCAATGTGCTCCCGGCAGATGTGGACCTGCACACCCGGCTGACTAAGAAGATCACCTTGAACATCCCGGTGATGAGCGCGGCTATGGACACGGTCACCGAGTCCCGCATGGCCATCGCCCTGGCCCGGGAAGGCGGCATCGGTGTGATCCACAAGAATATGTCCATCGGCCAGCAGGCCGAGCAGGTGGATATGGTGAAGCGCAGCGAGAACGGCGTCATCACCGACCCTTTCTGGCTGGGCCCAGGCCACACGCTGGCTGAAGCGGACGAGCTGTGCGCAAAGTACAAAATTTCCGGCGTACCCATCTGCGACGGCGGCAAGCTCATCGGCATCATCACCAACCGAGATATGAAGTTTGAAACCGATATGAGCAAGCTTATCGACAACGTGATGACTAAGGACAATCTGGTCACCGCCCCCGAGGGCACTACGCTGGATCAGGCCAGGGAGATCCTTCGCAAGCACAAGATCGAGAAGCTGCCCATCGTGGACGAGCAGTTCCGTTTGAAGGGCCTCATCACCATCAAGGACATCGAGAAAGCCCAGGTGTACCCCAACTCCGCCCGCGATGAGCAGGGGAGGCTGATGGTGGGCGCTGCCATTGGAGCCACCGCCGATGTGCTGGACCGGGTGGCCGCCCTGGTGGAGGCGGGGGCGGACGTGCTGTGCTTGGACTCTGCCCACGGCCATTCCCGGAATATTTTGGAGTGCGTCATGCGCATTAAGTCCCTGTACCCGGATGTGCAGCTGGTGGCGGGCAATGTGGCTACGGCCGAGGGCACCCGTGCGCTCATTGAGGCGGGCGCGGACTGCGTGAAGATCGGCATTGGCCCCGGCTCCATCTGTACCACCCGTGTGGTGGCGGGCATCGGCGTGCCCCAGGTCACCGCCGTGTTTGACGCGGCCCAGGTAGCGGCGGAGTACGATGTGCCCATCATTGCCGACGGCGGCATCAAGTATTCCGGCGACATCGCCAAGGCTATCGCCGCGGGCGGCAATGTGGTCATGCTGGGCTCCCTGCTGGCGGGCTGTGAGGAGTCTCCCGGCGAGACCGAGGTGTACCAGGGCCGTCAGTTCAAGGTCTACCGGGGCATGGGCTCTCTGGGGGCTATGGCCAAGGGCTCCAAGGACCGCTACTTCCAGCAGGACAACAAGAAGCTGGTGCCCGAGGGTGTGGAGGGCCGCGTCCCCTACAAGGGGCCGGTGTCCGAGACCATCTATCAGATGATGGGCGGCCTGCGCTCCGGCATGGGCTACTGCGGCTGTGCTACCATTGAGGAACTGCGCACCAAGGCGCAGTTCACCCAGATTACTGCCGCGGGCTTGAAGGAGTCCCACCCCCACGATATTTATATCACCAAGGAAGCCCCCAACTACACCCTGAATCCCCAATAATCGAAGATTTGGCAGTCAAAAAGCCGGTGTGGATCAATTCCACGCCGGCTTTTGCCGGAGCTGGGATTTGTGGCAGGGAGGCCGTTACCATAGCCGCAAGGATAAAGAAATCCGGCTGTGGCTGCGACGGCTGTCCGTCCAAAAAGGTTCTGCCATCCGGAAAAATAGGAGAACTCCCCGGGAGAGTTGCTCCCGGGGAGTTTTTTAGCGCTCGCATTTCCAGAAGAATACGCTGTAGGGGGGCAGCTCACTGCCGCCGCCAAAATCGTGGGTCTGGCCGGTGAGCAGATCCACCGCCTGACCGCACCCGGCGTCAAAGTGCGCCCAGTAGGGCTGGCTGTCGGCGTTTACCGCCACCAGCACCCGCTCGTGTTCGCTCCGGCGCTGGAACACCGTCTGCTTGTTGGTGAGCACCAGGTCCTGGAAATCGCCCCAGCACAGGGCCTCGCTCTCCCTGTGGGCGCGGGCCATGGCGGCGATCTGGTCGGTAAGGCTGTTCCACTCCGGATGGTCAAGGAAGGGCCGCAGGGCCGCGTCGCCCTGGGATTTGTCGCCCTGAACGCCCCACTCGCTGCCGTAGTACAGGCAGGGGATGCCCGGCATGCCGAACACCAAGCCATAGATTAGAGGCAGGTGGGCGGGATTTTGCAGGATGGAGGCCACACGGGTGACGTCATGGTTGTCGGCGAAGCACAACAGGTGCTTGCCCTTATACAGCGTCCACTGCTCGGGGCCGAACTGGCGCTTCAGGCTGTGGACGATCTCAAACAAGTTCATGGAGTTGAGGGCGGAGTACAGCCCCTTATAGCATTCGTAGTTGGTGCAGGAGTGGAGCAGGTCGTCCCCCACCCACTGGTTGTAATCCCCGTGGAGGGTCTCGCCCACCAGAAAGAAGTCAGGCTTCACCCCGTTGCAGAACCCGCGCAGGCGGCGGAGAAAGTCCTTGTCCAGACAGTAGGCCACGTCCAGGCGCAGGCCGTCGATGTCGAACTGCTCCACCCAGAAGCGGATGGCGTCTAGGATGTAGTCGGCCACGGCGGGATTGCGCAGGTTCAGCTTCACCAGCTCGTAGTGGCCCTCCCAGCCCTCGTACCAGAAGCCGTCGTTGTAGTTTGAGTTGCCGTCAAAGTTGATGTTGAACCAATCCTTGTAAGGGGAGTCCCATCGCTTTTCCTGCACGTCCCGAAAGGCCCAGAAGCCCCGGCCCACGTGGTTGAACACCCCGTCCAGCACTACCTTGATGCCGTGGTCGTGGAGGGTCCGGCACACCGCTGCAAATTCCTCGTTGGTGCCCAGGCGGCAGTCGATCTTTCGGTAATCCCGGGTGTCGTAGCCGTGATGGTCGCTGTCAAATACCGGGCCTAAGTACAATGCGTTGGCACCCAGCTTTTCTATGTGCTCCGCCCAGCCGCCGATTTTGCCGATACGGCTGGCCTGTACGCCTTCATTCTCCCAGGGGGCCCCGCAGAAGCCCAGGGGATAGATGTGATAAAATACGCTCTGTTCCGCCCACATAGGCGTCACATCCTTTCTCTATCTGTACTTCAAGGCCGGAAAGGCCGTGAGCTAATAGTATAACAGAAACCGGGGAAAATTGCAAGCTTAATGCCTTTGACACTCCATGCGCCGGAGTAAAGTGCGCATCTGTGCCACCCCTTGCCGCTGCTGGGTGACGATGGAGCGGAGTATGGGTACCAGTTCGGTGCACACGTCGTATTTCAGCGCGGTTTCCGCCATCCGGATGGCCCCCTGGCGGTGGGGGATCATCTCCCGCATGAAGACGGCGGCCAGGGCGTTGTTCTCCGGCGCGGCCCCCATTTGGGCGTACATCTCCCGATAGATCAGATCCATCCGCCGCTGGTATATCCGCAGGTCCATCTGGGGGTTGGTGAGCTGGCCGCAGGTGGGCAGGGCGGCGTTCATCTGCTCGATGCCCTGGGTCTGTTCATCGATGATGCGCTGGGCGATCCGCCGGACGGCTTTGTGCTCGGCGAAGCGCAGGATGTTGTTGGACATCTGGATGGCCGCCCGGTGGTGGGGAACCATCTGGACAATGAAGTTGTGGGAGATGCTCTGGGTGAGGCCGGCGGTGGTCATACCCTGGATCATCTCATCGAGGATTTGGTAATAACAGCACAGATAGGTTTTGGTGTCCGCGCTGAGCAGACAGGTGTTTTTCATGGCGCTGCCCTCCTTTTGTCCCATTCTATGAGGAAATAGGCGGAAGGGTTCAAAAATTGCGCCCCCGGTTTCCCGGGAGCGCAATTGGATTCAGCGGACGATCTTGAAGTAGGTCCGGGCGGTGAGCAGGTATACCGCAGTGTACACTGCCAGGAAGGCCAGCAGCGTACCCCCGGTGCACAGCGCCACGGTGAGCACATTGCGAACCCCGAACATGGTGAGCATTTGGGCAACCAGGTTGAAGTCAAACAGGATGTGGACGGCGGCCACGGCGATGGGCAGGAAGAACACGATGAGCACCTGGCTGCGGATAGAGGACTTGACCTCCCGCTGGCTTAGGCCCACCTTACGCATGATTTCAAACCGGCCTTGGTCCTCGTAGCCCTCGGACACCTGCTTGTAATAGATGATGAGTACGGTGGCCATGAGGAACACAACGCCCAGGATGATGCCCAGGAACAGGAAGCCGCCAGCCATAGCATAACCGTCTACCGCCATCTCGGCCCGGCTTTCCGTCCGCCATGAGGCCCAACTGCCGGTGCCGTTGAAGAAATCCGAATCCTCGATAACGGAGTTGGACCAGGCGTCCAAAAGGGCCAGCTCCTTCTCGTAGGTGCAATCCAGGTCCAGCAAGAGAACACAGGTCATGCCAGCGGCGTAGTAGTCTAGCGCATCATACTGGAGTCTCCAGATCCGGTCCAGAGTTTCCTGGTCCGCCACTACGACGCACAGCGGTTGGACCATATCGAAGGTGAGGGAAAAATACTTTACAGCTGGGAGGGCCTGGATGACAGAAAGTTTTTCCGCCTGACCGGTTTCGGCGCCGTTGCGGACTCCTTGAAGGATAAGCTCGGAACCGAAACCGTCCGGAAGCCCGCCGCAAACTGCTGCCTCCCCAGCTTCAAGGTCCGGCAGGGCTTCACCGGTGAGAGAGGCGTATCCATCGGCGGTGAGGAAATACACAGCGCGTTTGCCGCTGGCGTTGTCTGTGACACCCACATCCAGATGGCCGGAATCAGGGAACGGCACCACGTTGAAACGAAGGAATTCCACCGCCCTGAAATTTGTGATAGATGCGTCATGGTCCTGAGCGAACTGCTGAACCAGATTCTTTGCCCCATCCATATCCAGAGCCTGGCCCATGGCAGGGTCGGCGCTGACAGTCATGTTCAGGTTGGCGGGATACTGAGCGGAGATGATCTCTCCTTGCCCCAGGTAAAGGGCTAGAGTGCCTGAGATCATCACCATTACCATGGTGGACAGGATACAGATATTGGCCAGCCCCACAGCGTTGCGCTTCATGCGATAGAGCATCCCGGACACGCCGATGAAATGGCCGGTCTGATAATAGAAGCCCTTGTTTTTTCGCAGCATTTTCAGCAGAGCGATGCTTCCGGCTGTGAACAGACAGTAGGTGCCGATGATGACCAGGATCACCGCCAGGAAGTAGAGAGCCAGGGCAAGGGCAGGATCTTTGGTGGTGACGGCGATGAAATAGCCTGCGCCCATGGAGAGCACCCCAATGACGGCCAGAAGCCAACGGGTTTTGGGCTCCTTTTCGCCCACGTTTCCACCGTGGAGCAGTTCGATGGGGTTGGACACCCGTATTCGGAACAGGTTGAGCAGCAGAGCCAGCGCCAGCAGCGCCCCAAAGAACGCCGCCGTCAAAAGCATGGCGGGGAGGGAGAGGGAGGAGTGGAAGGGAATGGAGAACTGAAGCAGGGTGGTCAGCGCGATGGTGGCCAGCTTGTGGAGCAGCACACCCAGTACCAGCCCGCCCACAATGCCGATGAGGGCGGTGTACAGGCTTTCCCAGCACTGGATCAGGGCGATATTTCCCTTGCCCATGCCCAAGATGTTGTACAGGCCCAGCTCCTTTTTCCGCTGTTTCATCAAAAAGCTGTTGATGTAGAGCAGGAGCACGGCGGATAAGATACCTGCCACAAACATTCCAATGCCCATCATGGCGGCGACGTAGGCGAAGCCCCGCATTGTCAGTACGCCCGGGTCGAAGCACAGAGCGGCCATGACATAAAAGGCGGCGGTGAGCCCTGCCAGCGCCAGCAGGTAGGGTACGAAGAAGCGGTGGTTTTGCCGCATGCTCCGGGCGGCCAGCTTGGGGTAAAGTCCGTTACGCACGCTTCTCACCTCCGTCAGTGAGTCGGGTGAGGGTTTCGGTGATGAGGCGGTACATCTGGCCGTCGGTGCGGTTCTCCCGATAGAGCTGGTGGTATACCCGGCCGTCCCGGATGAACAGCACCCGGCCTGCCCGGCTGGCGGCGGCGGTGGAGTGGGTAACCATCAGCACTGTCTGGCCCGCCTGGTTGATTTTGGTGAACAGGTCCATTAGGCTGTCCGCCGCTCGGGAGTCCAAGGCGCCGGTGGGCTCGTCGGCCAGAATGATCTGTGGCTGAGTGATGAGGGCCCGGGCCACGGCGCACCGCTGCTTCTGTCCGCCGGATACCTCGTAGGGGTATTTGTCCAGCAGCTTCTCAATACCCAAGGTTTCGGCCAGGGGAGCGAGGCGGCGATTCATCTCCGGGTATTTTCTGCCTGCCAGAACCAGGGGAAGGAAAATATTGTCCCGCAGGCTGAAGGTGTCCAGCAGGTTGAAATCCTGGAACACAAAGCCCAGGTTGTCCCGGCGGAAGGCCGCAAGCTGTTTTTCCTTTACAGCAGTGAGATTTCGGCCGGCCAGCAGCACTGACCCGGCGGTGGGGCGGTCCAGCGCGGCCAGAATGTTCAGCAGGGTGGTCTTGCCGGAGCCGGACTCACCCATGATGGCCACATACTCGCCCTGCTCCACGGCAAAGGAGATGTCTGCCAGGGCTTCCACCTTCTGGCCGCCGAAGCGGGTGGAGTAGACTTTCTTTACATGACTGACTTCCAGGATCGACATATTGATTACCTCCATAACTGTACTACCTGTGTTGGTACAGACAGTATACAGAAAAAGGGTTAAGAAGCCAGAGGGGAAAATCAAAAGAATTCTTTAAGAGAAGCGGAAGAAAGGAAATATTTAGTCAAAAATGCAAGACTGCCTATTGCAATTGAGCACAAGAAATGTTAAAATGTTAACAGACTTTGGGCGGACCCCTTTGCCCAATATAAATTGGAGGTAATTCAAATGGCACGTTTTACTCTTCCCCGCGACCTGTACCATGGCAAGGGCGCCCTGGAGGCCCTGAAGTCCTTCGACGGCAAGCGCGCGATTGTCTGTGTGGGCGGCGGTTCCATGAAGAAGTTCGGCTTCCTGGACCGGGCGATTTCTTACTTAAAGGAAGCCGGCATGGAGGTGGAGCTGTTTGAGGGCATCGAGCCAGACCCCTCTGTGGAGACTGTCATGAAGGGCGCGGAGGCCATGCTGAAGTTCCAGCCCGACTGGATTGTCGCCATGGGCGGCGGCTCCCCCATCGACGCGGCCAAGGCCATGTGGATCAAGTACGAGTACCCCGACATCACCTTTGAGGAGATGTGCAAGGTGTTCGGCATCCCCGCCCTGCGCAAAAAGGCCCGTTTTTGCGCCATCTCCTCCACTTCCGGCACCGCCACCGAGGTGACCGCCTTCTCCATCATCACCGATTACCAGAAGGGCATCAAGTATCCCATCGCCGACTTCGAGATCACCCCCGACGTGGCTATCGTGGACCCCGATCTGGCCGAGACCATGCCCAAGAAGCTGGTGGCCCACACCGGTATGGACGCCATCACCCACGCCATCGAGGCCTACGTGTCCACCGCCAATTGCGATTACACCGACCCCTTGGCCCTCCACGCCATTAAGATGATCCAGAACGATCTGGTGGACTCCTACAACGGCGATATGGCCAAGCGCGGCTCCATGCACAACGCCCAGTGCCTGGCCGGTATGGCCTTCTCCAACGCGCTGTTGGGCATCGTCCACTCCATGGCCCATAAGACCGGCGCTGCCTTTGCCGACCACGGCGCCCACATCATCCACGGCGCGGCCAACGCCATGTACCTGCCTAAGGTCATCGCGTTCAACGCCAAGGACGAGACCGCCGCCAAGCGGTACGGCGACATCGCCGACTTCATGAACCTGGGCGGCGACAGCTTGGATGAGAAGATTGCCAACCTCATCGCCTATCTGCGCAAGATGAACGACGACCTGAACATCCCCCACTGCATCGGTCAGTACGGCGCGGACAGCTACCCCTGCGAGAAGGGCTTCGTGCCCGAGGAAGTGTTCCTGGAGCGGCTCCATGACATCGCTGTCAACGCCCTGGGTGACGCCTGTACCGGCTCCAACCCCCGTCAGCCCTCTGTGGAGGAGATGGAGAAGCTGCTCAAGTGCTGCTACTACGACACTGAGGTGGACTTCTAATCTTACCCGCAAGTCATTTTGCCCCCGCCGGTGTGCCCGGCGGGGGCCTTTTTCCTGCCAAACGCTTGACAAGCGGCTGAAATATGATAAAATAGACCCGCTGTGACGGAGTTAAGTCCAAACCGCCGCGCACCAGAGAGAGGGGAGAGTGGGAACCCTCGCGCTGGGCATTTGGACGGGCCGCTCCCGAGCGCTCCCGCGATGAGCGGGACGGGCGTCCCCGTTATCGGACAAACGAGTGTCCTCGCCAGGAGGAAATCAGGGTGGTACCACGGAGTGTATGCTTCGTCCCTGTGCTGTGGCGGGGCTTTTTTGTTGCAAAGGAGGGTTGAGATGACCCATCAGGAGATGTGGGCAGCCTACCGGGCCGTCAATTCCGCCGCTGGGGAGGAGTACGAGGCGTGGGCCTACGGCGCTGACCCGGACCTGCTGGCGGAGCTGACCCGCACCGGCATCAAAACCGCCACGGCCAGCGCTGGAATTCTGTACGAGATTGAGGACGAGCCCATGCCGCAGGTTGGGGAGTATAGCGTGATTCTGGACAGCCGGGAGGAAGCGGTGTGCGTCATCCGCACTACCCGGGTGTACACCGTGCCCTTCGATCAGGTGAGCGCCCAGCAGGCGTACCGGGAAGGGGAGGGCGACCGCTCCCTGGCCTACTGGCGGCGGGTACACGCGGACTTTTTTCGTCGGGAGCTGGCGGAAGCCGGGCTGGAGTTTTCCCCGGAAATGCCCGTGGTGTGCGAGGAGTTTGAGGTGGTTTTCCAGCCAAATGAGTCTATTTGACAAATATATTATAATATTATGGAGGTAATACCTATGCGCGATCCCAAACCCTACGGCCTGAACGAACTGCGGGAGATGTTTCTGAAGTTCTTTGAGAGCAAAGGCCACCTTCGTTTGCCCAGCTTTTCCCTGATCCCTCAGAACGATGTGTCCCTGCTGCTCATCAACTCCGGCATGGCCCCCATGAAGCCCTGGTTCACCGGGGAGCAGGAGCCGCCCCGCCACCGCGTCACCACCTGCCAGAAGTGCATCCGCACCGGCGACATTGAAAACATCGGCCACACCGACCGCCACGGCACTTATTTTGAGATGCTGGGCAACTTCTCCTTTGGTGACTATTTTAAGAAAGAAGCCATTCCCTTTGCATGGGAGTTCCTGACCTCTCCGGAGTGGGTGGGTCTGGACCCGGAACGGCTGTATCCCTCCGTGTTCGCCGGCAACGAGACAACTCCCGCCGATGACGAGGCCTTTGAGATCTGGAACAAGGTCATCGGCATCCCTGCCGAGCGCATCTTCAAATTCGGCAAGGAGGACAACTTCTGGGAGCACGGCTCCGGCCCCTGCGGCCCCTGCTCCGAAATCTATTACGACCGGGGACCTGAGCACGGCTGCGGCAAGCCCGGGTGTACTGTGGGCTGCGACTGCGACCGCTATATTGAGGTGTGGAACGTGGTGTTCTCCCAGTTCGACAACGATGGGGAGGGGCACTACGAGGAGCTGAAGCAGAAGAACATTGACACCGGCATGGGCCTGGAGCGCCTGGCCTGTGTGTGCCAGGGGGTGAACTCCCTGTTTGAGGTGGACACCGTGATGAACATCACCAACAAAGTGTCCGAGATCACCCATGCCCATTACGGTGAGAGCCGGGAAAAGGATGTGTCCCTGCGGGTCATCACCGACCACATCCGCTCCGCCACCTTTATGATTTGCGACGGCGTACTGCCCTCCAACGAGGGCCGGGGCTACGTGCTGCGCCGCCTGCTGCGCCGGGCAGCGCGTCACGGCAAGCTGCTGGGCGTAAACGACCCGTTCCTTTATCAGGTGTGCGACACCGTCATCCATGAGAATGAAGGCCACTACCCCGAGCTACGGGAGCGGCAGGACTATATCACCAAGGTCATTCGGGTGGAGGAGGAAAACTTTGCCAAGACCATCGACGGCGGCCTGAAAATTTTCAACGAAATGCTGGCGGGCCACAAGGAGAAGGGGGAGAAGACCTTCTCCGGTGCGGATGCGTTCAAGCTGTACGACACCTACGGCTTCCCCATCGACCTGACGCTGGAAATGGTGCAGGAGCAGGGCATGGATCTGAACGAGGCCGAGTTCAAGCAGCTTATGGAGGAGCAGCGCCAGCGGGCCCGGAAAGCCCGGGAGGCCCTGGGCGATCTGGGCTGGGCCGGGGTGGAGTTCGGCAAGGACGTGCCCGAGACGGAGTTTGTGGGCTACACCGAAAATGCCGTTATGGACGCCAAGGTGGTGGCCCTGGTGGTGGAGAACGAGCTGGCTGAGGAGCTGATGCCCGGTGTGGAGGGCATTGTGGTGCTGGACAAGACTCCGTTTTATGCCGAGATGGGCGGCCAAGTGGCCGACCACGGCCATATTGCCCGCAGCGGGGACAACGGCCTGTTGTTTGAGGTCACCGACGTGCAGAAGAACAAGGGCGGCAAATATATGCACTATGGCAAAATGGTGGAGGGTACGCTGAAGGTGGGGGACACCGTCCGCGCCCACATTGACCAGAATCGCCGCGACGCGGTCAAGCGCGCCCACACCGCTACCCACCTGCTGGACAAGGCATTGCGCACTGTTTTAGGCGAACATGTGCATCAGGCCGGTTCCCTGGTGGAGCCAGACCGTCTGCGCTTCGATTTCACCCACTTTAACGCCATGACCCCTGAGGAGATCAGCAAGGTCAGCGGTATCGTCAACGATGCCATCCTGTCCGGCTATGAGGTGCGCACCGATGTGCTTCCCATTGAGGAGGCCAAGCAGCGGGGAGCCATCGCTCTGTTTGGTGAGAAGTACGGCGACACTGTCCGGGTAGTGGACATGGGCAACGGTTTCTCTGTGGAGTTCTGCGGCGGAACCCACCTGTCCAACACCGCCATGGCGGGCCCCTTCCGCATCAGGAGCGAGTTCTCCGTGGCCAGCGGTGTGCGCCGCATTGAGGCCACCACCGGCAAAGAGACCCTGGCACATTTCGACGGCATCCAGCAGATGGCCATTCAGGCGGCGTCTGTCCTCAAGGCTAAGCCTCATGAGCTGCGGGAAAAGGCGGAGGCGGTCATGGGCGAGATTAAGTCGCTGCATCAGCTGGTGGAGAAATACAAGGCCAAGGAGGCCGCCGGTGAGACAGACCGCATTATGTTCGGCGCTCATGAGCTGGGTGGGCTAAAGGTGCTCACCGCCACGGTGCCCGACGCCGACGGTGCCCGCCTGCGTCAGATGGGTGACATGGTCCGGGAGAAGGATCCCTGCGTGGTGGCGGTGCTGGCCTGCATCAACGATGGAAAGATCACCTTCCTGTGCGCCTGCGGCAAGGAGGCGGTGAAAAAGGGTATCAAGGCCGGAGACATCATCAAGCAGGTGTGCGCCATCGCGGGCGGCTCCGGCGGCGGCAAGCCGGACAGTGCCATGGGCGGCGGGAAGGACGTGCTTATGCTGGACAACGCGCTGGCTATGGTGGACAACGTAGTGGCCATGAAGCTGGGACTGTAAAGGAGGAAAACTTGCATGCTTCCACAGGACCCATATATCCTGCTGAGTGTGGTGAACACCAAGCTCCGGGACGAGTATTCCAGCCTGGAGGCATTATGCGACGGAATGGATGCAGACCCGGTTGAGTTGGTGGAAAAGCTGGACAGCGTAGGCTATGCCTATGACGCGGAAGACAACCAATTCAAATCCGTTCTGAAAGTCTAATGGTATGAAGTCAAGTAGGTGATGCAAGAAAATTTGAAAGAGAATTGGGTCAAAAGGGCTGTGTGGGAGGCAAAAAGGCAACACCAATCTAAGCCCTGTCCCTGCAGATTTTTAAAA
>CATKZW010000058.1 GCA_949841465.1 uncultured Oscillospiraceae bacterium
GTCTACGATATCGAAGGAGTAGCCTGCACCCAGACGGCGGGGGCCGGGGGCATGGGCGGCAAAACCGGACTGTACCTGATTCCGCCCGAAGCCGCCTTTATGGATCTGTCTGTAGGGGAACCCAGGCGCACCGACACTGCCCGGTGCCTCACTGCCCGGTATGGGCAGACCACCCTCTCCAACCACAGAGCCGAACGATCTGGGGTACTGATGATTCGTGATCCCTCCAAGAAGGGATACACGGAAGCCGCTCCCGGCGACAGCGTGGACCTGGGCTTTCCAAACAGCAAGACCAGAGGTGGCCGGGTAAGCAAGCTGGCCCATGACGCCGCCAGTGTGCAGGGCATTGTGGACCAGGGCGGGCGCATCCGCCGCCTGATGCCCAGGGAGTGCCTCCGCCTCCAGGGCTTCGAGGAGGACCAGATCGACCGGCTGCTGGCCATCACCTCGGACGCCCAGGCGTACAAACAGGCCGGAAACTCTGTCACCGTCAATGTGATCGAAGCCATTGGCCGCCGAATCCGGGTGGTGGATGAGCAGCTCCGAAAGGAGGCCGCGGCATGAGCGAGATCGGCATCAAGGATCAATGCTTCGGTGTAGAGGTGGAGATGACGGGTATCACCCGCAGACAGGCCGCCGAAGCACTGGCCGCCTATTTTGGAACATCGCCCCAATATCTGGGGACCTATTACGACACCTGGGGCGTGACCGACCCGGAGGGCAAGGTGTGGAAGCTGATGAGCGACAGCAGCATCAAGCCAGAGAAGAAAACTGCGGGTGGGTACATATCCGCTTCCGGCATGGACAGTGGAGAGTATCGGGTAGAGATGGTTACGCCCAAGCTGACCTACGCCGAACTGCTCAAGTTCCAGGAATGTGTGCGCAGAGTACGAAAAGCCGGGGCCAAGGTCAACGGCTCCTGCGGCATCCACGTCCATGTGGACGCCGCCAATCACAACCGCCAGAGCCTGAAGAACCTGATCGGCATTATGTACTCCAAGGAAGATATTCTGTTTAAGGCACTGCAGGTTGATCCGATCCGTGCGAGAGATTATTGCCAGAAAGTGCGGGAACCCATGCTGCGGCAGGCCCGGACGCTGTCCTCGGACGAGACCACCGACCTCACCCAACTGGAACAAGTCTGGTATGAGGGAAATGTGAATCATACAGAACACTACAACTGGACGCGCTACTATGCCTTGAACCTGCATTCTGTTTTTTACCACGGCACCGTTGAATGGCGGTGCTTTAATTCTACCCTCCACGCCGGGAAGGTGGCCGCATACGTCAACCTGTGCCTCGCCATCTCCGCCCAGGCCATCGCCCAGCGCAGCACCGTCATGCGCAAAACCCAGAGCGAGAATGAGCTGTTCACCTTCCGTGTCTGGCTGGTGCGGCTGGGGCTCAACGGCGAGGAGTTCAAGCACACCCGTGACCATTTACTCGCCCACCTGGAAGGAGATAGGGCGTGGCGACACGATAAGGACAGCTATGAAGTCAATAAAAAGAAGAAAAACCGCCGTGAAACGGAGAGATGACAATGAAAATTTGCATTGACGAGCGCACCTATGAGGGCAGCGCCACGGAGATCATGGAGCAGCTCCGGCAGCAGACCTTCGACCCCACCGAGTACCCGGATACGGAGAGCTATATCTACCAGCTTCGGAGCAACTTCATCCGGACCACCGACCTGGACTGCCCCCTGCCGGACTCCGGTGTGGAGGGGCAGGCGCTGGCCATGTTCGCCCATCTGGCCAAGGCCGGGGCGCTGGTCATTCTGGAGGAGAACTGAGATGGAAAATACACTGTATTTCGCCTATGGCAGCAACATCAACCTGGGCCAGATGGAGTACCGCTGCCCGGACGCCTCGGTGGTGGGGCCGGTGGTACTGGAGGGCTGGGAACTGCTGTTCCGCAGAGGCGGCTTCGCCACCATCGCCCCCAAGGAGGGCAAGACCGTCCAGGGCCTGCTGTGGAGCATCACCCCGGCGTGTGAGCGCTCCCTGGATCGCTACGAGGGCTATCCCCGCTTTTATGACAAGAAGATGGTTACCGTCCGGGACAGCGAGGGCCGCTCCCTGTCTGTTATGGCCTATATTATGGATGACCGCTTCCGGGAACCCATGCTGCCCACCGAGTCCTACTACAACGGTATCCTGGAGGGCTACCAACAGAACGGACTGCCGGTGTCTGCGTTGAAAAAGGCGTGGGAACACGCTGTTCAGGAGGTGCATCAGGAGACGGAACGGATCAACGTCAGCATTTTTGACCGCCCCAAGCCGCCGAAACGGCGGGGCAGTCATGACCGCTGAGGTCATGATGGGAGGAGAAACACTATGTCCAGTAAAAAAATCTCTTTGACCGGCGAGGTGCATATCAGCACCGGCAGCGTCTATACCACCGTGGACGCGCTGGAGGCCATGAAGGTCATTGGCGTGGCCTACGGCCTCTACAGCCACGCGGAGGAGAGCAGGGACCAATGTGTCGCGCTGGATGAGAGCGGGGACCGCCCCGCCCTTGTTGTACAGGAGGACATCAGCCACCATGGCAGTCCCCTGTGGGAGACGGTCCGTACCCTGACCGATGACCCCAGGCAGATCCAGCGGTATCTGGCTTTCCGGGACACACTGAAGATGCTGCGGGAGATGGACCGGGAACAGGAGCGCCCGCCTGTTCCCCAAACGCCGGCGCGGGACCCCAAAAAAGACAGGAACAAGTACCATGATCGGTGAAAAATATCCGTTTTTCGATGTGCCGGAGGACGATGTCTCTCCGCTGTTCACGACCAAGCTCCAGGAGGCCGCCCATGTGGGCTGCCTGCGGGGTGTGTTTGACGGCAACGGGACAACAACCGATTGGATCAGGGGAAACGATGCCCTGAAATCCCCCGCTTTTGATACGGAACTGCGGGATATGGTTGAAACGCTGCGGCGTGACGGACCGCTGAAAAATTTCCAGTCTATGCGGCAATTCTGCCAGGAGCATCCCCAGGCGCGGATGTCCGGCAGGCAGACCTTCTACGCTTTCCGCATCGACACCCAGCGGCATCGGTATCATTTGCGTTTTTCCCGCAAAAGAGGAAATTCCACATCTTCTGCTATCAGGTTGACCGGATGAGGGAGGATCTGCCCAAGCCGGATTTTAACTATACCTATCGAAAGAAGATAAAAAAGAAGAAAAATCGAGGTGAACGAACATGAAAATTTTAGTAGTGGAGCCGATAAAGCCTTGCGAGGTGCGGGAAATCCCCGATACGCTGGAGGCTATGCAGGCGCTCGTGGGCGGACACATCCAGGCCGTCTATCCTTTCCGGGATGACGTGGCCCTGGTGTGCAATGAGGAGGGGCGGAATCTGGGCCTGCCTTATAACCGCCCCCTGACCAACGACCGGGGCGTCCCCTACGATATGATCTGCGGGACATTTTTTCTGGCTGGCGTTGGCCCGGAGGACTTCATCTCTCTTACGGATGATCAGATCCAGCGATACAAGGCCCTTTATGACAACGTCATGGTCGTAACAGCGGAGCGCCCTGCCGCCCAGGCAGAGATCGTGCCTGATTCCGTCATGCTGAACTTTGCCGTAGACTGTCAGCTGTCGTTCCGATTTGCTCGTGACGGGCAGGAAGCCGCTGAATCGAAAGATGCGTTCATCAGCCACATCACAGAAGTGTTTAACGAGGACACACCTCTGGCGGAGCGGACAGTCGGGGGGCTGGATTTTGACTTCCGGGATGGTTGTGCCGAAGTTCGTTATACGTTTGCCAGCCAGGAGAAAGACAAGGCAAGCGCCGAGGTGTTCTCGGAACAGTGTGTGCGGGATGTACAGGACCGGCTGGAGGGATTTGGCTGCAAAGTAGAAAAGATCGAGTGCTTTGCGGAGGAACTGGAGCCGGACCCCGTAAGAGAGCCGGACAAGGGCCGTGGGAATCAGGAAAAAAAGAAGAAGGAACACTGTCATGACCGATAACACCGTGAGATGGGAGGGGCCATATGCCTGACTACAACCTGTCCAGCATCTCGGCGGTCTCAGCATCCGCAGAACTGGCCCATATTCGCGCCAATCAGGTGCCGAACCAGGACAGCTACAACGCCGCATGGCTCCACGGCTACGCCGACGCGCTGACCAAGGCGGCGGAATCCCTGGAACCCCAGCGGGAACTGATGGAGGCCATCATCGGCTATATGGGAGAGCGGTATGACAGTGCCGAGCTGTACGGCATCCTCCATGACACCCTGGAAATGTCCGATCAGGAGATCCGCTCCCTGGGCTTTGATCTGCCACAGTGCATGGAGCCGCCCCAGGCCCATCAGGGTACAAAATCTGCAAAAAGGAAAGGAATTTACCATGAGAGATAACTACATTCTGACCGCCGAGTCGGTCACCGAGGGTCACCCGGATAAGCTGTGCGACGCCATTGCCGACAGCGTCCTGGACGCCTGCCTGAAGCATGACCCCGCCGCCCGCGTGGCCTGCGAGGTCATGGCCACCGCAGGGAAGATCATCGTAGCCGGAGAGATCACCGCCGCCGAGCTGCCGGACATCCCGGCCATCGTCTGCCAGACTGTTCGGGAAACCGGCTATGGATCGGACTATGAGGTGGAGATCATCACCCATGACCAGAGCGGCGACCAGGGCATCATGTACGGCTATGCTTGTTCGGAAACGCCCCAACTGCTGCCTCTGCCCGTGGTGCTGGCCCACCAGCTGACCCTGCTGCTCACCAACGCCCGGAAAACCGGGACCATCCAGGGCCTGGGGCCGGACGGCAAGGCCCAGGTGTCCGTGGAGTACCAGAACGGTAAGCCCTGCCGGATCGCCGCCGTTGTGGTCTCCTGCCAGCATGACGCGGACAAGGATCTGGACGAGCTGCGTCGGGAGATCACCCGGCACGTCATCGTCCCCGCCCTGCGGGATCTGTATCCCGACCCGAAAACCGAGGTGTTCATCAACCCTTCCGGGCGGTTTGTGCTGGGCGGCTTTGAGGCGGACACCGGCTTGACGGGCCGGAAGCTGATGGCGGACACCTACGGCGGCCTTGTCCCCCATGGCGGCGGGGCGCTGTCCGGCAAAGACGGCAGTAAGGTGGACCGCAGCGGGGCCTACATGGCCCGGTACATCGCCAAGAACATCGTGGCCGCTGGGCTGGCGGAGAAGTGTACCGTCAGCCTCGCCTACGCCATCGGCAGGGCCGAGCCGGTGGCGGTGGACATCGACGCTCACCAGACCGGGAAGTACCCGGAGCCTGTGCTGGAGCAGTCCGTCCGGGCTGTATTCGACCTGACTCCTGCCGGGATGATCTCCGCCCTGGGGCTGGACCGGCCCATCTTCGCCCGGTTCTGTAACTACGGCCACTTCACTCACCGGGACGCCCCCTGGGAGCAGACGGACCGGGCCGCCGTATTGGTGGACGCTGTGGGAGGTGACCGCTCCAATGGATGACGGAATGGATTATGATGTTCAGACTAAAGTGAGTTTCCGTCTCGACTTTGACGGTTCTGGCGAATTCAATATGCTGCTGCTCCCGGATGTGCAGAAGCAGTTTGTGCAGCACGTTAAGGAAGTCTATGAGCAGGACAATACCCTGGGCAGCGGCTATGTCTCCAGCGATCTGAATTTCCGCTTTGATGGCCGTATGGTGCATCTGGAATATACCTTTCACTGCCATGACGAAAACGAGGCTGAAGCGGAGAGCTTCTCCACCTACAGTGTACAGTGTGTTCAGGAGGCGCTGGAGGAGTTTGGCTGCAAGATCAGGAAAATCGAATGTAAAGCTGAGGAAGCGGACATGACGTGGCTGGATCGGCTGGAGGATGCGATCTTCGGCACAAAGGACAAGGCACAGAAGCAGTCTCCGGCAAAGGATAAGTCCGGCCAAAAGACCGCTTCCAAGAAGAAAGCGCCCAGACAGGAGCGGTGACAGTGGAGCGGCCCAAGTTTATCGCCTCATGCTCATTCGGGAAAGATTCGTTGGCCGCCATTTTGCTTGCAAAAGAGCATGGGGAGCCTCTGGATGAGGCGGTCTACTGCGAAGTGATGTTCGACAAGGGCATCTCCGGCGAGGTACCGGAGCATCGGGACTTCATCTACGGCAGGGCCATCCCCGCACTGGAGCGGATGGGAGTAAAAATAATCGTCCTGCGTTCTGCCAAGACCTATGTAGACTTGTTCACCGGGCGGGTGACCCGCGGCCCGAAGAAGGGCATGGTGCGCTCCTTCCCCATCTGTGGGCGGTGCGCTGTTCAGCGGGACTGCAAGGTCCGGCCCATCCAGCGGTATCAGAAAACCCTGCCGCCAGAGACAGTCAAATATATCGGCATCGCGCGGGATGAAACAGAACGCCTGCTGCGTCTGGAGAACGGCAGGCAGGTTTCTCTGCTGGCTAAGTACAATTTTACGGAACAGGACGCATGGCAGCTCTGCGAGGACGCAGGGCTGCTTTCTCCTGTCTACGCCTTCACTGACCGGGGCGGTTGTTGGTTCTGCCCCAACGCCAAGCGGGCGGAACTGCGCCACCTCTACGACTGCCACCCGGACCTGTGGGCCAGGATGCTGGAGTTACAAGCCATACCAGGAAAGGCAACGGAGAAATTCAACCGCACCCAGAAGTTCTCCGACATCGATGTCCTGTTCCGGCAGGAGGACGGCAAAGCTGCTCTCAGACAGGCGGCATAGCCGGGGATTGTTGGTATTGCTGGGGATTGACAGCGGATTTTTGTTGGGTATCGTGAATGGCTTTTTCTCTCTGGTTTGGGTATCGTTGTGGCTATGCCAACAGTGCGAAAGGAGATGTGTACCATAAGCAAATACCAGGATTTTGACTCGGAAATATTCGAGGTCACGAAAATCATGATCGGGTTCTCCCTGACGGACGGGCAGAAAACCGAGCTGCTGAAGATCGCCGGAGAGATCGAGACCGCCTGTCAGGACGGCAGTCTGAGCGGCGATGAGCGCCAGCGGCTTCTGGACACCATGGCAGACTGCGGCCTGGAACTGCCGCAGCCCCCTGCGGAGCCGGTGGTGGACGAAGCGAAGCTGCAGGAGCGTCTGGCGAAGTATATGGAACTGGAACTGTTTCAAATGGATATCGGAGAGCTGATCCGCGACTATAAGGCCCAGGGGCTTCCCGTGCCACCGATGGAACAACTCCGGGCGGAGGCCGCCGCTGAGGCCAGGAAGTGTCTGGAGACCATGATGGTCTGCGAGGCCAAGGGCCATCTGTGGAAAGAAACAGCCGACCCGGAGAACGGGACCAGCACCCTGTCCTGCCGCCGCTGCGGGGCGGAGGAACACCTGCAATGGTAGGAGGTAAAAACACGATGAACACAAAATACGAGATCACAGACATTGCCCACGAAAAATATCCTTTTCTCCACCGTATCCGCGCCCTGCGGGACATCGGCAGTGAGGTCAAGGCCGGAGACCTGGGCGGCTTTGTGGAGTGCGAGAGCAACCTGTCCTTTGAGACGGGAGATGACGCCTGGATCTTTGACAATGCCATCGCCGCCGGGGAAGGCTGTGTGGACAAGGGCTCCGTCCTGCGGGAGAGGGCCATTGTCTGCGGCTGTGCTTATGCCTCCCACGGCACGGAAATGTCCGGCGATTCCAGAGCTGAGGATGACGCTTATATCCGGGGAGCCAGACTGAGCCGGTGCGCACGAGTCTCCGGGAACGGCATGGTCCTCCAGTCCCCCACGACCAAAGCTGCACCCATTCTCACCGGAAGCTGTTCTGTCTACGGCAAGGTGATTGGCGATGTGACATTAACCGGAACCGCAGTGGTAATCAGCGGTGAGGAAATCCTCAATGAGTCCTTGGACACGCTGATCATTGATGATCGGGGCCGCACGATCATCCGCGCCCCGTCACGAGACGAACTGGCCCCTTGCCAGCCCCAGGAAAAACAGAAAAAGCCAAAAAATAAGGGCCGGGATCGATGAAAATCAAGTATTTACATGGCTATGAGACCTGCGTCCACAGCAGGAAACGAAAACAGGCTCCCTGGCGGGTAACCAGCGGCTGTGACAATCGTGCTTGTCTGTTCACCGGGCGGCACTACGAGTTGCCCAACACTACAGTGTGTATGACCTGTCCGTTTTACCACGGGTCTGAGGAGGTGCAAAAAGGATAGTGGATCTCCATATGAGGGAATTTAACGGCACGACCTTCGGAATATCGGTAGAGGCATCCTCCCCGGCATTCAGGCGGATGAAGAAAAACGCTTTCACAGGAAAAATCAAGCCCCGTGGAAGCTGGGTCGAACGGACTGTCCGCTGTGTCCGGGCCGCCGATGTGGCCGCCGTCATGGGCGAAGCCGGGTGGCTGGTCAGAGAATTACAGTGCATGGAAACCATCCGCTGGGGCAATGACGATACCGAATATTACATCATCTACGAGAAAGAAGGTGGAAAATGAGCAATTTCTTTGAACGGGAGCTGGGCCGGGTGTTCGGGGCCGGGCAGGTGATCCGTGACCCCACTTATTCGGGCCGGGCCTGTCTCGGAACGCTGGGCAAGGACCTGCGGGTGCGGGCGCAGTTTATCACCACCGGCTATGCGGATCACTACGATGCCCTGAAGATCACCGTCCTGAACCGCACGGACGGGCCAGTGGACACCCTGGTGCTGAAGCTGAAGGATCTGCTGGGCATGAAGCCCGTCCCCGGCAACCCTTACTTCCCCAATGGCGTGGCCCCCCACATTTGGCTGGATCAGGGCAAGCCGGAATGGTACGCATTCCAGCCCACCGCCGCCGACTATGACACGATCCGGCAGGCCGCCAAGCAGTACCTGGATGTGTTCCGGGACCGGCAGCAGGAGCACGCCCAGGACGGCCCCAAGCTGGTGTACATCTGCGCCCCGCTTCGGGGTGACGTGGAAAAGAACATCGAGTTCGCCCGCCAGAAAGCCCAGGAGGTGTTCCAGGCGGGCGACATCCCTGTCTGCCCCCATCTCATGTTCCCGCCTGTCGCTGACCCGGAAAATCCCCAGCAGGATCAGGCGGCACGGGAAATGGGCCTGCGGCTGGTGGAGTCCTGTCAGCAGGTCAATGTCTACGGGCCGGAGTGGACGGAGGGAATGTGGGCGGAGATCCGCCACGCCATGGATCTGGGCATTGAGGTCAAGACTGACCAGCAGACCATTGGGCACAGCCCGCCCCGCAGGCAGGTACCCCGGAAAGGCAAAGGTGCGCGATGAGCAGTGAACGGAAGGACACCCTGAAGAAGCGGCTGGATGAAAACTACACAGCTTTTATAGAATCTCTTCAAGAAAAAACAGTTTCTGAGCTGATTGCCATGGCCCCAGAGATCACCGCCGTCCAGCAACTCCCCCCGGAGCTGCTGGACGCCTGCGATGACGAGGATATGGAATTTCTGCTCCGATTTGACGATCCGCTGGAGGTTGTGCGCGGCTATTGGGAGTCCGAGATCACCGGCTACGACCACAGCGGGGAGATGGGCCATATGCTGTGGGAAATCCGTGACAGAGAACTGTACGAAAAAGAGCAGCTTGCCCAGACCCCGGAGGACGTGGGCGGCGCTGTTCAGTCTGAAAATCTGACGGAAAGGAAAAATCCCATGAGCGATGTGAAACAGATCAACGCAGAGGACCTGCGGCACATGGAGGGTGAGGAGGGCCTCGTCCTCCAGGGCTGCGGCGGCGATCCCCAGGAGTGGGTGGACGGCATCAACCGGGAACTCACCGAGGCCGGCATTCTGCTGGACGGCAGCAAATTAGAGAATGTCGTATCCTTCCGGCACGATGGGGTGACCTGCCTGCTGTTTCCCTTCGGAGATGCGGAACTGAATATTGGGAAGTTCGCCATGTGGCGCATCCAGACCCATGACCGATACGGTGGCACATGGCTGTCCGACTATGTCCCCAACCGGCTGGGCGGCTTTCTGCACCAGCCGTCCAGACAAAAGCCCACCATGAGCCTGATCGGAATGGACGGCAACATCTTTGCGGTCATGGGCAAAGCCTCTTCGCTGCTGAAAGAGGCGGGCATGGGGGATCTGGTCAGCCACATGGTCCAGCGCGTCACCACCTGCGGGGACTACAGCAAAGCCCTCAATATCATCAGCGAGTATGTGGAGACAGAGCTGTCTCCGCCTGCTATACCCCAAAAATCTAACAAGAAGAAAGCGAGGAACACATATGAGCGATAATCCCAAGTGGGAGATCATCCAGGGCGATGCCCTGAAGCTGCTGGGAGGTTTCTCCCCTGGAACCTTTGACGCCGTCATCACCGACCCGCCCTACGCCTCCGGGGGCCGCACCCAGGCGGAGAAGAACAAGTCCACCGCCAAGAAGTATTCCAGCATGGGGGACCACGCGCCCCCGCCCTTCGAGGGGGACGCCAAGGATCAGCGTTCCTGGACCCGCTGGGCGGCGGAGTGGCTGGCAGACGCCCGGAAGCTGTGCAAGCTGGGAGCGCCGGTGTGTATGTTCATTGACTGGCGACAGCTCCCCGCCGCTTCCGATGCCCTCCAGTGGGCAGGCTGGATCTGGCGCGGCACCGCCGTCTGGGACAAGGGCAACTCCCGCCCCCAGAAAGGCCGCTTCCGCCAGCAGGCCGAGTACATCGTCTGGGGCTCCAACGGCGATATGCCCATCAACCGCCCCGTCCCCTGCCTGCCGGGGGTGTTCAAGTACGGCAACCCCCAGAACCGCATCCACCTGACGGAGAAGCCCCTGCAGCTCATGCGGGACATCGTGAAAATCACCGAGCCGGGCGGGCACATCCTGGACCCCTTCGCCGGGTCCGGCACCACTGTCCTGGCCGCCGTGCTGGAGGGCTACACCGCCACCGGCATTGAGGTGACAGACGAGTACGCCCGCCTCGCCAGGGAGCGGATCGCCCAGGAGCTGGCCCAGGCGGCGTGACCGATAACTGTCTGCCGATTCATCTGGATATTGTCAAAAAGGTGCGGTATGATGTGGGCTACCAAACAACAGGAGGTGTCGCAAAATGAAAGTGAAATTTTCCTTTGACAAAGCCGCCGTAGAGCGGCGAGGCCACACGCTGGAGGATGTTCACCGGACGGTAAAAAGCCTGTTCGCCGCCCACAGCCTGCCCTGTGTCTCCGAGGGTGACCCCCTGTCCTTCCAGGACAAGGGCCACGGCGATGACTTCGCGTGTATGTGGGATATTATCCTGTCTCTGCTGCGCTCGGACTGGTTCATGGCCTGCGCCACCGCCTGCGTCTGGCAGGATGAGGACGGCGAGGAGGACGTACTCGCCCAGGCCGGAAAGGCACGGGGTGCTGTGTAACATGGGGATGAGCCGGAAAGAAATCACCTTCGATCTGAGCCAGGAGGCGCTGAGACAGCACTATCCCCGCAAGGAGACGGGCCGGGACCCGCAGTTTTTCAAGCGGGCCTACAAGGATATCCAGCGGTTCATGGAGACCAACGGCTTTGAGCGGCGACAGTATTCCGTGTATGTCTCCACGGAGAAGCTGACTGCACTGGACGTTGCCCTCCTGACCCAGAAGATGGCGGAACAGCTTCCCTGGCTGCGGCACTGCGTCAGGGAAATCACGGCAACAAACATCGGGGCGCGGCACAGCCTCCTGGGCCTGCTGCGCGACCATACGCCGCCCGCTGAACTCCTGCCGCCGCCTGTTCGGCGGGGACGGCAGAAAAACAGAAAAGCAATGCAGGAACGATAGACGGCAGGGTGAATACAATTCACCTTGCTTCTCTTTTTTACAGAAATCTGGGTGAATCTATTACACCCAACAGGAGGTGGGAAGTTGCCAAAATCTACGATCTGCGGCTGTTTCTTCTTCAAAGCCAGCCACGCCCAGGAGCTGGTGGAGGTTAAGACCGCCCAGCTCATCCTGGTGGAGGTGGTCAAGATCCTCCAGTTGACCGGCCAGCAGTTTCAGAATTTTTCCGCCAATTTGCTGCGGGATATGCCCTTCCTCATCCCCAATAAGCACCTTACTGGCTACGACAAAGGAGTGACCCGCTGCCTGCTGGTGACCACCAGGGGCCGCAGGGACGGTATCCTGGTGGACTGCCAAGGCTACAACTACGCCCGGTATTCGTGCTATGTCCCCGAAAAGCGGAGCCTGGATCTGCGTGATGTGCCGGTAGACCACTACGATCTGAAGCTCCGGCAGCCCCGGCGCCAGCGGGAGCGGTGATGATTTTCTCTTCGAGAGAGCGGGCGCCGCCCGCCCGTTCCAATCAACCTACCGCTTGGAGCGAAGCCCCGCCGCTGGCGGGGCCGAGGCCGACACCGCCCCCTGGGCGGTGTCGGCGCAAGCATAGCGCAAAGATATCTTTTGCGCGCTTGCAGGGGTAAGCCCCTGACCCCAATGCCGCCTGCGGGCGGAAATTTTGCGGCCCACAGGCCGTGGAAAGGAGCGTTGATGCAAAAGAAATACGAGATATGCCTGCGGCTGTCCAAGGAAGAAAAAGAACTGTTGGAACACAGCGCCCGTCTCTGCGGTCTATCCAAGACGGCCTATCTGCGCCGCCTGCTGTTGGGAACGGAGGTCAAGGCCCGCCCCTCCCAGGAGATCAAGGAGCTGCGGACGGAGATCCACCACATCGGCAACAATATTAACCAGATCGCCCGCAGCGTCAACGCCGGTATCGCCAGGGCGGAGGACGCTAAACGGGGGCTGTTCCTGCTGGATCAGGTCTACGAGCTGATGTATCAGATCGCAAAGAAATAGAAACTTATTATATCTTGCTGGTGTTGCTTGGAATGCATTTGATTTTAGAGGAAGAATGCTCTATAATAGATTTATCAAGATGTGGCATTGTCTTTTTAGTCCAATAAAAATGACTGGCAGCGCCGGGAAAATAATTCTCCCCCATATCTGGAGGTATATGATGCAGATTTCAAGCAGATTTACGATTGCTGTCCATGCCCTTATTTGTATTGAGATGTTCAAAAATGACCGGAAGGTAACCAGCGACTTCATCGCCTCCAGCGTAAACGTCAATCCCGTTGTCATTAGGCGGCTGTTACAGCAACTAAAAAAAGCCGGCATTGTGCAGGTCATGCGCGGGAGCGGCGGAACGGATACTGCAAGACCCATTGATGAGATCACACTGCTTGATATCTATAACGCTGTAGAGTGTGTAGACGAGGGTGGACTTTTTCACTTCCACGAAAATCCGAACCAGCTCTGCCCCGTTGGGAGAAACATTCACGCTGTTTTGGATGTCAGGCTTGATGAGATTCAGAAAGCAATGGAAAAAGAAATGGGATCGGTGACGATACAAGATGTTTTGAACGACACGAAACGGCTGGCATGACGATTTTCCGCTTCAGGCAGAAAAAGCTCGAAATTATTTTGTTGTAACACTTGACATTACAATAAAACAGTGGTATAAATAGCAATGTACCAACCGTGGTTACAACAAGATTTGGAGGTATCATCATGGCAAACTACAAAAAAGTAAACATCACGCCGGATGCGCGGACGGAACTGCATGACGCCCTTTCCCTGACCGGAGCGGAGATCAGCATCAATAGTCTTCCGGCTGGGGCCGGTGTGCCGTTTGTCCATTCCCATAAGAACAACGAGGAGATCTACGCGGTCCTTTCTGGGAAGGGCAAGGCCGCCATTGACGGTGAGACGGTGGAACTGGCTGCCGGGGATTGGATTCGGGTCGATCCGGCGGCAAAGCGCCAATTCTCCGCGGCCGAGGACTCCGCCATCAGTTTCATCTGCATCCAGGTCAAAAAGGGTTCACTGGAAGGATACACAAAAGATGACGCTGTGATCGAAGGGGGTTAAAGGCCATCTTTCTGTGCAAGCTATCCAAGAATACCATAATTGAAGCAAGAGGGCAGGACATCACCGTGAGCGGTGTGTCCTGCCCCTTCTGCTTTCCGTCAAAGCAGTTGTTCGGCAAGGAGGAGCATGGCTGTCACGAAGATACTGGCCCGGAAGGGCCGCCTGGACGTGGGCATCAATTACGTCCTCAATGGTGACAAGACCGAGGAACGTGTCCTCACCGCCCACCTGAACTGCGACCCTGGCCGGGAGTGCCGGGAAATGCTGGATACCAAGCGGGCCTACGGCAAAGAGGACGGTGTGATGTATTACCACATCATCCAGTCCTTCAAGCCGGGGGAGATCACCCCGGAACTGGCGCTGGAGATCGCCAAGGAGTTCGCGCAGGAGCATCTGGCGGGCTATGAAACTGTGATCGGTGTCCATGTGGACAAGGAGCATATCCACGCCCACCGGGTTTTCAATTCTGTGAAAATGTCTCAAGGCTTACTTTTCCCGGTCGGTCTTTTTCTCCGGGGCGGTGCGCTCCGGGGGCTGTTTCTCTTTCCATTCGGCCAGCAGGGACATAATCTGGTCTTTCATTTCCCGGGGCGTGGCG
>CATKZW010000059.1 GCA_949841465.1 uncultured Oscillospiraceae bacterium
TGTCCGGCTTCACCTCCAAGCTGGCCGGCACCGAGCGGGGCATCACCGAGCCCACCCCCACCTTCTCCGCCTGCTTCGGCCAGGCCTTCCTGGAGCTGCACCCCACCAAGTACGGTGAGGAGCTGGTGAAGAAGATGGAGAAGAGCGGCGCCAAGGCCTACCTGGTCAACACCGGCTGGAACGGCACCGGCAAGCGCATCTCCATCAAGGACACCCGCGGCATCATCGACGCCATCCTGGACGGCTCCATCCTCAAGGCCGAGACCAAGACCATCCCCTACTTCAACCTGGCCGTCCCCACCTCCCTGCCCGGCGTGGACCCCGCCATCCTCGACCCCCGCGACACCTACGCCGATGCTTCCGAGTGGGACACCAAGGCCAAGGATCTGGCCGGCCGCTTCGTGAAGAACTTCGTGAAGTACACCGGCAACGACGCCGGCAAGGCTCTGGTTGATGCCGGCCCCAAGGTGTAAGCACCTGCTGTATCAATAAACCCGGCGGCAGAGGCGCTGTGCAAAGGCGCGGCGCCTCTGTTTCTGAGCGTCTAAGCCGTCGCGGGCAGTGCGGATGGACCGGAGCTCGGGCCAGCGCTGGGGCGCATAGCGTCCCAGCAACCAGCCCGAGGCGGCGGGAAGCCGCGCTCGCGAACAGGCGAAGCGTGACAACAAGATGGTTCAAGAGAAATTTGGAGGTGTATCCAATTTGAAGAAAAAGGTCCAGATCACCGAGACTGTGCTGCGCGACGCGAACCAGTCCCTGATGGCCACCCGCCTGCCTTACTCCGACTACGCCGACATCCTGTCCACCATGGACAAGGCCGGCTACTATTCGGTGGAGTGCTGGGGCGGCGCCACCTTTGACTCCTGCCTGCGCTACCTGGGGGAGGACCCCTGGGAGCGGCTGCGCAACATCCGCAAAAACATGCCCAACACCCGCCTGCAAATGCTGCTGCGCGGCCAGAACCTGCTGGGCTACAAGCACTACCACGACGACGTGGTGGAGAAGTTCGTGGAGCTGTCCATCAAGAACGGCATCGACGTCATCCGCATTTTCGACGCCCTGAACGACTTCCGCAACATCAAGACCGCCCTGGAGGCCACCAAGAAGTACGCCAATAAGCGCACCGTCGCCTCCGGCTGCATCTCCTACACCCAGAGCCCGGTGCACACCGTGGCCAAGTATGTGGAGATGTGCAAGGAGCTGAAGGAGATGGGCTTCGACACCATCTGCCTGAAGGACATGGCCGGCACCATGAGCCCCAACGAGGCCGAGGGCCTCATCAAGGGCATCAAGGACGCCATCGGCGACATGCCCATCATCCTGCACACCCACTGCACCACCGGCATGGCCTATATGACCCTGACCAAGGCCATCGAGTCCGGCGTGGACGTCATTGACACCGCCACCTCCTGCTTCTCCAACGGCACCAGCCAGGCCGCCACCGAGACCATGTTCTATGCCCTCCAGCAGTACGGCATCGACACCGGCCTGAACGAGGAGGTCATCAACAAGGTCAACGACTACTTCAAGCCCATCAAGCAGAAGTATATCGACTCCGGCCTCATCAGCCCCAAGAGTATGGCCACCGACTCCCAGGCCCTGGTGTACAAGGTGCCCGGCGGCATGCTGTCCAACATGATCGCCAACCTGAAGGACATGAACGCCATGGATAAGTTCGACGAGGCGCTCATCGAGATCCCCAACGTCCGCAAGGACCTGGGCTATCCTCCGCTGGTCACCCCCCTGTCCCAGATGGTGGGCAACCAGGCCGTCACCAACGTGCTCATGGGCGAGCGGTACAAGCAGATCTCCAAGGAGATCAAGAACTACTTCAAGGGCGACTACGGCATCGCTCCCGGCGAGGTGAGCGCCGAGCTCCAGGCCAAGATCCTGGGCGAGGGCGGCAAGCCCACCGACTGCCGCATTGAGGACGCCAAGCGCACCGGCGAGGAGTTCAAGAAGGCGAAGGAGGCCCTGGGCGACCTGTGCCGCTCCGAGGAGGACATGATGAGCTATATCTGCTTCCCCGACCAGGCCGAGAAGTTCTTCAAGGACCGCCTGGCCAAGGAGGAAAACATCGCCACCTACACCATCACCGAGGCGTAAGGGGGAAGCGGTATGAATACTCTCGCTCTTACCGCGGCCCGGATGGGCATTGGCGACGCGGCTGTCGCGGCCGTGCTGGGCTACGTGGTGGTGTTTTTCGGCCTGATCCTGCTGATGTGCGTGGTCATCCTCATGGGCAAGGCCATGGCCTCCAAGAAGGCCCAGGCAGAGGCCCCCGCCCACATTCCCAGCCCCGTCCAGTCCGCCAGTGCAGCGCCCGCCGCCCCCTCCGCGCCCCCGGCTCCCGGCAGCGCCGGCGAGGTCAAGCTGTTCGACGTGCCCGACAAGGAGGCCGCCATGATTATGGCAATCGTAGCCGACAAGATGGGCAAGCCGCTGAACGAGCTGCGCTTCAAGTCCATTAAGGAGGTCAAGTGAAATGAAATATAAAGTGACCCTGAACGGCCGCACCTACGAGGTGGAGGTGGAAGCGGGCAAGGCCATGCTGACGGACGAGTACGAGGCCTATGCCCCCGCTCCTGCCGCTCCCGCGGCCCCCGCTGCGGCCCCTGCCGCCGCTCCCGCCCCTGCCGCGGCCCCCGCCGCTCCCGCCGTCACCGGCGCGGGCGACCCCGTCAACTCCCCCATGCCCGGCACCATCCTCCGGGTGGAGGTGAAGGAGGGCGACGCCGTCAAGTCCGGCCAACTGCTGGTGGTGCTGGAGGCCATGAAGATGGAAAACGAGATCCTCGCCCCCAAGGACGGCACCGTTTCTCAGGTGGTGGTCATCAAGGGCAGCCATGTGGAGACCGGTTCGCCGCTGATCGTCCTGGCATAAGGAGGGGCTTGTATGGATATCTTACAAACCCTGTCCAAGCTGGTCAGCGATTCCGGCTTTGCCGGATTCTTCGCCAACGGCGGCTGGAAAAACCTCATCATGATCGCCGTGGCCTGTGTGCTGCTCTATCTGGGCATCGGCAAGAAGTTCGAGCCGCTGCTGCTGGTGGGCATCGCCTTCGGTGTGCTGCTGACCAACATCCCCGGCGCGGGGCTGTACCACATGGGAATGTGGGACGCCTACGTGTATGAGTGCCCCTATGACGCCGTCAACGACTACGCCCTCTACAATACGGCAGAGGAGCGCGCCTATACCCAAGAGGAGTATTACTACTACGTGTTTGCAAGGGCCTGCGGCCACACCGCCGGCCAGATTGAGGAGTATTTCGACAACCTGGCAGAAAACGGCGGCGATCTCATGACTGATGTTCAGGCCCTGTCCACCTCCGCCGATCTTGATCAGGATGTTGTGAACGCCATCGACTCGAAGCTCAAAACCGAGCTGTCCTTCACCGACATCATTCATCTGGGCGGCCTGCTGGACATCCTGTATATCGGCGTCAAGGCCGGCGTGTACCCCTGCTTGATCTTCATCGGCGTGGGCGCCATGACCGACTTCGGGCCCCTGATCGCCCGGCCTTCCTCTATGCTCATGGGCGCGGCGGCGCAGCTGGGCGTGTTCTTTGCTTTCTTCGGCGCGTGCCTGCTGGGCTTCGCCGGCAATGTGGCCGCCGCTATCGGCATCATCGGCGGCGCGGACGGCCCCACCGCCATCTACCTCACCACCAAGCTGGCCCCGGCTTTCCTGGGCCCCATCGCCATCGCCGCCTACTCTTATATGGCCCTGATCCCCATGATCCAGAAGCCCCTGATGCGGGCGCTGACCACGGAGGAGGAGCGCAAAACAAAGATGGAGCAGGCCCGGACCGTGTCCAAGGTGGAGAAGATCGTCTTCCCCATCCTGGTGGCTACCTTCGTTATCCTGCTCATCCCCTCCACCGCCCCCCTCATCGGCTGCCTGATGTTCGGCAACCTGCTGAAGGAGACCGGCGTCACCGAGCGCTTGTCTGACACCGCCCAGAACGCCCTGATGAACATCGTGACCCTGTTCCTGGGCATCAGCGTGGGCGCCACCACCGTGGCCTCCCGCTTCCTGACCCTCCAGACCCTGATGATCGTGGTGCTGGGCGTCATCGCCTTCATGTTCTCCACCATCGGCGGCCTGCTGATGGGCAAGCTCATGTATAAGCTGTCCGGCGGCAAGATCAATCCGCTGATCGGCTCCGCGGGCGTGTCCGCCGTGCCTATGGCCGCCCGGGTGTCCCAGCAGGTGGGCCAGGAGGCCAACCCCTCCAACTTCCTGCTGATGCACGCCATGGGCCCCAATGTGGCCGGCGTCATTGGTTCCGCCATCGCGGCAGGCTTCCTGCTGGCGGTGTTCGGCTAATCCCTGTCAACGCAGAAACTCCCGCTTCCGATTGGAAGCGGGAGTTTTTTATGCTTTTTGGTACTGCGCGCGCCCCTGGCGGAACAGGTCGTTCCCCCGGCAGTCGATGGCCACAGTGAGGGGCAGGTCACGCACCTCCATGCGTTTGATGGACTCGCAGCCCAGGTCGTCGAACGCGATAACCTCCGCCGCCTGGATGCACCGGGCGATCAGCGCCCCCGCGCCGCCCACAGCGGCAAAGTAGCACGCTCCATTACGCACAATGGCATCCGTCACGGCTTGGCTGCGCTCCCCCTTGCCGATCATCGTGGCCAGACCCAGGTCCAACAGGCGGGGGGCAAAACCGTCCATCCGTCCCGCCGTGGTGGGGCCGCAGGCCCCCACCGCCATTCCCTGCTGGCCGGGGGTGGGTCCGGCGTAGTAGATAACCGCGCCCTTCAGCTCAAAGGGCAGGCTCTCCCCCCTGTCCAGCAGCTCAAACAAGCGCTTATGGGCGGCGTCCCGTGCGGTGTAGAGCGTGCCCGAAAGCAGCACCCGATCCCCCGCCCGCAGCTGGGGCAGGGCCTCCGTCAGGCGGGCGGAGTCCAATCTGAGCGCACTCATTTCAGGCCCCCCTGCTCCCTCAGGCGGCGGGCGCTCTCGTCCAGCAGCTCCAGCCGCTCCGCGCCGCCGCTCACCGCTCTGGCCTGCTCTGCCATCCCCTCCAGGTCCTCTCGGAGCTGCCCGTACTGCTCCAGCACCTTGGCCAGCCAGCTTTGGGTCTCCGCCCGGATCCGGTCCGCCTCAGCCCTGGCCCCGTCCACCGCCTCCTGCACCCGGCGGCGGGCCTCCAGCTCCGCCTCCTGGGCCCGCTGATGGGCCTCCAGCTCCACGCTGGCCGCCCGGTCCCGGATCTCCCGGTAGCTGGCCGCCAAGGGCTCCAGCGCGGCCACCCGGGCCTGGAGCCGCTCCAGCTCCTTTTTCGCCACCGACAGCTTGGACTCCGATTGGGACAGCTCCCCCTTGAGCCGGGTCACCATCCTGGTGGAGGCGTCCAGCGACGCCTTGACCTTGGACGCCTCATCCTTGGCGCCCTGAAGCTCCGACAGCTGCCCTTCCAGCTGGACGGCCTGACCCTCCACCTTGTCCAGCCGTTTTTGCAGCTCCCCCAGCTCCTGCTTGTGGGCGGCGGTCAGCTGCTCAATATAGTCCTGCACATCCTGACGGTTAAAACCGTTCAGGGCCCCGCGGAAATGCTGAATGACGGCTTCCATCTGTCCTCCCCCTTTCTAAAAAACAGGGTTTTTGTTATTCTATCACGATTTTATGCCGCTGACAATCCTTTTATCTTGTTTTGTCCAAACCTGACGTTTTCCCGGGCCGTCCCCCGTCCCTCCTGCCGCCTTTGGAAATTTCAATGAATATTAAGCAATTTTTCCTTCCCCCTTGGGGAAAAATGTGATATAGTTTTCTATGAGCAGGGCCCCGCAGGCCCCATATTCTGAGAGAAATGATGTGAGCGTTTTGACAAATTATGACGCCCTGATCGTAGGCGCCGGCTATGCCGGGGCAGTGTCCGCCCGGCGGCTTGCAGAGGACGGCGGCAAGAAGGTGCTGCTGCTGGAGCGCCGGGACCATGTGGCCGGCAACGCCTACGACGGCTGGGACCAGAACGGCATCTGGATTCACTTTTACGGCCCCCATATCTTTCACACCAACGACAAGCGGGTATACGACTACCTGGGCCGGTTCACCCAGTGGCGGCCCTATGAGCACACCGTGGTGGCAGACCTGCCCGACGGCAGGGGCGGGCGGATGAATTTCCCCGTCCCCTTCAACCTGAGCTCGCTGGAAATCGCCTTCGGCCCCGAGGCGGGCAAAGCGCTGGGGGATAAGCTCATCGCCGCCTACGGCGCGGAGAAAAAGGTAACCATCCTGGAGCTGCGGCAGAATCCCGACCCGGAAATCGCCGCCCTGGCGGACTACGTGTATGAGCACGTATTCGTGCACTACACCATGAAGCAGTGGGGGCAGCGGCCGGAGGACATCGATCCCAACACCACCGCCCGGGTGCCTGTGTTCCTGTCCCGGGACCCCCGGTACTTCCAGGACACCTACCAGGCCATGCCGGCGGAGGGCTACGCCCCCATGTTCGAGAAGATGCTGGATCACCCTGGCATCACCGTGGAGGTGGGCGTGGATGCGCTGAAGCGTCTGGAGCTGACGGACGGCGTCGTCAAGCTGGACGGGGAGCCCTTCGGCGGCGCCGTTATTTATACCGGCCAGGCCGATGAGCTGTTCGGCTTCCGGTTCGGCCCCCTGCCCTACCGGGCGCTGGACTTCCGGTACGAGGTCCTGCCCCAGGACTACTTCCAGAGCCACGGCACCGTGAACTACACCGTGGACGAGGATTTCACCCGCATCACCGAGTTCAAGCGCCTCAGCGCCCAGGTGAAGCCCGGCGTGACCACCATCATGAAAGAGTACTCCAAAGCCTATACCGGGGCCGAGGGCGAGATCCCCTACTACGCCGTCATCAACCCTGAGAACAACGCCCTGTACGCCAAATATAAGGCGGAGGCGGACAAATATCCCAACCTGCACCTGCTGGGCCGCCTGGCGGAGTACAAATACTACAACATGGACGCCATCGCCGCCAGGGCTTTGGCGCTGACCGACCGGATGATCTGAGACAGACCGCGCCGGCCAAAACAGAAAATATTTTGAGAAAGCGCTATACCAGCCCTTCCTCTGTTCAGGAGAGTGGAAATCATGGATAAAATTATCACCTTCGCCGTCCCCTGCTATAATTCCGCGGCCTATATGGATCACTGCATTGAGACCCTTCTGGCCGCCGGGGAGGACGCGGAGATCATCCTGGTGGACGACGGCTCCACCAAAGACGACACCCCCGCCAAGTGCGATGAGTGGGCGGAAAAATACCCCGGCATCATCCGGGCCATCCACCAGGAGAACGGCGGCCACGGCGAGGGGGTCAACCAGGGCATCCGCAACGCCCGGGGCCTGTACTACAAGGTGGTGGACTCCGACGACTGGCTGGACACCGCCGCCCTGGCCAAGGTGATGGCCAAGCTGCGGGAGTTCGCCGCCATGCCCGCCCCGGTGGACCTGCTCATCGCCAACTACGTCTATGAGCACGTGGAGGACAACACCCAAAAGATCATGGGCTATCGGAACGTATTCCCGGTGGAGCAGATCTTCACCTGGGACTCCATCCACCGCTTCCGGGCCTCCCAGTACCTGCTGATGCACTCGGTGATCTACCGCACCCAGCTGCTGCGGGACTGCGGCCTGGAGCTGCCCAAGCACACCTTCTATGTGGACAACATTTTCGTCTACCAGCCCCTGCCCTACGTCAAGACACTGTATTATATGAACCTGGACCTGTACCGCTATTTCATCGGCCGGGCGGACCAGAGCGTCAACGAGTCGGTGATGGCCGGGCGCATCGACCAGCAGGTCCGGGTCACCCGCCACATGATCGAAGCCCACGACGTCATGGCCCTCAAGGCCGTCCAGCCCAAGCTGGGCCGCTATATGTTCAACTACCTGTCTATGATGATGTCCATCTCGTCCATCTTCGCCGTCATCGCCAACACCCCGGAGGCCCTGGGCCTGCGCACCGAGCTGTGGGAGTACCTGCGCCAGAAGGACGCCGCCCTCTACCGCCGCTGCCGCTACCGCCTGACCAACGTGGGCACCAACATCCCCGGCTACCAGGGCCGGAAGCTGTCGGTGAAGCTCTACCGGGTGGCTCAGAAAATCTACAAATTCAACTAATCATAAAGGAGAATCCACTATGTCCGTACAGACCATTACCACTGAAAATTTTGAGGAGCTGGTGCTCCAGTCCGACAAGCCCGTGCTGGTGGACTTCTGGGCCCCCTGGTGCGGCCCCTGCCGCATGGTGTCCCCCATCGTGGACGAGATCGCCGAGGAGCGCGGCGACATCGTGGTGGGCAAGGTGAACGTGGACGAGCAGCCCGAGCTGGCCGCCAAATTCGCCGTGATGAGCATACCCACCCTGCTGGTGTTCAAGGACGGCGAGCTGGCCAACAAGGCCGTGGGCGCCCGGCCCAAGGACGCCCTGCTGGAGCTGCTGGACTGATGCTTTGAAGGGGGAGTTATCCAACCGATAGCTCCCCCTTCATCTGCCGTAGCCCGGCCGTTGAGGATCATATTTTTTGACTGCCGCCCACACCTGCTGAAGCTGCCTGGATTTTCTGCCTCGGCGGCTGAATTGAAGCGGGATTTTCGCTTCGCCTTGTTGCTTTTTTCAAAAAAGCTGATATACTGTGTCCTGTTAAAGTCCGCGCCGCATAGAATGGAGCGGAAAATCCAACGCCAATGGGAGGTTATCCATCTTGTCCGACGACCCGTTATTACCGAAACTTCTTTTACTCGCCGTCCTCATCCTCATCAACGCCTTTTTCGCCGCGGCGGAAATCGCCGTCATCTCCCTGTCCGAGACCAAGCTGAGAAAGCAGGCCGAGGAGGGGGACAAAAAGGCCGAAAAGCTGCTCAAGCTCACCCAGGCCCCCGACCACTTCCTGTCCGCCATCCAAATCGCCATTACCCTGGCCGGGTTCCTGTCCTCCGCCTTCGCCGCCGACAGCTTTTCCGACCCGCTGGTAAATTGGCTGGTGGAGCAGAAGGGCGTCACCGCCCTGGACCCCCGGGCCCTCAACAACATCATGGTGGTGCTCATCACCATCGTGCTGTCCTACTTCAGCCTGGTGCTGGGGGAGCTGGTGCCCAAGCGCATCGCCATGAAGAAAACCGAGGCGGTGGCCCGGTTCACCCTGGGCCCGGTGTGCGCGGTGGCGGCAGTGTTCCGGCCTGTCGTATGGCTGCTGTCCAAGTCCACCAACGCGGTGCTGCGCCTGTTCGGCATCGACCCCAAGGCCGATCAGGAGAACGTCAGCGAGGACGAAATCCTGATGATGGTGGACCTGGGCGAGGAGCGGGGGGCCATCGAGGCCTCCGAGAAGGAGCTCATTGAGAACATCTTCGAGTTCAACAACACCACCGCCGAGGACGTGATGGTCCACCGCACCGACATGGTGATGGTGTGGGCCCAGGACACCAATGACGACATTATCAACGCCATCCTGACCTCCGGCCGGTCCCGCTTTCCCGTCTGCGAGGAGGACGCGGACCACATCGTGGGCATCCTCAACACCCGGGACTTCCTGCTCAGCGCCCAGGAGGACCGGCCCAAGCCCCTGGCCGAGCTGCTGCGCCCCGCCTATTTTGTGCCGGAGTCCGTCCGCACCGACGTGCTGTTCCGGGATATGCAGAGCAAAAAGGTACATATGGCCATCGTGGTGGACGAGTACGGCGGCACCTCCGGCCTTGTAACCATGGAGGATCTGCTGGAGGAGATTGTGGGCAACATCTACGACGAGTTCGACCCCCTGGAGGAGAAGGACATTGAGCAGGTGGAGCCGGGGGTGTGGAGGGCGTCCGGCTCCTGCGGGCTGGATCAGGTGGCCCAGTCGCTGGATATGGAGTTCCCCGAGGAGGAGGAATCCGACACCCTGGGCGGGCTGGTGTTCGCCCAGCTGTCCGTCATTCCGGAGGACGGCGCACAGCTGGAGGTGGACGCCTGCGGGCTTCACATCCGGGTGCAGAGCTTCGCCGACCGGCGGGTGGAATGGGCGCTGGTGTCCAAGCTGGAGCCCGCCCTCGAGGAGGATGGCTGCAATTGACTATGAGGCGGGACACGCTGTGTTCCGCCTCTTTTTTACCCAATTCTTTTCCCTGCCCACTCCAAAAAATTGGCACACCATGAGAGTTTTTTACAAAAGTCTTGACATTTCCGCTGATCTGTATATGATATGGGTGGAATCAGAGGAAATTGGATTGATCGTGTTTTCATGAATGGAGGAAAACAACACATGAGGAAAACAAAAATCGTCTGCACCTTGGGCCCCGCTTCCGACAGCGAGGAGATCATCGAGCAGCTTATTTTATCCGGTATGGACGCGGCCCGCTTCAACTTCTCCCACGGCACCCACGAGACCCACGGCGCCCTGCTCACCCGGTTCAAGCGGGTGAGGGATAACCTGGGCCGCCCCGTGGCCACTATCCTGGACACCAAGGGCCCCGAGATCCGCATCCGCTCCTTTGCCTGCGGCCGCATCGAGCTGGCCGACGGCGACGCCTTTACCCTCACCACCCGGGACGTGGACGGCGACGCCCGCCAGGTGTCCGTCACCTATGCCAACCTTCATCGGGAGCTCCAGCCCGGCAGCCACGTGCTCATCGACGACGGCCTGGTGGATCTGGAGGTGGAGCAGATCAACGGCCAGGACATTCTCTGCAGAGTGGTCACCGGCGGCCCCCTGTCCAACCACAAGAGCATCAACATCCCCGGTGTGTCCATCGCCCTGCCCGCCCTCACCGACAAGGACAAGGACGACCTGCGCTTTGCCGCTGAGAACGATTTCGACTTCGTCGCCGCCTCCTTCGTCCGCCGGGCCTCCGATGTGGAGGAGATCCGCGCCGTCCTCGACGCCTGCGGCGGCCAGGACATCGGCATCATCTCCAAAATCGAGAACCGGGAGGGCGTGGACAATCTGGAGGCCATCGCCAACCTCTCCGACGGCGTTATGGTGGCCCGGGGCGACCTGGGCGTGGAGATTCCCGCCTATGAGGTGCCCGTGCTCCAGAAGAAGATGATCAAGGCCGCCATCCACAAGGGCAAGGTGGTCATCACCGCCACCCAGATGCTGGACTCCATGATCCGCAACCCCCGGCCCACCCGCGCCGAGGTGTCCGACGTGGCCAACGCCGTGTTCGACGGCACCAGCTGCGTGATGCTGTCCGGCGAAACCGCCTCCGGCAAGCACCCGGTGGAGGCTCTCCAGACCATGGTCAGCATCGTGGAGGCCGCCGAGGGGGGCATCGACTACTGGAAGCGGTTCCGCAGCACGGTGTTCGACCACACCAGCAGCATCTCCGACGCCATCAGCCACACCAGCTGCCTCACCGCCATGGACCTGGGCGCCACCGCGATCCTGACGGCCACCCAGTCCGGCTACACCGCCCGGATGATCTCCCGGTTCCGCCCGGGGTGCATGGTGGCGGCGCTGACCACCATGGAGCGGGTGCGGCGGCAGCTGGCCATCTCCTGGGGCGTGGCCCCCTTCCTGTCCGGCAGCGTGGACTCCACCGACCGGCTGTTCTCCCTGTGCGCGGACACCGCCAAAAAGGAGGGTCTGGTGCAGTCCGGGGACACGGTGGTTATCACCGCCGGCGTGCCGCTGAGCAGCAGCGGCACCACCAACCTCATCAAGGCGCAGGTGGTGAAATAACGGACCAAAGGCTCAGGGCTGGCCCCTGGGCCTTTGATTTTGGTGTTTTTGATTGACACGCCTTGAATCTTGAAGTCTGCAGTGATAAAATCAGTATGACATGATTCAGCCGATTGAGCTGCGGTGGATAAGCCTCGTTCAGGCAGCAAGGTTTTTTATGTGGCTGCTTGCGGCGGATGAATCAGCGTGTTATAATGACATTTACCTAATTGAACTCTCGAGGGGGCGCTCTTTTGAACATTTTCGACATTATGGGTCCCATCATGGTGGGGCCCTCATCCTCCCACACCGCCGGGGCTGTTCGGATGGGCTTTGTGGGGCGGAAGCTGCTGGGTTTTCAGCCCGCCCGGGCAAATATCGCTCTCCACGGCTCCTTTGCCGCCACCGGCGCGGGCCACGGCACCGACAAAGCCATCGTGGCGGGCCTGCTGGGCATGAAGCCGGATGACCCGGATATCCCCCACAGCTTCCAGCTTGCCAAGGAAGCCCGGCTGGAGGTTCGTATCCAGACTGTAGACCTGCGGGACGCCCACCCCAACACCGCAGTCATGACCCTGATCGGTGAGCGGGGCCGCACTATTGTGGTCAACGCCTCTTCCCTGGGGGGCGGACGCATCCGGGTGAACTCCATTGATGGCATGGCAGCCTCCTTTTCCGCCGATATGCCCACCCTCATCGTCCGCAACTGGGACAAGCCGGGCATCGTATCCGCCGTGGGCGGCTGCCTGGCTCACCATGAGGTGAACATCGCCGGGATGCAGCTCTACCGCAACCGCCGGGACGATGTGTCCGTCATGGTCCTGGAATGCGACCAGCCGCTCACACCCGAGATCATTGAGGATATCCAGATGCTTCCCGGGGTGGTACGCTGCATCTATTTGGATTTAGGGGAGGGCTGATTATGTTTAGTTCTGTAGAGGCGATGCTGTCCGCGTCGGCGGAAAAGCCGCTGTGGCAGGCCGTTTTAGAGGATGACTGCCGGGACCGGGGCGCGGACCCCGAGGCCAGCCTGAACCGCATGGGCGGGCTGTGGCAGGCCATGAAGCAGTCCGTGCAGGACTACGACCCCACCCGCCGCTCCCCCTGCGGGCTGTCCGGAGGCCAGGGGGCCCAGATGGCCACTTTGGCTAACTCCATCTGCGGGCCGTTCATCCAGGAGGTCATGGGGGTGGCGCTGAAGCTGGGAGAGCATAACGCCTGCATGGGCTGCATCGTGGCCGCCCCCACCGCCGGGGCCTGCGGCGTGCTGCCCGCGGTGCTCGTCCCCCTCCAGCGCAAGGACCGGCTGGGGGATGAGGAGATGGTGAGGTGCCTCTATACGGCCGCCGGGTTTGGCCAGGTTATCGCCACCCGGGCCTCCATCTCCGGGGCGGAGGGCGGCTGTCAGGCGGAGGTGGGCTCCGCCTCCGGCATGGCCGCCGCCGCGCTGGTAGCCGCCCGGGGAGGCAGTCCCAAGCAGATGGCCGCGGCCTGCGCCATGGCGCTGCACAACGTGCTGGGGCTGGTGTGCGACCCGGTGGCGGGGCTGGTGGAGGTGCCGTGCGTGAAGCGCAACGTCATCGGCGCGGTGAACGCCATCGCCGCGGCGGACATGGCCCTGGCGGGCATTGAGAGCCGGATCCCCGTGGACGAGGTCATCGACGCCATGGGCGAGGTGGGCCGCCGCCTGCCGGTGGAATTCCGGGAGACCGCCCTGGGCGGCCTGGCGGCCACGCCCACCGGCAAGGCGGTGAAGAAGCAGCTCCACGGGGACAAGAAAAAGCAGCGCACCCTGACCATCAAGGACTCCCGGTGGAAGCTGGAGCGGTCCGAAGAGGCGGAGGAGCCCGCCGTCAAAGACAGTCCCAAAGGCAAAAAAGGGTCCTGACCGGAAAAATACATAGCACAGGCCGGCGCGGCCATATGCGGCGTCGGTCTCTTTCCCTGTCTGGCGGCGAAGAAAATGCATGAACCTGTTGACATCCGGCCCAATGCCCGTTAAAATATAATAAATAAAATAAAAGAGAACCACCCGGAAGAGATTGGGGGAAACCTGATATGTACCACTGTCATCTGACGATATATTTTGCCGGCTGTCAACCGGAGCTGCAGGATACCATCCAGGCGATGGCGCCGCTGGAGGGATTTACCCACTCCTTTTCAGCCAGCGGCGCGCCGGATCATGCCCTGGCGGCGCAGGCGGACCTGATCCTGGCCGATCTGTCGGCGGGGGAGTCGGAGGAAATGACGGCGGAGCTGCTGGGCTGCAAAAAGCAGGATGCGGAGCTGATCGTCCTGGGCGGCAAGGAGCAGACCGCCCACCTGCCCCTGTCCATGCTCTGCGATATTTGGACC
>CATKZW010000060.1 GCA_949841465.1 uncultured Oscillospiraceae bacterium
GCCCACGGTGAGGATGCCCTTCTCCTTTGCGATCTCCGCCACCACAGGAGCCGCACCGGTGCCGGTGCCGCCCCCCATGCCGGCGGTGACAAACACCATGTCTGACCCCTCCAGCAGGGCGTTGATCTGCTCTTTGCTCTCCCTGGCGGACTCTCGCCCCACCTCGGGGTTGGCCCCAGCGCCCTTGCCGCCGGTGAGCTTCTCGCCGATGGTCAGCTTCTGGGTGGCCTCGGATGCGTTGAGGCACTGGCGGTCGGTGTTCACCGCGATAAACTCTACGCCCTGCATCCCAGAACGCACCATGCGGTTCACTACATTATTACCAGCGCCACCAACGCCAACGACCTTTAATACATCCTCGTGGCTGGCGGCGGAATCCATTACAAATGCCATCCTGTGACCCTCCTATGTAAAACCAGTGATTGTAATTCAAGCTAGGTAAATAACTACATCTTGTTTTATTGTAACCTTTTTTCCCCACGGGGTCAATAGAAAATCGCAGTTTTTTGTTGTTCGTCAAAATCTTAATCCGCGTCGGGCCGGAACCGGGCCCTGCCGTCCGTCACCGTCAGGTCCAGCAGACCGCTCTGCCCCTCCAGAATTTTTCCATCCTCCAGGCCGCGGGTCAGGGCGCTCTGGGCCAGCTGAATATAGTAATTGTAGTCCCCGCCGCGGGGCAGGCGGAGCCGATAGATGCCGTAGTTCAGCGTCATGGAGGTAGCGGCGGTGCAGTCCAGCGCGGTGCACTGGGCCAGCATCCCCTGGTGTTCCAGCGCCACCAGCAGCTCTCTCACATATTCCAGGGTAAGCTGCTCCTCCTCCGAGGCCTGAAGGATTCCTCCGGCGTAAGCCCCTACCGCGGTCAGGCCGGTGATCTGGATGGCCTGGATGGTGCCGTTGTCCTTCTCCAGCAGCTTGCCCTGGGCGGAGATGAGCCAGCGGCCCTCCGCGCTGTCCACCGACGCCGCCGCAACCCGCTCCGTCACCTTGATGATGAGCCCGTCTGGGTAGATCGGCTGGATGGCCACCCGCTCCACATAGGGCAGCTTGGTCTGAATCAAGGCAGACACCCGCATGGCCGGCAGGATGATGAGATTGTCGCCCTGCTGAATGCCGGAGGCCTCAATAATTTCCTCTGCAGTGTAACGCACATTGCCCGCTACATCAATGGAATTCACCCGGAAGAAGACGATACAGGCCGCCACCAGCGCTGCGGCCGCCAGCAGAATGGACAGCACTTTATACAGGCCGCTGAACCGGCCCCGCCTCCGGCTGGGCCGGCTGTGTCTGCGCTGTCGTGCCACGGTATCATCTCCGTTCTGATCTATCTGAACGCCGCATGAAGCAGCTGTATCGTATCTATTCTTCTCTGCGCTCCACTTGAGCGCCAAGGCTTCGGAGCATCTCCTCCAGCCCTTCATAGCCTCGGTCGATGTGCCGCAGGCCGGACAGGACGGTGGTGCCCTCCGCCCCCAGGGCCGCCGCAGCCAGCGCACCCCCGCCCCGCAGGTCGGATGCCTCCACCCGGGCCCCACGGAGCCGCTCCACACCCCGCACCAGGGCCACCCGGCCCTCGGTGGTGATGTTCGCCCCCATGCGGATCAGCTCGGGGACATGGCGGTAGCGGCTGTCGAACATGGTCTCCACAAACAGCGTGCACCCTTGGGACGCCGCCAGCGCCGCCATAACAGGCGCCTGGGCGTCGGTGGGAAATCCAGGGTAGGGAGCCGTGCGGATGGTAGGCACGCCTTTCAGGGGAACATCCCGGTCCCGGGCCAGTTCCACGCACTCCAGCCTGCTCTCCACCTTACATCCCGCCTGGTGGAACACAGACAGGACGGTGGCCAGATGCCGCCAGTCTACCCCGCGCAGAAGGACTCTCCCCCCTGCCGCCGCCGCCGCGGACAGCAGGGTGGCCGCCACGATGCGGTCCCCCATGACGGTGAATTCTCCGCCGGACAGGGCCCGGCCTCCCTCCACTGTGACGGTGGAGCTGCCCGCCCCCCGCACGTCCGCCCCCAGGCTGTTCAAAAAATTCTGGAGGTCGCCGATCTCCGGCTCCCGTGCGGCGTTGGCAATGGTGGTGGGGCCCTCCGCCCCCACGGCGCACAGCATGGCGTTCTCCGTGGCCCCTACGCTGGGCAGGGCCAGCTGGACCTCGCCTCCCTGGGGCCGTCCCTGGCAGTGGATGCCCCGGTCCTCGCTGACCTCGCACCCCATGGCGCGGATGGCGCTGAGGTGCAGGTCGATGGGCCGAGGGCCCAGCTCACACCCGCCGGGATAGGTCAGATGAGCCTCCCCCGTTCGGGCCAGCAGCGGACCCAGGAAGATGATGGACGAACGCATGGCCCGCATCTGCTCCTCCGACACCGTGCTCCCCCCCGCCCCGGTGGGGTCCACCGTGATGGTGTGCCCCTCCTGCTCCACCCGGCAGCCCAGGTGCCGCAGTATGCCCAGCGCGGCGGTCACGTCGGTGAGCCGGGGACAGTTGTGGAGCGTCACCGGCCCATGAGCCAGCAGACAGGCCGCCAAAATGGGCAGCACGCTGTTTTTTGCCCCGTGGACGGCCAGCTCCCCCTCCAACGGCGTCCCGCCCCGAAGATACATCACACTCATGGCAAAGCCTCCCCATAGAAAGAAATCTCGCTTCATTCTATGTGGAAGGGGCGGCCTTTGCTATTTTTCCAATAAAGACATCAGATTTTTGTAAATATCCTGGGCCGCATGGGGGGCAGCCAGCTCCCTCAGCGCCCGGCCCATGGCCGCCCGGCGCCCCCCGTCGGACAGCAGGGCCAGGGCGTTGTCGTACAGCTCCCCGCCGGTGCAGTCCTTCTCCTCAATGAGCTCCACCCCGCCCCGGTCCGCCAGCACCTTGGCGTTTTTATACTGATGGTTGGCCGCCACAAAGGGGGACGGCACCAGAATCGCGGGCTTACTCAGGGCGGTCAGCTCCCCGATGGTGGAGGCCCCCGCCCGGCAGATCACCAGGTCGGCGGCCGCCATCACCACCGGCATATCGTCGATGTAGGGCCGCACCTCGCTGTCGGAGACCGACACGCCCCGCTTTTTCAGCTCAGCGGTCATGTCCTCGTAGTCCCGCCCGGCAGCGTGGATGTAGTGGAACCGGCGGCCCTCTGCCGACCAGCGCTCCACAAAGTCCACCGTGCGCTCACTCATGTGCCCTGCCCCCTGGGAGCCCCAGAAGGAGATGACCAGAGGCTGGCTGTCCAGCAGGCCCAGCTTCAAACGGGCCTGCTCCCGATCCAGGGAGAAAAACTCGCCCCGCACCGGCGTGCCGGTAACCGCCACCCGCTTGGCATCCTTGTAATACTCCGCCGCTTCGGGAAAGCCCACCATCACCAAATTCACCTGGTTGGCCAGCGCTCGGGTGGTCAGCCCCGGATAGGCGTTGGACTCGTGGATGGCGCAGGGGATGCGCCGTTTTGCCGCCGCGCGGACAGCGGGATAGGAGGCATAGCCCCCCGTACCCACCACCAGGTCGGGTTTAAACCTTTTCAGAATAGCCATGGCCTCGTGCTGGCCCACCGGAAGCTTGAAAGCGCTGCTGACGTTGTGCTTGAGCACCTTGAAGCTCCAGGCACGCTCGAAGGTGGACACCTTCACCGTCTCAATGGGGTAGCCCGCCTGGGACACCAGCCGCTGTTCCATCCCCCGCTCCGCGCCCACAAACAGGATTTCGCAGCCGGGGTGATGGGCCTCAAACACCTGGGCCACGGCCAGGGCGGGGTTCACGTGCCCCGCCGAGCCGCCGCAGGTAAATATCACTCTCATGTTGTCCTCACATCGTTGAAGCAAAGTCCGCTCCCCGCAAAGACAAAGACCGGCTTTGCAAAGGCCCTTGTTTGTCTCACAAGCTCCATTCTCTCGCTTCCGCCTTTCCTCTTATTCCGCTTTTGGTGCGACAATCTGCCGTGATACGCTCAATACCATACCCATCTCCGCCAGTTGGATGGCCAGAGCCGTGCCGCCGTAGCTGAAAAATGGCAGGGAGATGCCGGTGGTGGGAATGGCGTTGGTCGCCACGCCGATGTTCAGGAAGGTCTGCACCGCCAGCAGGGATATGATGCCCACGATGAGCAAGGTGCCGAACCGGTCCCGGGCGTGGAGAGCCAGCCAGTACCCCCGGATAATGAGCAGGGAGAACAGGGCCATAATGACGATGGCCCCCACCATGCCCAGCTCCTCGCAGACGATGGCGAAGATGCAGTCGTTGTGCTCCTCCGGGAGGAACAGGTACTTCTGCCGGCTGTTGCCCAGACCCACCCCCAGCAGGCCGCCGGAGCCGATGGCGATCATGGACTGAATGGGCTGGAAGCCGTCCCCCCGGTAGTCCTGGAAGGGGTCCAGCCAGATAGTGATGCGCTGGGTCATATATTTAGTCTGGGTGATGAGGAAGGTCAGCGCCGCCACCACCAGCGTGCCGCCGCCAATAAACCAGTACAGCTTGATGCCGGAGGCAAACAGCACCGATGCCGCCGCCACGGTGATGAGGATCATACCGGACATGTGGGGCTCCTTGTACAGCAGGGCCAGCACCACCACCAGAATGACCGCGTAGGGGACCAGCTCCAGCAGGCCGATGCGGTCCAGCACGGCGCAGACTCGCCCGGTGAGGGTGCGCTTGCTCCACTTCCTGGGCGGCCCCAGCTGGCTGTTTCGTTTGGATAAACTGGCCGCGAAGTACAAAATCACGCCCACCTTCGCCACCTCAGAGGGCTGGAACCTGATTCCGAACAGGTTGATCCACCGGCGTACAGTACTGCCGCCGGCCGTGCGGCCCAGCGGGGTGAAGACCAGAATCAGCAGCACAATGGAGATGCCAAGGGCGAACACCGACATCCAGCGGAACTGCTGGTAGTCAATCCTGGAGATAATGAACATGGCGACCACGCCGATCACCGCAAATCCGAACTGCCGCTTAAAATAGTAGAGCGGGTCGCCGCCGGTGAACACATCCGGGTCCAGGTCATACATGGCGGAGGCGTAGGAGGCGGACAGCACCATGATAAGCCCAATGGCGGTAAGCAGCATCACCAGCGCCAAAAAGGGCAGGTCGATGGGCCCCCGGGCCAGCTGCTGTTCGATGGTCAGATCCCGCTTTGCTTTCCTAGCCATTGGTCTCCCCTCCTTTCTCATCGAAGCAAAGTCCGCTCAACGTCGTTTCCGTCTTTTTCGAAAACGACGTTCACTCCTTTGCTTCTCCTCTCCCCACAAAACCAAAGGGCGGTTTTGCGGGGCCCCAGGCTTGATATTTAAATCGCGTAGCGATACATCACGCCCACAAACGCCAGCAGGCAGAACGCCACGGTGATGCCCGTAAAGGTGAGCACAATGCGCACCTCGCTCCAGCCTCCCAGCTCCAGGTGGTGGTGGAGGGGCGCCATGCGGAAAATGCGCTTTCCGTGGGTGAGCTTAAAATAGCCCACCTGAATGATATCGCTCATGGTCTCCGCTATATAGATGATTCCCACCGGCACCAGCACCAGCGGCGCATCCAGAGCAAAGGCCATGGCGCACACCGCGCCGCCCAGAAACAGGGAGCCAGTGTCCCCCATAAATACCTTGGCAGGGTGGAAATTGTACAGCAGGAAGCCCAGCAGCCCCCCTGCCAGCGCCCCGGCGAACACGCCCACCGCGCCGAACTCCCACCACTTTGACAGCACGGCAAAGAATATCGCCACCGCCATAGTCACCGAACCGGCCAGACCGTCCAGCCCATCGGTCAGGTTCACCGCGTTGACGCAGCCCACCATGACAAAGGCCGCAAACACCAGATACACCGCCCAATTCAGCGGCACGGTAATGTTGACAAAGGGGACATACAGGTTGGGGGTCAAGTGTCCGGTGCGGCGCAGAAGGGCCAGGAACGCAATGGCCGCCGCCAGCTGAAGCAGGAACTTCCACCCTGCGGTGAGGCCGGTGTTCTCATGCTTGCGGATTTTGGCGAAGTCGTCCACAAAACCGATGGCCCCACAAACCAACGCAAAGGCCAGCACATACACCGCCGACCAGTCCCCCGCCGCCATGTCCCGCCAGCTGAAGGCGAATACCACCGCTGCCTCCGCGATGATAAACATGATGCCCCCCATGGTGGGGGTGCCCTCCTTGTTTTTGTGCCAGTTGGGCCCAATCTCCTTGATGGACTGGCCCGCGTGCAGGGCCCGCAGGGCGGGAATCAAAAACCACCCCACCACGCCCGAGATCACAAAAGCAGTCAGCGCCGCCAGCAGTATCCGCATCGTCATATCCTCCAACCTCTCCTCATTCGTATTTCCGGCTCTCCTTAATCACTCAGCCTCGCCGCGGCATCGGACAAGGATACGCCCAGGGCCAGCGCCCCTGCCAATGCCGCCAGATGGTCGTACAGCCGGGGCCCCTCCCCCGCCGGCACCCGGACGCGGGTCAGCTCTCCGCCCGCCAGGGCCACAAACTCCAGCCGCTCCCCCCGGAGGCGGACGTCCTTGGCGGTGAGATCGGCCTGGGGCCTGCCGTCGGAGTAGGCATACACCTGAGACGGCATGGCCCCGGCAAAGCGGCGGCCCTCCGGGTCGTCCAGGCCCACTACCGTCACCCCGGCCCGGCGGGACAGCACCCACCGGGCGGCGGCACAGCCGCTGAGCGTCCGCCCGGACGGCTGGTCAAAGTTCTCCACGACCACCGCCCGGCAGGGGCCCTCGTACAGCGCCGCCTGACAGGGGGTGAGCTCTACCACCGGCCCGGGCAGCAGCCTGCGCAGCAGTCCGGCGGTAAGCGTGCCGCCCCGGCCCACCACGGCCACAGGGTCTTTCATTGTACCCCTATTGGTTGCCATAGTCAATGACGCTGGCCACAAACCTGGCCTCCACCACGGTGCCGGGGGACACCATCATACCTGCGTTCACCGACTGAGTGGTGCAGACAACGGAAGAATCTGTGTAATCCACCACGCCGGTGGCCTTCATGAACAGCCCCTGCTCCTCCAGTTTGACCTTGGCCGCCGTAGGGCTGAGCCCGAGCAGGTCCGGAACCTCCACCTGATCCGCCGGGGCCTCGTCGCCCAGATACAAAATGACGTTGGACCCGCCGGGGATATACGCCCCCGCCGCCGGGACCTGATGGGTGACAATGCTGCCCATACCCACTGTGCGGCACTCAAACCCCTGGTTTTGCAGCGCGCCCTTAGCCACCGTCAGCTCCTGACCAACCACCCGGGGCATCATGGTGTCCACGCCCGCCAGCTCGTCGGAGCTGTACTGCTTCTCGATACCCATGTAGTCCAGGATATTGCCGATGAGCGCGCCCGCCATGGGCGCGGCAATGTTGCCGCCGCTGATGTAGGTGCCGCCCGCAGTCCAGTTGGAGCCGGGACTGGAGCGCTTGGGGGAATCGTAAACCAGCAGCACCAGCACCTGGGGATTATCCACCGGCGCAAAGCCCATGAAGGAGCACATGACGTCGCCGGTGTCCTCATCCAGCTTTTCCGAGGTGCCCGTTTTGCCGCCGATGCGGTAGCCGCTCATATAGGCGTTGTGTCCGGAACCCTTGGGGGTGCCCACCACCTGCTCCAGAATACCCCGGACCTTCTCGGAGGTGGACTCGCTGATGACCTGACGCACCTCCTGAGTCTCGTGATAGAACACAGTGTTGCCATCCTGGTCGGTAATGCTCTGCACCAGATAGGGCTCAAGCAGGTGCCCGCCGTTGATGACAGCGGCAAAGGCGGATATCATCTGGGTGGGCAGGATCTTCATGCCTTGGCCGAAGGAGGACACGGCCCGGTCCAGCGTACCGTTGAGGCTTTTAAAATGCTCCTCCGTCCAGAAAAACTGCTTGCCCTCGCCGCCTAGGTCAATACCGGTGGCGCTGAGCAGTCCGAAGTCCTGGTAATACTTCCACATCACGTCCGGGTCCAGCCGTTCGGCAATATCCATCATGGCCACATTGCAGGAGTTCATCACCGCCTGGGTGAGATTCTCACTGCCATGCCCTCCCGCCTTGTGGCACTTGGTGGGCTGGGCCCCTTTTATAACTACCTTGGACCCGCCGCAGAAAAATGTGCTGTCCAGGGACACCACACCCTCCTCCAAAGCCATGGCCACGGTGATGGGCTTGAACACGGAGCCGGGCTCATAGGCGTCGGACAGCGTGCGGTTGCGCAGCTGGCGCGCGAATGCGGCGTCCCACGCCGCGCCGTACTCCTCGCTGTCCTCCCCCTTCTCCGCTGCGATGTCCGCCAGCTCCTGCTGAAGGCCCGCGTCGATGATCTCGCTGTAGTTATTGGGGTCGAAGTTGGGCGTGCTGGCCATGGCCAGCACCGCCCCGGTCTGGGGGTTGATAGCCATGCCGAAAGCGCCGTTCTGCACGTCATAGGTCTCAATTCCCTCCGCCAGGGTCTGCTCCAGCATGGCCTGGATGCGCTCATCCAGGGTGAGGGTGACGTCATAGCCGTTCTGGGCGTCAAAATACATGTCGTAGCCGGAGATCATCTCCATACCCCAGCCGTTCTTGGAGGTGACCACCCGCCCCAGCTCACCGGACAGCACATCCTCATACATTGCCTCAATGCCCTGGGCGCCCACCTTGTTGTCGCCGCTGGTCTCGTTCTGGCTCATGAAGCCCAGCACGTGGCAGCCGATAGAGGAAAAGGGGTAATACCGCTTGCTGCTGGGGGTGAGCTGGAGCCCGGCGGACAGCTTATTTTTACTGATGAACTGCCGGGCCTTCTCTGCATCCTCTTCCTCCAGCTCATAGTACAGCACCTCATAACCGGAGTTGATGCGCTCAATACGGGTCCAGAGCCGCTCCTCGTCATAGCCGAACAGCTCTACAATGCCGTCCACGATGGTCTTGCGCAGGTCGTAGAGGGCTTTTTCATAGGCGGGCTCATCCAGCTTTTTGTCCTCGCCTATATAGTCGTCCTTGCTGACGGCGCCGTATACGCCCATGGGATTCAGGATCAGCTTATAGACCGTGGCGGACAAGGCCATAGCCCGGCCCTCCCGGTCGTAGATGGTGCCCCGGTTGGCAGCCACAGAGACGCTCTTGGTCTGCTGATTGGCCGCCCGCGTCTCCCAGTCCTTCTGCTCCACGATCTGGAGCTTGTAGAGCTGGGCAATCAGGGGCAGGAACATGCCGATGCCCAGCACCACCATCAGGAAGATGGTGCGCCGGAACAGGCTTCGGTTGTTTTTCCCGTCGGCACGGCGGGGCTTGCGGTTGGGGTCCTGCATGGGCTGACGCTCCTAATCCAAAAGATTCCGGTCGAAGATGCTTCGACAATTGGTTTGCATGGTTACGGGAGAAGGGCGCGGGAACTGTTCCATTCCACACGCCCCTCCTGCGGGGAGCGCCGGGGCGGCCCCATGCGGGGCATACCGGCGCTCCCCTATCTCTCTATGGGTCAATGTATGTGCCGGGACAGGCCGCTTATGACAGCAGGCCGGCAAAAAACCGCTCTCCGCGCTGGAGCAGGCCGGACAGGCCGTTCCCCGCGCCGTCATAATACACCACGCTGTCCCCGCCGGACAGGTCCAGATACACCGTCTGGCTGGGGCCAGGCTTGACCATGGTGCCGTCGGAGAGGAACTGCTTCTCAATGGCCTCCAGGTCGAATACCAGCTCGTACTTGGCCTGGAGGGTGCGGTTCTCGTCCTGGAGGTCGGCCAGCTGGGAGCGCAGCTCCACAATGTCGTTGTTGGCCACTGCCAGCTGGGCGCAGCTCACCACAAACAGGAACGTGCAGGCCAGCACCGCGAACAGCCCCACGATGGCAAAGAGCGACACCGCCCCCTGCGGCCGTACTTGAACGTCAGGCCGGAGCGCCGGACGCTTGCGGGGGCGGATCTGCTCCCCGCGCCTGGGCTCCGGGCGGCGCACGGTGTTGCCCCGCACCTGCTCCTTGCGGGAGGGGGCGCGGACGGGCTCCTGCTCGTATTCCGGCTGATAGGCCGCGCTGCCGTAGGTCCGATACCGCCTCACATTGTCCGTGTTCCTTCTGCGTCCAGCCATAAGGCACGCTCCTTTATCCTTGGTCTACGCCCCACATTGCTGTCCGCAGGGTCTGGGTTTAGAACTTCTCCGCCACCCGCAGCTTTGCGCTCCGGGCCCGGGGATTTCCGGTTATCTCGTCTTCGTCCGCCACGATGGGCCTTTTGCCCACCAGCCGGACCTTAGGGGTCTTGCCGCACACGCACACCGGGAAGTCCGATGGGCAGGTGCAGCCCTTCGCCCATTCGGCATAAGCGGTCTTAACCAGCCGGTCCTCCAGGGAGTGGAAGGAGATGACGGCCAGCCGTCCACCGGGGTTCAGCGCGTTCAGTGCGCCGCTCAGCAGCCGCTCCACCTCGCCCAGCTCGTCGTTCACCGCGATGCGGATGGCCTGGAAGGAGCGCTTGGCAGGGTGCTGTTTCTCCCGGCGTGCCTTGGCGGGCATAGCGCTCCGGATCAGCTCCGCCAGTTGGCCAGTGGTCTCGATGGGGGCCCGCTCCCGCTCCCGAACGATGGCGGCGGCGATCGAGCTGGAATACCGCTCCTCGCCGTACTGCCAGAGGATTCGCTTCAGCTCCTCCTGACCCCAGCCGTTCACCACGTCCCGGGCGGTGAGAGCAGCCGACTGGTCCATGCGCATGTCCAACGGCGCGTCCTGCAGATAGGAGAACCCCCGGCTGCCGTCGTCCAGCTGAGGGGAGGACACCCCGAGGTCAAACAGCATCCCGTCCACCCCGTCCACATGGAGGGAGGCCAGGATATCCGGCAAATCGCCGAAGTTTCCCCGGACCAGGGTCACCTTGTCCATATGCCCTTCCAGACGGGCGGGGGCGGCGTCCAGCGCGGCCTTGTCCCGGTCGATGGCGATGAGCCGCCCGGTGTCGAGTCGCTTGACGATCTCCCGCGAGTGGCCCGCCCGGCCCAGGGTGCCGTCCACATAGATTCCGTCCGGCCTGATGTTCAGGCCGTCCAGGCACGCTTTTAAAAGTACTGGTTTATGGGTATATTCCATATCAAATCCCCAGGTTCCGCATCAGGTTGGCAATAGTCTCCGGGTTGAGCTGCTGCTGGGTCTTGGCCTTCCAGTTGTCCGCGCTCCAGATCTGGGCCCGGTCGTTGTTGCCGGTAACCACCACATCCCGGTCGATCTTGGCATAGTCCTTTAAATAAGACGGGACCTGAAACCGCCACTGCTTGTCCACCTCGCACTGCTGGGCGGATGCGAAGAACAGGTCCATCGCCGCCGCGTCGGTGGTGGACAGCTCAGACACACGCTGCCTCAGCTTGTCCCAGGTCTCCATAGGATACAGAGTGAGGTTCTCCTTTACCCCTACGGACAGATAGAAGGTGGAGCCCAGCTTGTCCCGGAGCTTAGCAGGTACGATGAGACGGCCGGCGTTGTCGATGCTGTGCTCGTAGGTGCCGGTCATCTCATTCCCTCCATTTCTCTCCGTATAACAGTAAGTTTACTCCAATTTACTCCAATCCGTTTTTAGTATACCCTACCTCCCTACAAATTGCAAGAACTTTTTTCGGTAAATTGGCCCGTTTCCCGGCGAATAAACGTCAAAACAAGTCGAACAGTCATTCGTTCAGTTTTCCACACATCCCTGTCCCAAGCCGGTTCTCAAACCCTCAAAAAACAGAAAAGACCCCGCCGCGGGAGACCGCGGCGGGATCTTTTCTCAAATATTCTCCTTTTGGCCTCAAAATCTCACTCATCCGCTTCAGCGTCATACATCCGGCTGCCGCCGGAGGAGAGACCCGTGGAGGAGCGGTCGCTGCCGCTGCTCCCCATGCCGGAGCGGAACTGGTTGTGCACCTGCCTCATCTCCGCATGGGCGGAGGCCAGGGCGTCCTCCGTGCGGCGCAGCAAGTCCACACAGTATTCGTTGGTCTCCCGGCAGGTCTTCTTGGCCTCCTCGTCGGCGTGGGCAAGCACCTCCCGAGCCTTCTGCCGGGCCTGGATCATCACCGGCGCCTCGCTGATCATCTGGTTGGCCTCAATCTCCGCCCGCTTGCGGATCTCCTCTGCCTCACGCTTGGCGGCAGCCAGATACTCGTTTCGACTGTTGAGGATCTTCCGAGCCTCGGCCAAATCCACCGGGAGCTGCTTTTTGGCGTCCTCAATGAGGTCCAGAGCCTTGTCCCGGTCGATCACACACTTGTCGCTGCTGAACGCGGCGTTTTTCGCCTCGTCGATCATATCAAACAGCATATCCAACAGTTCGTCTACGGCTGTCGCCATGCGTCATCTCTCCTTTTTCATGTGTAAACGTGTGGGCGGTCAGATGCAACCCTACCCGCTCTCCCCCACCTTGGCCCTTACCCGGTCGATGATCTGCCGGGGCACAAAATCGGACAAATCCGCTCCATACCGGGCCAGCTCCTTCACCACCGTGGAGCTGAGGAAGGCATATTTGGGCCGGGTATAAAGAAACACCGTATCCAGCTTGGGATAGAGTTTGGCGTTGAGCATGGCCATCTGAATTTCCGACTCATAGTCGGACACCGCCCGCAGCCCCTTCACCAGCACCCGGGCCCGGTTCCGCTTGGCGTATTCCGCCACCAGTTCCTGACAGCAGTCCACCTGCACGTTGGGCAGGTCCTCCGTCACCGCCTGGATCAGCTCCACCCGCTCCTGGGGGGAAAACAGCCCGGAGGGCTTGGCGGAGTTTACGCTGACGCATACGATCAGCTCGTCGAAAATGGCGGCGGCACGCTTGATAATGTCCAGGTGGCCCAAGGTCACCGGGTCAAAGCTGCCGGGATAGATGGCGCGTCTCATGGGTTCGCCCTCCTGCGGTATAAGGTGAATTTAATTTTGCCATAGCGGTACTCTCTCCCCTTCTCATAGGGCTGGGGGAGCTCCGGCAGGTCGCGGTCCGCCGGACTTTCGCACACCATTATACCATTTTCCACCACGATGTCAATTGCTGTGAGCAGATCCAGCGCCCGCTCCAGATTTCCCGAGGCATAGGGCGGGTCCAGAAAGATGAGCCCATACTTCTCACAGGCCCGGGTGAGGAACGCCGCAAAGTCCTTCCCATGGCAGGCGGAGCGGCCCTCAAAGCCGCAGGTTTTGATGTTCCGCTGCACCACCTTCAAAGCGGCGGGTGCGCTGTCCACAAAGTCGCAGAAGGCCGCTCCCCGGGACAGCGCCTCAATGCCAAGCTGCCCGGTTCCGGCAAACAGGTCCAGCACCCGCCGCCCCTCAATGTCAACCTGGATGGCGCTGAACAGCCCCTCCTTTACCCGTGAAGTAGTGGGCCTTGTGTCCAGGCCGGGCAGCTCCTCTAAGCGCCGCCCCTTGGCCAATCCGGTGATCACTCTCATGACGTTTCGTCCTTT
>CATKZW010000061.1 GCA_949841465.1 uncultured Oscillospiraceae bacterium
TCTATATCCTGCTATTAAAGGCAAACGTGCCGCGACGCGTACACAATTTTTTGTGTCCGCGTCGCGGCGCTCTCGTTTTTGGGCGTGCCGGAAACGTACCGTTTGCTCTAAAGAGGCCTCTTTCAGGGCATGGAAGGGATCTGCCGCCATGGTTAGGGTGTCTATGGCGGTGGGGACGGTCACGATGCTGATCCCAAGTTAATAAATGTGGCGTGCTGCTTCCGGTATGTGTCGTTGTCCTTCTGCTTCAATTCCCGCTCTACCTGGGCTAGCTGACGCTCCAGATCCTTGATCTTGGCCTCGTCTGTCTCGGTATTGAGCCGCTGCGCCAGTTCCGCCCGCTTCTTTTTCAGCTTTTCGATCTCGCGATCCACCTTGTCGGTATTACAGGTGTATTTCTCCTCTTTTTCGCCGCCCTTCTTCTCCGGACCCTTCGCTCCCTTGTCCTGCCCGAGCTCCTCCGCCTTGGGAGCATCTGCATCCGGCTTCTTGGCGTCGGGTGCAGCCTCTGGCCGTTTGGGGGCTTCCGCCGACCGCGACCGGTCGTCAAAGTAAACCTTGGGCTGGCCGTCCTCGTCCTTACCTATCCAGTAGCGGCCGGAGGGCTCCTGCGGCTTCTCCGGAACGTATTCATCCATCACAGGCTTCAAGAGCCGGCCCTGGGCTTCCTCCTCGGACTTTTGGACCTTGGGTGAGCCAAGCGCCCTCTCTGACGCTGTCAAGTGCTGGGCCGCGCCAGTGTTCACACCAGAAATCGGTATCATTGCTTATTCCTCCTTGAATTGATTTTTGGCAAAGATCTTTGCTAGTTATCAGTCTACCCAGCAGAACGTTAGCTTCAAGGCTTTTGTATTGAAATGCTTTCTGGATGTCATGAAATGTTCAGCAGCACACTCAAATAGAACTGTTTTCCGTTTTTCTCTGTCAGCACCGCACCATGATATTTTTCTGCCACCGCCTCAATGTTGGAACGCCCGGTCCCGGCTGGCGGCAGGGGATCATCCGAGCAAGTGTTCTCAAAGGTCAGCATATAGAAATCCCCCTGCTGCTTCCCACTGATCCGGATGGCTTTGGCGCCATCGCTGGACCGGCAGGCGGCGATGGCGTTGTCCAGGGCGTTGGCAAAGAGCACGCACAGGTCAAAATCGTCGATCCCGCAGGGCTTGGGCAGAAGCAAAGGCACCTCCGCCGCGATCTCCTTCGCCAACCCCAGCTTCTCCCCCAGCAGGATGTCCACCACCGGGTTGCCGGTCTGGTAGGGGAAGGACAGGGCCTCCGAGACGGTCTCCAGCTTTTTCAGATATTCCCGGCCCTCCTCCAGCTTTCCGCTTTTGAGCAGGCCGTCCAATACGGACAGATGGTTTTTGATGTCGTGGCGGAAGGATTTTGTCTGCTCATAGCGCGCCTGAGCCTCCGTGATATAGACCTTCTGCGTGCGGGCCGCCTGGGTCAGGGATTGCAGCGCCGCCCGGGCCTGAAAGCCCTGGCAGAGTTGACGGTAGGCGTACAGGGTACACAGCAGCGCCGCCAGCCCCATAGCTTGCAGGAGCAGCAGCGTACTGTGTTTGCCCACCTCCTCCAAAGAGATCATAGGGGCGAAAAAGCTGTAAGCGGTGTGGAGGATATACAGCTCTGCGGCAAAGATAAACAGGCCGGGAAACAGCAGCAGGCCGATATAAGGGGTCTGGCTGTCCTCGGTCCAGGCCAGGAGCTTTAACACGGCATGATAGCAGCCGATGCACAGCCCAAAGAAAATTCCCTGCGCCGCCAGGAGCAGCAGATATAGCAGCGGATTTCCGATGAAATGGGGAAACAGCGCCGCCTCTATGGAGTTGATGATCCCAAAGGAGAGCTGTGAGACGTAGAAAGCCAGCACAGCGGCCAGCCAGGATATGCCTGGCCGGTTTCCCATCCCGAAACGGCTGACGGCGTACAGCCCAAGTACACACACTGCAATGGACAGAGTCCCGCTGAGGGAAAGCCTGACCAAGATAAGCTGAAGCGTTCCCAGAAGGAGAATATAAATGGCATAGTACCATGGTTTTTGCTCTTTTCCGGTAAGCCGACTGACGAAGAAGATGTGCATCACGCCTTGTCCGGCAAGGTTCAGCGCGTCCATACACAGGCCAAAATAATCCATATTAGAAATTCCTTCCCTTCATATACCGCAAAAGAGCCTGGGTCAGTTCCCGCTCCCGCAGCCGGGAGGCGGGGATACGCTCCCCCTGTGCCAGCATGACCTGCCCATCTTGACACCCGCACACATAGTCCAGATTGACCAGATAGCTCCGATGGCACTTGAAAAAGCGCCCGTCCACACGCCGCTCCAGGTCCTCCAGCTTGTCATAGTAGTCAATCACAGTTCCGTCCTGTTTATGAAGATAAATTTTCCGTCCCAGCACCTCGCAGTACACAAGAGTGGACAGCGGGACAACCTCGCAGCCGGTTCCCCGCTGGATGACGATGGACCGGGTTCTCTGCTCCAACGCACGGAGAACCCGGTCCATCGTCCGCCTGAAATGGGCACTGTTTATGGGCTTGAGCAGATAATCGTATGCCTCCACTTGAAAAGCGTCGAACACAAGCTCCTTCAGGACGGTCACAAAGACCAGCAGACTGTGATCGCCCTGTTGGCGCAGCAGCCTGGCCGTCTCCATACCGTCCGGCGGCTCCATCTGGATGTCCAGGAAGATCACATCAAAGCTGCCAGCCCTCTCCAGCAGGGCGCGTCCACCCGAAAAGCAGCTGACAGAGTAGGCTGTGATTTGCTTTTCCGTCATACAACTTGCGAGATGGCTGGCAAGCTCCTGGGCCATCAGCGGCTGGTCGTCACAGATTGCGAATTTTATCATGTTTACCACCACGCTTTTTGATTAGAGTAGCAGAAGCAGGTCAAAGAGGCAAGGTCCGTTGTAACAGAATGTCGGAAATATGTCATGAAATGTTTTCCACCGCTCCGCTTCAAATTTCTATATGCTGGAAAACAGCAGCGTGATTTCCAGTATGTTTCCCGTGATTTGAGCGGATACTCGTCCATCCATCCTTTCCATCAGCTCCCGCACAATGGAAAGCCCCAGACCAGCCCCGCCCGTTCCCCGGGCGGGGCTGGTCTGATAGAAGCGGTCAAACAGATGCTCCAGGTCGAGCTTAGGGCCGGGGAGCAATGTGTTGGAAAAACAGATTACTCCGTCCCGGCCGGAGACCGCCAGCCCACCGCCGCCATGGCGCAGAGCGTTGGCGATCAGGTTCCGGTACACCCGGTCCAGAGCCGACCGGCTGGCCCAGACGGTCATATCCTCCCGGTCAAAGTGCAGCTCCGGCGTCACGCCCGCCGCCTCAAACTGCGGATAAAACTCCGCCAGCGCGTCCCACAGGGGCGGCAGGGCCTCCGTTTCCCCGCACTCCAGCGGGAGAGAACCGCCCTGTAAACGGGTATAGAGAAACAGCTCCTCCAACAGCGATTCCAGCTCTGTCAACCGTTTCTTCACAATGTCCAGATACTCTCCCTGCCGGTCCGGCTCCCCCTCCAGCAGCTGCAAATAGCCCATGGCCCCGGCCAGGGGGGTACGGATGTCGTGGGAGATGCAGGCCATGGTGTATTTCAGCTCCTGCTCCCTCTGCCGGGCCTCCAGGCGAAGCCGCTGCCCCTCCTCCAGCCGGGTGTTCACCGCGCGGCACAACCGCCGGGGGGCCGCGCCGGACATCCGCGTCGTCAGGCGCAGATTGCTCTCCGCAGGGGTTTCCTCCAGCATCCGGGCCATCTCCAGTATTTGGGCGCGGTAGGACCACAGGCGCAGCAAGGCGATTCCCAGAGCGGCAAGGGCCAAAATCAGGGCAGGCAGCATGCAAATTCCTCCTTATATGTCCCGCTTTTCCATGGCGATCAGGCTTCCCGCCACATATACCGCGGCCCAGCCAACAGAGCAGCCCAGGATCATGGATATCTGGCTCGTACTCGGCATGGGCACACACTGTTGACTGGCAACCATGCTGAGCAGGTACTGCGCCAGATCGTGCCAGCCAAACCGCCGGCACAAATTTTGCAGGAGCACCGCGTCCAGGCCCCCACCCGAGACCACTGCCATAATGATGCCTAAGGTCGAGCCCCGGGTCAGCAGCACCAACACCAGCGCCAGCAAGTCAAAGGCCCAGTTAAGCAGCCACAGCCAGAAGGCATACTGTAAAATACCGGTAATCGGACTGGGTTCCAAGTCCAGCCCAAACAGGACAGCGCATACCAGCGAAACTATGATGCTTAACGCCGTGAAGATTCCACTGTAAATCCCAGCCACCCAGATTTTGGACAGGACGTACTCCCATCGGCGGGGACGGGCAAAGCAGATATTTTTGATGTACCCGCTGGAAAAGTCGCTGTAGACAAAAAGCGTCACACCAATGCAGCTGATCACCAGAAGGAAGCCGCTGTGTACGCATTCATAAAGGAAGTCCATCTGATCCATACCCCGGAGCTCCTCCTGTATCCCCTCGCTGGACGTGTCAGTCACCACCATGCCGGTGTTCTTGAGCGTGTCCAGCTTCTCCGGGTCGGATGCGGCGGACACCATGGCGACCAGCATTACAAACAGCGCCGTCGTCACGGCCAGGATAGTATAAAAGCTCCGGCTTTTGAACAGCCGCCGGATATCCATTTTCAACAGGTTAAACATGGTCCGCACCTCCCATACGCTCCAGAAAATAGCCCTCCAGATCCTGCCGGTGCAGGCTCAGCTCCTCCACGGAAATGCCCGCCTCAGCGAGGACCCGGCCCACCGCCTTTCCGTCCACCGTCTCGTAGACACGGATTTCGCCTTCCGGACGCATCTCCCAGCGCTTCAGATGGAGCGCCTGTTCCAGCACGGCCGCCGCCTTTTGAGGCTGGTCCGTGCGCAGGTGGAGATAGTCGGTGCATTTCTGCTCCAGCTCGACCGCGGTAATCTCCTCCACCATCCGTCCGTTTTGGATGATGCCGTATCGGGTGGCGATCTTACTCAGCTCCCCCAGAATGTGAGAGCTGATCAGCAGGGTCAGCCCCCGCTCCCGGTTCAGCCCCAGCAAAAGCTCCCGCATCTCCCGGATTCCCTCCGGATCCAGGCCGTTGATGGGCTCGTCCAGCAGCAGCAGATCAGGTCCGCCCAGCAGAGCCAGGCCAACCCCCAGCCGCTGTTTCATGCCCATGGAGTAGTGTTTGACCGGCTTTTTCTCCTTTGGGGACAGGCCCACCGTCTCCAGAATGCCCTCCACCTGCCGCACCGGGCTGTCCAGCCCCAGCAGCGCGGCGTACAGCCGTAAATTCTCCCGCCCGCTCAGGTCGGGGTAGAGCCCCGGCTGCTCAATGAGGGCCCCCGCCCGGCGGCGGGCCACTGAGTCCCGGACCGGCTTATCAAAAATCAGCGCCTCTCCCTGAGTCGGCCGGGCCAGCCCGCACAGGAGCTTGAGGGTGGTAGACTTGCCCGCGCCGTTCCGGCCGATGAAGCCATAGATGTCTCCCTGCTCCACCCGCAGGTCCAGGTGGTCTACCGCCCAGTTGTCCTTATAGCGTTTGGATAGGCCCATTGTCTGTATCACTGCCATATAAAAGCCTCCTTTTTTGTTTGCAGGTCCAGTCTAACAGACGATTGCCCAAACATCGCAAAGGAAAGGTAAAAAAAGTGCAAAGTTTACTCCGCCAGCTTGAATCCAATGCCCCACACAGTCTGGATGTAGCCGTCTGTGCCGCTGGGGCGCAGCTTGGCGCGGATGTTGCTGACATGGACGGTTATGGTTTTGTCCTCCACCGCGTATGCCTCCTGCCAGACCGCCTCATAAATTTGCCGTTTGGTAAATACCCGTTTGGGTCGGCCCGCCAGCAGTTCCACGATCCTAAACTCGTGAGCGGTGAGGTTCACCGGCTGGCCGGCAGCGGTCAAGGTCATCTCCTCCAGGTTCAGCACCCAGTCCCGATAGCATAGGAGTTCTCCTGGAGGGGCGGCGCTGACATGGCGCAGCTGCACCAGGATTCTTGCCCACAACTCCTCCAGCTGATAGGGCTTGGTCAGGTAGTCGTCCGCCCCCAAGCCCAGCAGCTCCACCTTGTCGGACAGTTCCGTTTTGGCCGACAGGACGATCACCGGTGCCTGGCTGGACCGGCGTATCTCTCGGATCAGTTCACTGCCGGACAGCCCCGGGAGCATCAGGTCTACCAGCAAGAGATCAACGCCGCCCGCCTGCCACAGCAGCCGCCCCTCCGTGCCGGAAAACGCCTGACTGCACAGGCAGCCGTTCCGCCTCAGATATTCAGCGGTGGAGTTGTTAATGTCAGTATCATCTTCAACAATCAGGATATGGGGCATGGGACGGCCTCCTCAATCAGTTTTGACCATTATAGCGCATCCTGAAATGGTTGGAAATACCTTTGTAGCAAAAAATTTTGATTATGGCATCTGCCAAGAGCTCCGAAAAAGATGTGTAAAAGAGAATAAAAAGATATCCTTTCAGTCAAGAATCGAAGCAGGCAACGAATTTGATTGAAAAGATGAATTTTTATGGAAAAGACCTCAAAGGAAATGCTGAAGGCCTATGTGGACAGCCAAAAGTTCAGCAGCACCACAGAGATCATGGACGCGATGACCAATCATATTAATTGTGCCGGTTCGATCTGTTGCATTGGCAGTCGTCACCATAATTGTGTGAGGCAGCCCCAAAATGTCTACGCCAATATGCAGTTTTATCCCGGATACTTTTTCCCGCATCATAGCCCTTTTCTTCTCCGGTATCAGCACTGTAAATACTTTTGGAATCGACAATTATCATTGTTGTCTGCGCTTTGCGTCCGTTTTTCTCCCGCTCTGCCTCCGCCAGCTTGCGTAAACCCCTGTCAAGAACACTGATCCCGTTTTCATCGGGATTTGACCAAAAGAGAGGCTCGTGTTCACCTACCCCCTCTCCCCCGCTGTTCGGGAATACTCCTGGATATCATAGACCGGGTGTGATAGTATTTCTGCTATCAAAAAGGAGGCCGCCAGCACGGAATATATCATAGCCGTACAGTAATCATAGACGCCGCATTTTTCTCCACCGCATTGAGAATGAATCCAGCTAAATCACAGGCATAAACATTTCCTGTGGTTTTCAAGCCATGCTCAAGGACGAAACGATGGAGTGCGGCATAGCCTGCAGAGATGTCCCAGCGTCCTCGACAGCAAAGATATAAATAGGTTCCGGCGGGCTTCTCCATGTAATAGGGGAAGTCCGCTTTTTCTTTGATGCGGGTATAAAGATGACTGATTGCCCCTGACCCGCCCTGTTCTCCCGGCGAATGGATAGCGCCCAGCTGAAAATCCGTCTGTATTTTGTACTGGCCGCACAGCTTCTGGCAGCGCTCCAGCACGGCGATCATCCGTTCATCCTCGCTGGCCGCCGGAGCTGTCAGACCCTCCAGCTCCTCCACCGGGAGGGCCAACAGATGCTCTCGCTCAAACTAGGCAGTTTGGGGAACCAGATCCGGGACCGGCCCAAACTCCAGATTGCGCAGGGCGCTGGACAGCACAAAGTCCATGTGCTCCAGCTTTTGCCGCTCCGCTTCCAGGCGGCCCCGCTGTTTCCGCAGCAGCTCCAGCGTCTGGGCGGTATCTTGTCCCCGCAGGCAGCGGCGGATCTCCTCCAGCGGCGTCCCTGTCTGCCGGAAGATGGAGATGGCGAAAAAATCGTAGAACTGCTCCACATCGTAGTAAAAATAGTGGTTATCCCCCTGGTGGGCCGGCAGCAGCAGGCCCACGTCCTTGTAGTGGCGCAGGGTCTCCTTGGTCGTGCCGCATAAGGCGGCAAAGGCTCCGGAGGTCAGCCATTCTTTTTTCCGCTCCATCACCGTTCCTCCAAACTTTATAAATTTTCTCTTGACTGCGTGGCGGCCACACGGTTTATGATACCTTCTGTACAGGAAAATAGCAAGTCTGACCTGCGATACAAGGAGGATTATTATGGAAACAAAACTGGACTCTTATCATCTGCCTGTGACAGGCACAAACATTCTGCGCTTCGCCTTCCCTACCATTGTCATGACCGTGTTCAACTCCTTTTACACTATGGTGGACGGACTGTTTGTCTCCAACCTGATCGGCATGGAGGCCCTGTCCGCCATCAACCTAACCGCCCCGGCTATCGCACTAATTACGGCTGTGTCCGGGATGCTGGCAACCGGCGGCAGCGCCGTGGTGATGAAGAAAATGGGGGAGCACAAAGAACAGGAGGCCCGGCAGGACTTTACCCTGCTGATCCTCACCAACGGCGTGGTTGGCGCGGTGATGATGCTGCTGGGCTATACGCTCATGGACAGTCTGCTGGGAACTATGGACCTCTCGCCGGCGGTGTTTGGTTATTGCCATACTTACCTAAGCAACTATCTGCTGTTTACCATTCCCATCCTGTTAATGTACAACTTCTCCCTCTATCTGATTGCCGCTGATAAATCTACGCTGTCTCTGATCTGCACTGTGGCAGGCGGCGTGACCAATATCATTCTGGACTATGCGCTGATCTCCCTGTTTGACCTGGGCATTCAGGGTGCGGCCATCGCCACCGGCCTGGGATATTCCATCACTGCCGTAGTGGGATTTCTGGTGTTCCGGAAAAAGGACAGCCTGCTCCATTTCGAAAGGCCTGTCTTTCGGGGGAAGGTGCTGTTCCACGCCTCCACCAATGGCATGTCAGAGCTGGCTACCTCTCTGGTGTCCGGCATCACCACACTGCTGTTCAATCTGGCTATGCTGAAATACGTGGGGGAGGACGGCGTGGCGGCCATTACCATCATCATGTATGTACTTATGTTTGTCAGCGCCTTGTTTATCGGCTACTCCTACGGCGTGGCCCCTATGATCTCCTACTACCACGGGGAGCAGAACCATGAGAAACTGAAAAAACTGGTAAAGTTCAGCCTCCGCTTTATTCTTGGAACCTCCATCTGCTGCACTGTAGTTTCCATGCTGGCAACCGTCCCGCTGGTCAGCGTCTTCACCCGGCCAGACAGTCCGGTCTATGCGCTGGCGGTGGCTGGAAACCGGCTGTGCTCCATTGCGCTTCTGTTCGTGGGGCTGAATGTGTTCGCCAGCGGGATGTTCACCGCCCTGTCCAACGGCGTGGTGTCCGCCGTGCTGGCCTTTTCCCGGTCGTTCCTGTTCACAGTTGCCAGCATTCAAATCATGCCTGTTCTGCTGGGAGGCGTCACCGGCGTGTGGCTGGCGACGCCGGTGGCGGAGCTGTTGGGAACGGTCATGGCGGCGGCGCTGCTGCTGAGATACCGGAAACAGTATGGATATTGAGGGAATCATTTCATAGTACGCAGGGGAGATTTCACCACTGCTTTATGGACATCAGGCCTATCCGCTAGCGTCGCTTTGCACTTGCTGAGTGCTTTGTCAGGGAACGTATTTCAGTCGCCGGATGTGACTAGGCAAACCCAGTGTTTTTCCGGGTGAGGTAGGAGGTGCGAACAGCCCCCTCACTACTAAGCCGAGTTCGTGAGGGGGTTAACCGGGAAAATATTTAAGGAATCAGTGATTAATTCGATATATAGATTTTGCAAAAGAAGAAAAGCACAATATATTGTGTTTTTCTTGAAAGTTCGGCGATTAAATCAGTACTTCCTTAACTCAACACCCTGTCCGGCTTTGCCGCCACAATACGGATCACCGGGGGATCATCGTTTCCGTACGGCGCAAAACCGGTGCGCTCCTGGGCGTATTCCACCCGAAACCCCCGCCGCTCCAGAGCCTCTGCCAACTCGTCTAATACGATGAAGCGGCGGTAATGGTTGTCGTAAAAAAACGCATTACGTTCCACCTGCTTTCCCTTCCCGAACAGCGGGTCGTTCACCCCGCGCACCTCAATGAACAGCTTTCCACCAATGCGCAGGCCTCGGAACAGATTGTTTAGCAGCACCTGCTCCTGGTTGCGGTTAATGGAGTGGATGGTAAACCGGCTGTAGGCATAGTCATAGCTCTCCGCCTGATGGACGCTGGAGTTAACAAAATCCCCGCAGAGGAATTCTGTGTTGGATATGTTCCGGCTTTGCAACTGGGCAATGGCCTCCTGGGACATGTCCAGGGCGGTAATGTGTAATCCCTGGGCAGCGAAAAACACCGCGTCCCGGCCGTTACCACAGCCCAGCTCCACCATCCGTTTCCCCGGCTCCACCAAGGTAGCCACATACCGGGCAAAGGGAGAGGGCTCCTGCGTGCACACCCCATTTTTGTAATACTGATTCCAGTACACGGTGTTGTCCACCGTGGTCTCAACGATGTTGGGGTACAGCGCCCGCTCCAGCTCCTCCACCAGCTCCAGCGGTGTGCGGCCGCCGTCGTTGGGCACCACGAGATCTGGGCTTTGGGGCTCATCGAAGGGCAGATCAATGCCCACCACATTTCTACCCGCGGTATACAGCCCCTTCTGATTGCGCTGAATCAGGGTATCTTTGCTGACTTTTATGTAGATCTCCTTGTAATTGGGGATATTCTCCCGGTTCCAGCGCCGGACGCTCTCATACATGGCGATGGAACATACCACCACATCAATCCCCTGACTGGATAACAGCCGGCACACCCGGAAAATCCGCCCCGCCCAGCGCAGGCGCTCGTCGTGCGTGTAGCCCACGTCCTCGCCGAATGCCATCCGGATCTCGTCTCCATCCAGCAGCACCACATTGGGCTTGGTAGCTTTGAGCCGCCGGTGGAACAGTCCACCGATGGTGGTTTTGCCCGCACCGGACAGGCCGGTGAAAAAGTATACGGTTCCTTGATCGCTCATGAGTTCCTCCTAACAAGGTCAGAATACCCTCACAAAAATGATTTCATAGGTATGGATATCCGCATATGGCTGACGAAATAGCTCAAGGGGCTCCGCGCTCCCGGCTTCCTGCACCATAGGAATCCGCTGATGTTCCACAAACCCCAGACGATTCAGCCTGACATTGTCTGTGTCCCTTGTGCGGATGAACAGACGCCGAAAACCCAACTTTTCATGAACCGAATCCAATAGCTCGGGCGTAAGTTCTCCCGTCTCTTTAAGCGAGATTTCGCAATCCATGGTGTGAAAGTCTGGGGCAATAAATTCAATGTCAGAAAAAGCATGCTTTTCTTTAAAAAAATGCTCCCGGCGAGCCAGCCAGCCCGTAATGGGATGGGGACACTGCTCCCCCGTCAAAATGCTACGAAGATGGGCGCAGACATACCGAATCTCCTCCCGCGTCAACTCCGCCCCACAGGGGAGATTCAGCCCCCGTTCATGAAGCTGCTGGGCCACAGGCGTGGGCTCTCGGCGGAATTTTTGATACATGGGGAAATCCGTAATCCGATAGAAGAACGGACGCCCGGAAATGGCGCACTTGCCCAGTTCTGCCAGCAGCCATTCGGCGTCATGCCCCCAACGCTCGTCCAGCACCGGCGTTACCATCCAGTAGTTATTTCGGATGCCCGGAAGCTCGGGATTCAATGTGAGGCCCTCAATCCCGTCCAGCTCCTCCTGATACCACTGAAACACCTGGCGCTTCTTGGCAACAATTTCTTCCAGGCGTTCCATTTGGGCCGTGCCAAAGGCCGCCTGAAGGTTGGAAAGGCGGAATTTGTAGCCGATTTCGTCATTAAAAAACCGCTTGGTGGGATGCTTTGCCACATCGGCTAAAAACTTTGCCCGGTCATAGAGCTTCTCGTCATTGGTGGTAAATACCCCGCCCTCGCCCATGACCACAATTTTGGAGCCATGGAAGCTGAAGCAAGCCATGTCGCCCAAGGAACCAGCGTACCTGCCGTGGTACAGGCTGCCCATGCTCTGGGCCGCGTCTTCGATGACATACAGTCCGCGGGCCTTCGCGATGGCATTGATTCGATCCATTTTGCAGGGGTGTCCATAGAGATGAACCGGGATGATGGCTTTCGTCTTGGTGGTGATGGCTCGCTCTACGGCATCCGGATCCATGGTCCAGTCATCCTCACATACGTCTACAAAAACAGGCGTCGCGCCGGTATAGGACACGGCGTTGGCCGTGGCTACCCAGGTGCTGTCCGGCAAAATCACCTCGTCCCCGGCTTTGACGCCGATGGTCAAAAGGGACAGCTGGAGTGCAGTTGTGCAAGACGGCGTGGCCACAGCGTACCGCACCCCCAGCGCCTCGCATACAGTCCTTTCAAAACGCTTGATGTAATCAAAGCACTTCTCATTCCAGCCGGTCTGCGCCGCGTCCGCAGTGTAGTGTACTTCCAGCGGTCCCACCGAACTGCCGGAGACCAAAATTGGTTTCGAAAGAGTTTCCATCACGGCGTTTACCTCCTCGTATAATAAGTTTCAAGTTAATAGGTTTTAGGTATCAGCAGGCTTGGAGATGCCCGTGATACAATAGCTGTAGGACAGCAGGGACAAGTTCTCTTTCCTCCCGTAGAGCCGAAAGGCTGCTACAAAGGAAGTCCGTTCCCCTGAGCCGGAAGTTAGCT
>CATKZW010000062.1 GCA_949841465.1 uncultured Oscillospiraceae bacterium
GTGTAAAGGCCCACCGTCCGGCCCTCGTACTTTCTCACAGTGCCGCCTCCCTTCGCTGATCTCTTTCCGCGCCAGCAGCCACCGGCGCGGGTGGAACGTAGGAGCGCAGCGCCGCCCGGATGGACGGTTTATCACCGCCCACAACGGAAAGCGCAGGCGGCACCGGCGCGGGGGCGCTGTCACCATCTAAATCCGGTTCATCATCGCCGTCCTGAGATTGTTCCTCCGACTTGTGGTCAGCTTTCTCCAATTCCCGGTTAAGCTGGATCAGACGAGCCGATTTCTGCTGTAATTCATCCTCCTTGGGGAAGGGCCGCTCCGATTCCTCCTGGGCGTTAGCCAGCTCCTTTTCCAACGTCACCAGACGGGCCTCATGCGCTTTGATTTTTTCGGCCATACCTTCCAGGACGTTGTTGATACGGGTGACATTGCCCACCGGGTCATCGGCCAGCTCCGCAGTATAAGTCAAATTCTGTTTCATGGTGATTTTGAACTTGGACCCATCACAATGAAGCTGCATAGGAAAGCCCCGGTATTCGCCCAAATCCAGCGGCTTTTCCGGGTCGCTCATGAGCATACACGCTTTGATAATGGCCTCGCCCGCGCCCTTCCGCTCCGTGAAGGTCTGTCCCATGACGGTCATGGTAAACGCATCGTCCTTGACCGGATTGGCCTGCACAATGGGTAAATCTTTCCCCAGCGCCTCAATAAACAGCTTTGTCTCCGCAATTTTATTCGGATAATATTTCAGCGCCTTATCCTGCATTTCATACTGCTGGGATGTATGGTTGGCTTTGAGCATTTTCAGCTTTGCCACCTGCACATCCAGCTCCATTTTCTCCCGGATACGGTCATCCCCGGTAGCCAGGGCCTTGACCTCGGCGTAGGAGAGGGCGGTAGCGTCCACGTCCTCAATGGACCGGGCAGGGGATTTCCCGGTCATGACCTGCCCGATAAATTTCTGCTTACTTTCCACCAGACCCCAGTTGTATGCGTCAAAGGTTCCTTTGGTAACGTACTTGAACATTTTAACCGTCTTATTCATGTTGCCCTGGCGCAGAGAACGGCCCGCCCGCTGCTCCAAATCAGCCGGACGCCATGGGCAGTCAAGGTCATGGGAGGCCACGATCCGGTCCTGGACGTTAGTGCCAGCGCCCATCTTCTGCGTACTGCCGATGAGGACGCGCACCTGCCCCCGGCGCACCTTGGCGAACAGCTCCGCCTTTTGCGCTTCGGTGTTGGCATCGTGGATAAAGGCGATTTCCTCCTGGGGGATGCCCTGGGCGATCAGCTTCGCTTTTATATCGTCATAGACGTTAAATTTGCCGTCCCCCTTGGGCGTGGACAGGTCGCAGAACACTAATTGGGTCCCCCGAATGTCCATGCTGTTCCGCCACTCGGTGAGAACATTCTTGACGCAGGCGTTGACCTTGCTGTCTGGGTCATCCGGCAAGAGGGGGTTCTGTAAACGCTGATCCAGAGCCAGCTTGCGCCCGTCAGACGTGATCCGCAGCATATTGTCCACGGACGGGTCCACCAGCCTGTTACGCACAGCGTCCGCCCGGTCAGCCAGCTCCGCCACCATCTCCTGCTGAAACTTGCTGGGTTCGGTGGTGACAGTGATGGGGACAGCCTCCGGGGTTGGCAGTTTCAGCATATCCGCCGTCTGAATATCAGCAGCCTCCTTCCAAATGCTGATAAGCTCCGGGAGATTGTAGAATTTGGCGAACCGGGTCTTGGACCGGAATCCGGTTCCCTCCGGTTTCAGCTCCATAGCCGTCACCTTCTCACCAAAGTCCGCCGCCCAGGAATCAAAGTGACGGTGGCCGTTCCGTTCCAGCGTGTCAAATTGGAGGTAGCGCATCATGGTATACAACTCTACCATACTGTTGGAGATCGGGGTCCCCGTGGCGAAAGTAATACCACGCCCGCCGGTGATCTCGTCCATGTAACGGCATTTGCCGTACATATCGCTGGATTTCTGCGCGTCCGTCTGAGCGATGCCCGCCACACGGCTCATTTTTGTGTGTAAAAAGAGGTTCTTAAAGCTGTGCGCCTCGTCTACAAACAGCCGGTCAACGCCTAATTCCTCAAACGTGACCACGCTGTCCTTTTTCTCTTTTGCCGCCAGCTTTTCCAGCTTGGCCTCCAATTTTTTCTTGGTTTTCTCCATCTGCTTGACGGTAAAGTTGTCTCCATCCTCCTCCTTTGCTTCACGGATGGCAGTAACAATTTCGTCAATCTGGTCCTCAATCACGGCCTTCTGCCGTTCCGGGGAGAGGGGAATCTTTTCAAACTGACTGTGTCCGATGATAACCGCGTCATAGTCTCCGGTGGCGATACGGGCGCAGAACTTCTTGCGGCGGGCGGGTTCAAAGTCCTTCTTGGTAGCTACCAGAACCTTCGCTCCTGGATAAAGACGTAAAAAATCGCCGCCCCACTGTTCCGTCAGGTGGTTGGGGACGACGAACAGGGATTTCTGGCACAGGCCCAGGCGCTTGCTCTCCATAGCGGCGGCAACCATTTCAAAGGTCTTGCCTGCGCCGACACAGTGAGCCAGCAGCGTATTCTTGCCATAGAGGATATGGGCCACGGCGTTTTGCTGGTGGGGCCGCAGGGAGATTTCCGGGTTCATGCCCGCAAAGCGGATATGGGAACCGTCATACTCGCGGGGCCGGATGGCGTTGAATATGGAATTGTACTTCCTGCACAGAGCCTCCCGGCGCTCCGGGTCTTTGAAAATCCACTCCTTAAACGCTTCACAGATTGCCTCCTGCTTCTGCTGGGCAATCGCGGTCTGCTTCTCGTTGAGGACGCGGACCTCCTTTCCGTCCTCCCATTTTTTATCAAATATCCGCACATCCCGCTGGTTCAGCGCGGCCTCGAAGATTTCATAGGCGTTGATGCGCTTGGTGCCGTAGGTGGTATATGCGCGGACGTTATCCGCGCTGTCCTCGCTCTTACCCTGCACCCGCCATTCACCGGACGTATCGGAGTAATCAAGACGGATTTTCTTCTCCCGCAGGCGCTCCGGCGTTTGCAGCAGCTCAAACATAAACTGTTGGTAATACTCCGGGGCAACCCAGGACGCGCCCACCCGGACACTGATCTCCGAAGCGGTCAGGTCCTTGGGTTGTATCTGTTCCAGCTTCTCCGCGTTGACGGCGAACTCCGGATACTGTTCGGCGGCGGCGCGGGCCTGGGCCAGCTTCACCCGGACATTGCCGGAGAGGTATTCATCCGCCGTCTGCCAGCCCCTTGCCCAATTTTCGCCGCCCTCTGCCAAGTCGAAGGGGCCGGTGTCGGGGTCCTTGAAAATGATGCCCTTCAAATCCTCCACGATCTGCGGAATCTTATCGGGTCCACCCATCAGACCTGCCATATACTCCAGGTCCACGCGGGCCTTCTCGCCAATGGACACCGCCAGGGCCTCCACCGCCGTGTCCACGCTGGTGACGGCCTGCCGGTTCTGGATGGTGCGCTTGGTGAACATATCCGCCTTGCGCTCCAAATTTCCTTCATCGTCCAGCACTTCCAGGGAACACAGAAGCGGGTAGGAGGAATCCTGTTCAAAGGCCCTCCTGTTGCCCAGGCTGCTCAACAGGCCGTGTTTTTTCGTGAAAGCGTCATAAAGGCGGTTGAGCTTGGCCTGCTCCGCCTTGATTTCATCGTCCCCGGCGTTTCCTAACTGCAAATCAATGAGCTTCCGGGCACAGTCCCGAATGGCGATCATGCCCATGGCCCGTTCCGTGGGGGTCTTGCCCAAGTCCACGGGCTTCATGCGGGAATTTTCGCGGAAATACAGCTTGCCATTGAACAGTGCGTAGCTGAAATTGCGTACAGAAGGGTCGGCAGGGATAGATTCAACCTCTTTGCCGTCCTCCTGCTCCGGCTCGATCTCCAGCAGTTCCCGGTCAGGCGGGGCAAGGTTCTGAATGGCCCCGGCAAGCTGCCGGGAGAGGTCCGCCCCGGCAATGGGCGCAACGGTGTAATCCTGCCTGCCGTACTGCGTATTCTCCGAGGTGGCCGTGCCCAGCACCATATCCGGGTGTTCCAGAAAATAGCTGTTGATCTTGAATCCATCTTCATTTTCACCCACCTGCACCCATCCCGGCTGCTCAATGGCGGGGCGGTCCCGCTTTTGCAGGAAAATAATATCGGACACCACTTCGGTCCCGGCGTTGGCCTTGAAAGCGTTGTTGGGCAGACGGATCGCGCCCAGCAGGTCAGCCCGCTCCGCCAGATACTTCCGCACGGTGGAATCCTTTGCGTCCATGGTGTAGCGGCTGGTGACAAAGGCCACGATGCCGCCCGGACGTACCTGGTCCAGCGCCTTGGCAAAGAAATAGTTGTGAATGTTGAAGCCCAGCTTGTTATAGGCGGGGTCATTGACGGGGTACTGGCCGAAAGGCACGTTGCCCACCGCCAGATCATAGAAGTCCTTCCGGTCTGTCTGTTCAAAACCGGCAAGGGTAATATCGGCGTTCTGATAAAGCTGTCGGGCAATGCGCCCGGTCAGATCGTCCAGCTCTACGCCGTACAGCTTCGCCGACGCCAGAGAATCCGGCAGGAGGCCGAAAAAGTTGCCGATGCCCATGGACGGTTCCAGCACGGTCCCCGGCTGGAAATTCATATTCTCCACCGCCTGATACATGGCCTTGATGACCGTGGGGCTGGTATAGTGGGCGTTGAGGACCGTGGCACAGGCGGATTTGTATTCCTCCGGGGTCAGCAGTTCCTTCAGCTCGGCGTATTCTTTCGCCCACTTGGGGTCATTCTGGTCAAACGCCCCGGCAATGCCGCCCCAGCCAACATAGCGGGAGAGAATCTCCTGTTCTTCCGGCGTGGCAAGGCGGCTCTCCGCCTCGATCTGCTTCAAGGTACGGATAGCCGCCACATTGTACTGATATTTCGTTTTTTCGCCGCCAACACCCAGGTTATCATCGGTGATCTGGAAGTTATGGCGTTCCCGGCGCGGCTGGCGGGAAGCTGGCGGAGGGGGCGGAACCACCTGCCCACCGTCAATCTCCACCTGTTCCGGCTCCGGTTCGGGGGGAGGCGGGGGAGGTACGGAATCATCCGCGCCCAAAACGGCGACGCGTGCTTTGGCAACAAGGTCCCGCACGGCTTGGATGGACCGCTGGAGATAGGAATAGGCCGTATCCAGAATTTTCAGGCGGACAACATCATGCTCCGCGTCTATGCTGTGGATTTTTACACGCTGTCCGTCCACCGTCAGTTCCATGCCTATGGGGATTTCATCAGCGGCCTCCATCCGTTGACGGTGTGCCGCCACCTCCGCAATGGTGTATTCCTCACTTCGCTGGGCTTCCTCTATAAATTCCCGCACAAAGGGAATCGGCTCTGAGCGGAAAATGGGAAACCAGCCCTTCATATCCAAGTCCAGCAGACTGACGGTCCCCGCCTGGAAGTCCACGCTGTCGATCTTCATGCGCCGCCCGTCCATGGTCAGCTCCATGCCCAGGGGGATGAACTCCGCCGTGCTCCGCTCCTTGATGATCTCATAGGGCGCGTCCGGGCCGCGTTCGGGGTCAGGCCGTGCCATGACCACGCTATGCCCATGCTCCAGCAGGTCCGTCAATGCGGACTGCCAGCCCAGGGAGGTCCCGGTAACAAAGGTGCTGCCCAAACCGGGAATATCCCGCGTCAGCAGGTCCTTCCCCATAGTGGGGGCCGCTGCTTCAGCGTCCTTCCCGTAGAACAGCATATAGTCCCCCACCTGAACGCCGACGAGCTTATCCGGGTATCGGGCTTTCAGGTCCAGATATTCGTCCACATTGGGGGTGAGATTGGGTTCAGTCTGGACAGCGGCAGGGGTTTCCGGCTGCTCCGGCGCACCTACCCCGGTTGGTTCCGGCACTGTCTCCGGCGCGGGGGGTATCTCTGCACCGGCCTCCGCTTGTTCCGGCTCCGAACGGTCCGCAGCGGGGACAGCCCGCGCCCAATCCGGTGCGTCCGGGCTGTCGGCATACCGTTCCGGCGCAAGGCGCGGGTCCGTAATCACGTCCTGATAACGGCGCTCCATGAGGTCCTCTACCAGCCACTCCCGGAACATCGGGAGAGAATGGAACGCGGCAAGAATGTCGGGATAAGCCCTCGCCGCCTCCATGAGATCGGGCATTTCAGCATTCAGCGTGTCCGCCGCTTCATTGTAATCCAGATCACGGTCCCGCAGATATTGAGAAAGACTGCTGTTCCCGATTGCCCGGTCCAGTATTTTCAGTGCCGTTTCATAGAGCGTAACCGGAGTGACCACCCACTCTGCGGAAGTCTCTGGGGGAACCGTCCGCCCGGTGACGCGGTGGATATTCGCCAGATAATTCTCCGCGCTGCCCCGCTCTACGAATTGGAGCGTTTGGGTTCCTTCCGCATAGAAGCGTTCCAGTGCATTGTCATAAATACCAAAGGGGCCGTTTCCCCAAAGGCGGACAATTTCAAACCGTTCCGGGGAATCCATAGAGACGGGCGTTTTTGCGGCCTGCTCCGGCTGGGAGATTGTGGAATAGGTTTCGCTGATAATCTCCTGATGGAGCCGGTTACGGAAAGCGGCATTATCATAATACTGCTTCAACAGCGGTGTCTCATTGATCGCCAGCACCGCCCGCTTGATTGCCTCGTTACCCTCCAAACGGGCAAGGTCCTGGTCGGAATTGGCGCAGGCGTTTTGATACGCCGTATCCGCCAGAACCATATTTTTGACTATGGGCGTGTAATGCTCATATATCTGCCTGACAGTAGGATTATCGCCTAAACTGTCATTTTCCACCGCCCTGCCGTCCTGGTCAAAGGTCAGGCGCACGTCCTCGCCGTCCCGGACCATGACGGCCTCCCGCTTGTGGTAGCCCTGCTCACTGATATTCTTCAGCCATTGTTGGGCAAAGGTGTTCAAATCCCGGTGCAGCTTGGGAATCCACTTACCGGGTTCCGGGTAGACCTCCTGATAAATCTGAATAGAGCCGTCCTGCCGGAAGGTCAGCGGTTCCATGGTTCCCTTCTCCCGGTCCACCCGGAAGGTCATTTCCGGGTCGCGCATGAGATCGCCATTCTGCGTATAGGTATGGCTGACGGCGATCACGTCCGTGTCAATCCATTCCAGGTGGAGGGGCATCATGGCTTCGCCCGCTTCCATGCTCAAATAGCGGTATTCGCCGCTGGCGATTTCCGGGAACAGCTTCACAAAATTGCGGTAATTCAGCTCCACCTTGGTCCGTCCGGGCTTTTGGGGCTTGGTAGTGGCGTAACTTGCCGCCACCGCCTTTTCCAGCTCCGCCCGCAGCCTTGCAATCAGATTTTCAACCGCGTCCCGGTCAGCCGCCGAAAAGCTGAATGTAACTTCGCCGCTCTCATGGTTAAACTGCGCGGCACCGATTTCATTGGCCTGCATGAGCCTTGCCAGAAGCGGCGCTTCTTCCGCAGTTACCGTGGTCTGATAGTTGCGCTCGGCAACGGTAGTTTTCCAGCCCTGTTCACCGCTGTCTTGAATCGCCTGTTCCTGCCGGGAGAGCAAGGTGCTGGGCCGACGCTCCCCGGTCTGCGCCTCAACGGGCGCAAGGGTCACAGAATGAAATTCCCGCAGCTTTTCAACATACTGCTCCACCGCATGGGCGGGGATGCCGCACATCTCCACACGCCCGACACCGGCGATGGGCCGGGTAGTCAGGCTGAGGTCCAGCAGGGCAGCGGCGGTTTTGGCATCCTCACCGAACATCTCAAAGAAATCCCCCACTTGAAACAGCACGATATTGTGGGGATTCGCCTCTTTGATCTCCTTGTAGCCATCCCACCACGGAGAGCGGGAGGTTTCCTCATGCTCTGCCGCCTGGGGAGGGGCAGAGGGTTCCGGTTCCAGCGGGGCGGGCGCTGCCGGGGAGAACAAGCTGAATTGGCCGCTCTGGTCCTCCTGGGCCGGGGTGCGCCGCTTGTTCGCCAGGGCACGGGCCGCAGCCGCCAGCCGGTCCCCGGAAGCAGGCGGGGCCTCGGAAGTTGTGCGTTGGGGCGCGGGGGCTTTTCGCTTGACCTCTTTTGCCACCTGCTTCTTCTGGCGCTCCGCCTGCAAAACAGCTTCCGGCAGAGGTTCATACAGAGAATATTCACCCCGCGTGAACGTCTCCATATCCCGCAGGGCGGGGATCATCCGCCGGTACTCCGGGCTGTCCGGGGAAACAGCAGCCATAATGGTGAACATTTCGCCGTACAGTTTAGAGTGTTTTTTGGAATCATCAGATTCCAGAATGGCCCGGATTTTCTTCACGGCGGCGTCCATATCATTGCTGGGGGGATTGGTTCGGTTGGGGTCCATACTGTAAAAATGATAAATCCTCCGGGCAAGGGTTACTTTCTCATAGGCCGGAAGGTACGCCTTTTCCTGATCGTTGAGGTACTGCCCGCTGTCAATCAAGGCTCGGACACGCTTTTGCACCTGGTTCCAGTTCAGCGTGACCGTATCATAGCCCTTATAGCCGGATTCCTCATCCGAACGTGTGAAACGGATTCCCTTGGTGCCATAGTTCTCGTCATAGCCGGTATAGCAGCGTCCACCTTCGCCATAGCTGCTTTTCAGAAAATCAGCGCACTCTTTGGCGTTGTGGCCCTGGACAAAATAGGAGTATATTTGCAGCTTGCTCTCGGCAATGCTGGGGCCTCCGGTCAGCAGGCGGGTGATCTCGTCCTCCGTGATGAAGCTGGCCTTTGCCGGGGCGAACCCCTCTACCGCCTTATATTGCTCTTTTACCGCAGATAAACGGTCGATACTTGTGAGCAGGTAAACCGGGTCATGAATTTTATGAAAGCGCAGGAGGTTCGAGTTAAATCTGTACTTATCCAGAAATGCGTCCACTTCCCGCCAAATTTGCTGCCGGTGAACCGGGAGCTTCAGCAGTTCAGAAATCTCCTTTGTATCGTCCGGGAAACCTTTACCCAAGAAGTGCTGAGAAATGATGGGCATAAGGTTCAGTTTCTTTGCACTGTCGCTGAAATCCTGGCGGAGATACCACAGTTTCTCCGCCAGTTCCTGCACTTCGTTGTCGGGAGCTGCGTCAATTTTATCCTGCGTAGCAAATGTTCCATCCCGCAGGAGGTTGGAGGTCATAGCGGCGGCGCTCACCCAGGATATGAGTGTGCTGCCAGGGCCAAATGCAGACCGTCCCGGCGCGATGCGGAAGCCCTCGCTGTTAAACCACAGAGAATATTCCTGCCCGCCAATGGTAACGCCCTTGCCGCCCTCCCCAAACTCCTTTTTCATAAAAGAGGCAGCATCGGAGCCGGTGGGACCCTTCTGGAAAAATGCTACAATACGCTCAATGCTGTGCTTCTCGTTGCCGCCGCAGGTGAGGGCGCGGCCAATGACCGCAGACTGCACCTGACCGGAAGGAGTAGACGTATGCTGCTGGGTTGTCCGCCGGTCCTCCTCCTGGGCTTCGGCAATACTTTCAATCTGTTCCTCCACCGTGGGGAACAGGGAGAACAGCGAGAGGTCCGGCAACCCAGGGGTAGGCGGTTCCTCCACAGACGCAGAAACGGCGGGCTGTTCGCCCACCGTCTCCTGCTGTTCCTGATTTACTTGTAGACGATCTCCGCCAGCACGATCTCCTCCGCCTGGGCCGTGAAGCTGTTCACCGCCTGGACCCATCCCATCTGATCGCGGGCCTTCATCGCCTCGTCCACGCCGTTCTGCTTCTTCAAGTCGGCCACCATCCGGTCCACCTGCTCCCTCGCCTGCCGGTCGATCTCCCGCAGGTGCGGGTACAGCCGCCCCGTCAGCAGCATGGAGGTGTGCGTCCCTGGGTGGTGTTCCTCCAGAAATGTCTCCCGCAGCATCCCGTACTTGCCCAGGGGCATTTCCTCCCACTCGTCCGCTCCGTCCACTTCCAGGTCGGGAATCAGGTAATCGCCCGCCTGCTTGTAAGTCAGTTCCATCGTCATGGGTAACGCTCCTTTCTTCACTTTCGCGCTTTACAGTGTTAAATTCTTCCTTGACCTTAGTATAGTCGATCACAGGCGATTTTGCAAGAGGTTTTTCAATATTTTTTTCTTTATTTTTCGCCTGTTCCCGGTCATAGGTCTTGACGGCGCGGCCGATTTCTTCCAGAAGGTCCAGGGAGACTTTGCTGGCGGCGCTGCCCAAATGGTGAAGGACGGCGGGGGTGGAAAACTCGACAATGCCCGCAAGGTCCTCGTCCTCCAAATACTCGCTGGGGTCCAGGCCGCAGCGGGTCAGGAGGGTGTACTGGACGCTGGCGGTCAGAAGGTTTTTATAGCGTACTTCCAGATTGAGGTCGTCCAGTTCCTCCAAAAAGCTGTCCCGCACGTCATAGCGCAGGTCCTCCAAGTGGTCCCGGTAAACCTCGCTCACGGCGCGTTTCGCCTGCTCCATGAGCGTCCAGCCAATGTCACTTTCCTCCGTGGGTCCATACTGCCGTTCCAGCGCCTCCGCAACAGCGCCGGATTTTTCCGCCGTCATTTCCCACAGGTAGGGTGTTTTCGCCCCACGAACGGGCCGGGTGTCCGCTACGTCATAGACATACCGCAGTTTGGGCTTGCCCCGCGCGTCTTTTGTAATCAGGGCAATCCCCGTGGACCGGGCCTTGACCCAGCGGCGCATGGTATTGTTCCACAGCTCCATCTCCGCACAGGCGGTAGCGTCCGGGCGCTGCGCGTAGATCAGCAGTTGCTCATCAAAACGGTATTTATAGAGCCGGGAGGCCGTCGTTAAATACTGTTTCCAGCTCTCCACATCCTGCGTGACGGCATGGGCGGTCCGAGCGGCCAATTCCGATGTTAATTTTACTGTGCTTGCCATAAAACCTCCTTATTTCAGTATAGAAAGGCCCGGAGGGGGATAAATCATCCCACTCCGGGCGGTCTGGACGGTCAGCCGTCCTTTTGCTTGTTCTGATTCATTCTGTCCAGCACGGCCCTCTGCGCCGGGGAGAGGACACGGGGCGGCGTTACCCGCAGCCACTTCTTGGGCAGTTCAAAGGTCAGCCCGCCCCAGGCGTTGGCGGCGGTCTGGCGTACCTGCGCCGGGTGGGTCTGGCACAGCTCCAAAAGCTGATGTTTCAAAGCCTCGTTGTGGGTGTAGATACTGGCTGTGCGCTCCGCCTCGTTGAAATTGATAACCGTCTCCTTCTCGATGTTGGTCAGCCGCATGGCGTCACCTCTCCGGGTCCCGGCTGGGGGGAGCGGCCCCGCCCTGGGACTTCCCGGCTTCCTCCTGGCACTGGCGCAGATTATCCAGGACAGAGGGCGGCTTGGGGGCTTCATTGTTGATGATGCCGTCAATCTGGTTGTAGTTGCCCTCCACGCTCATTTCAGCCGCCGCCAAATGGTTCGGCTTCACCTCCTGGGGGACCTTTACTTCATATGCGGGCTTGAATTGCTCCACCTCCCTGTAAAGCGCCTGACGGCGCGCGTCATTGATAAGCCCTAACTGCTGGGCCATATCCAGGGAACCAATATAGGTCCAATACCATGCCAACTGAGCTTCGGGGCGGGCGTTTTCCTTGGTAATCTCGCGGATCGCCTCACTTTTCAGCCCCGCAATAACCTGTTCCACATCACGCATAGGCTCAACCCCCGCTGTTCTCGGCAATCGCCAGCAGATCGCCGTACACGGCGTTGATGGTGGAGATCACGGCGCAGACGGCATCGTCCACCGCCGTCAGCACTTCCCCACTCTCGGAGCCAGCCAGCTCCAGCAGGGCCTCCACCGTCTCCGGGGACAGACCCAGCTTGACGGCCAGATCATCCGCATTGGGGACGCCGCCGTCCGCTTCCAGGAACCAGTCGTAGGGCATACCGAAGTAGTGGGTGATCTCCCGGAGCTGGTAGGCGTTGGGGGTGCTGATACCGTTGAGCCAGCGGTTGACCGTGGGCACGGACACGCCCAGGTGACGGGCCAGCTCCCCGCGCTCCACGCCGCTGGCAGACAGAATCGCCTTCAAACGGCGGTCAAAAATATTATTATTCATTCTCATTTTCCTTTCTTTTCGGTAGATTTGTTGTCAAATTCCAGCTTGAAGCGGACAAATTTGCCGCCGTCATCATCTAGGACAACGGTAGCGTCATAGAAAACGCCCTTCTTCTCGGAAAACAGGCCGGTGACAGCCGCGCGCCCGGTTTTCAAGAGAGAAGCGGCGATTTTCTTAGTCAGCTCCTTGCGCTTGCTGGTAAAGAAGCGGTCATTCTTCCACAGAGCAAAGCCGCAGGAGGGGGTATCGTGGTAGCCCTCGCAGTAAAAGCTCTTTTTGCCCTCCACCACGTTTTTACCGCAGCGGGGGCATTTGCCAATTCCCGCCCGCCCGGA
>CATKZW010000063.1 GCA_949841465.1 uncultured Oscillospiraceae bacterium
TATATCTATTGAGCCCTTCTATAGATTAATTGACACTCAAATACTGCGCCCAAATGGGTGGGCGGTTTTTCGGTTATCGCGGTGCGTCTTTTTTCACGCATCGCGTCTTATTTTGCCTAATTTCCCTGAAAAAATCAAAATCGAAGAAACAGGAGGTGTGGAACTCAGATGCCACCGTATGTCACAGCCATCATCGCCGTCGTTGTGGGGCTGGTCTGCCTCATCGCCGGGGCGGTGATCGGCTACCAGCGGCGCAAGGCGGCCGCCGAGCGGGAGATCGGCTCCGCCGAGGAGGAGGCCCGCCGCATCATCAACGACGCCATCAAGAGCGCCGAGAGCAAGAAGCGGGAGGCCACCGTGGAGGCCAAGGAGGAGATCCTCAAAGCCCGCAATGAGTTTGACAAGGAGATCAAGGACCGCCGCGCTGAGGTCCAGCGCCAGGAGAACCGCCTGAATTCCAAGGAGGAAAACCTGGACCGGAAGCTGGAAAACCTGGAGCGCAAAGAGGAGAACGTCACCGCCCGCATCGCCCAGCTGGAAGCGGAAAAGCAGGAGCTGGACAAGCTGAAGGACAGCCAGCTGGAGCTGCTGGAGCGCATCTCCGGCCTGACGGTGGATGAGGCCAAGCGCTATCTCATCGACCAGCTGGCGGACGACGTGACCCACGAGCAGGCCCTGAAGCTGAAGGAGATTCAGACCCGCTACAAGGAAGAGGCGGAGACCTATGCCCGGGAGCAGATCGCCCTGGCCATCCAGCGCTGCGCCGCCGACCACGTGGCCGAGGCGACGGTGTCCGTGGTGCCCCTGCCCAACGACGAGATGAAGGGCCGCATCATCGGCCGGGAGGGCCGCAACATCCGCACGCTGGAGACCATGACCGGCGTGGACCTCATCATCGACGACACCCCCGAGGCCATCACCGTGTCCTGCTTCGACCCGGTGCGCCGGGAGATCGCCCGGCTGGCCCTGGAAAAGCTGATTCTGGACGGCCGCATCCACCCCACCCGCATTGAGGAGATGGTGGAGAAGGCCAAGCGGGAGGTGGACGCCACCATCCGCGCCGAGGGCGAGCGGGCCGTGTTCGAGACCAACGTCCACGGGCTCAACCCCGAGCTGGTCAAGCTGCTGGGCCGCCAGCACTACCGCACCAGCTACGGCCAGAACGTGCTGAACCACTCCATTGAGGTGTCCCAGCTGGCGGGCCTGCTGGCCGCCGAGATTGGCGTCAACGTGGCCGAGGCCAAGCGGGCGGGGCTGCTCCACGACCTGGGCAAGTCCATCGACCACGAGGTGGAGGGCTCCCACGTGCAGATCGGCGTGGAGCTGGCCCGGAAGTACCGGGAGAGCGAGAACGTGATCCACGCCATTGAGGCCCACCACGGCGACGTGGAGGCCAAGACCATCGTTGCCTGCCTGGTGCAGGCCGCCGACGCCATCTCCGCCGCCCGCCCCGGTGCACGGAAGGAGAACGTGGAGTACTACATCAAACGGCTGGAAAAGCTGGAGGAGCTCACCTCCTCCTTCGCCGGGGTGGACAAGGCCTACGCCATCCAGGCGGGCCGCGAGGTGCGCATCATGGTCAACCCCGAGGCAATCTCCGAGGACAGGATGGTGCTGCTGGCCCGGGAGATCGCCAAGAAGATCGAGGACGAGCTGGAGTACCCCGGCCAGATCAAGGTGAACCTGATCCGGGAGACCAAGGCCATCGAATACGCAAAGTAAGCAGACGCGGGCATGAGAGGCGCTGTTTCAAATGATTCAGAAGTGGTTCTGAGCTTTGAAGCAGCGCCTCTTTTCTACGCCCTCCAGAGGGCTGCCGGGCTGGGCGTTTGTAAAGAAGCGGCCGGGAAAATTTCCCCTGTACGAAGGAAAAATACCGCTTTTGTCCCTGCTGTCTAAAGGAAGACGGCTTGAGGACATTTATTTTGTTGACAATAAACAGAAGCCGTAATATAATAAAACAATTAGATGTACAAGATATATTTATGCTGAAGAGAGGGGAGATACACGGAGATGCGGAAAACGCTTTCGCTCAGAGAGTGGGATTTCACGGGACCGGACGGCAGGGAAAGTCCGGTGACCATACCCCACACCTGGAACAACGTGGATGGACAGGATGGCGGCAACGACTACTGGCGTGGGACATGCAGCTACCGCTGTCAATTTCCAAAGCCGGACTGCGCGGCGGACCAGCGGGTGTACCTGGAATTTCAGGGGGTGAACGCCTCCGCCAAGGTGGAGCTGAACGGTCAAGCCGTGGGCGCCCACGACGGCGGCTACTCCACCTTCCGCTGGGATGTGACGGACCTGCTCAAGCAGGACAATCAGCTCACTGTCCACGTGGACAACAGCGTCAACGACCGGGTGTACCCCCAGAAGGCGGACTTCACCTTCTATGGCGGCATCTACCGAGACGTGCAGCTGATTACCGTCAACAAGGACCACTTTGAGATGGACTACTACGGCGGCCCCGGCCTGAAGGTCACCCCCACGGTGGACGGCAAGGACGGCCGGGTGCGGGTGGAGACCTTCCACAAGGTGGAGGGCGCTCAGGTCAACGTCACGCTCAAGGACGCCAAGGGCAAAACGGCGGCCCACGGCACGGGGACCGACATCACCCTGGCGGTGGCCAACGTCCGCCTGTGGGACGGCGTGAAGGACCCGTACCTCTACACCTGCGAGGCCGTGCTGGTGGTGGACGGGAAAGAGGTGGACCAGGTCAGCACCCGGTTCGGCGTGCGCACCTTCTCCGTGGACCCGAAAAAGGGGTTCTTCCTCAACGGGCGCAGCTATCCCCTCCACGGCGTCAGCCGCCACCAGGACTGGAAGGGCATCGGCAACGCCATCAGCAGGGAGCACCACGATACCGATATGGCCATGATCCGGGAGCTGGGGGCCAACACCGTCCGCCTGGCCCACTACCAGCACGATCAGTATTTCTATGACCTGTGCGACCAGTACGGCATGGTGGTGTGGGCGGAGATCCCGTATATTTCAGAGCACATGCCCAACGGCCGGGACAACACCATCTCCCAGGCCAAGGAGCTGGTCGTCCAGAACTACAACCACCCCTGCATTGTGTGCTGGGGCGTGTCCAACGAGATCACCATCTCCACCAAGGACAAGGCGGACATGCTGGACAACCACCGGGTGCTCAACAACCTGTACCATGAGCTGGACCCCAGCCGGTTCACCACCCTGGCGTGCTACGCCATGTGCGGGCCGTTCAACAGGTCCGCCCACATCACCGATGTGGTGAGCTGGAACCTGTACCTGGGCTGGTATGTGCCGGGGCTGTTCCTCAACGACCTGTGGATGGGGTTCTTCCACCTGCGCTATCCCAAGCGCCCGCTGGGCTATTCCGAGTACGGCTGCGAGGCCATGCCCAATCTCCACTCCTCCAAGCCCCGCCGGGGCGACCACACCGAGGAGTACCAGTGCGTATACAACGAGTATATGCTCAACTGCTTTGCCAAGCACCCCTACCTGTGGGCCACCCACCTGTGGAACATGTTCGACTTCGCCGCCGACGCCCGGGACCAGGGCGGCGAGCCCGGCATGAACCACAAGGGGCTGGTTACCTTCGACCGCAAGACGAAAAAGGACAGCTTCTATATTTACAAGGCCTGGTGGAGCGACGAGCCCTTCGTCCACATCTGCGGCAGCCGCTATGTGGACCGGCCCGAGACCGTCACCACGGTGAAGGTGTACTCCAACCAGAGCAAGGTGGCGCTTTACGCCAACGGGAAGCTGCTGGAGGAGAAGGCCGGCGACAAGGTGTTCACCTTCCAGGTCCCGCTGGAGGGGGAGGTGGAGCTGAAGGCGGCGTCCGGCAGGTTCACTGACCGGTGCGTCATCCGGCACGTGGACGAGCCCAACCCGGCTTATAAGCTCCAGGGCAAGAGCTCCAACAGCGCAAACTGGGTGTAGAAGCAGAAGCGCAGCGAAAGCGACCGAACGTCCTGGACGTTTCGCAGCGTGACAACGATAAGGAGGAGAGAGTGTAAATGAGCCAGGAACCCAACACGACCCTGAACCGGGCAAAACCATATCAGCTGGTGCTGTTCCCGCTGAACAACGGCGCGACCAATGTGTACTATGTCCTCATCCTGACCTATATCGCCACCTTCGGCAACACGGTGCTGGGCATCGCCACCGTGTTCGCCTCCTTCATGGTGACGGGCATGCGCGTGTTCGACGCCATCACCGACCCCATCATCGGGGCCCTGATGGACAAGACCAACGGCAGGTTCGGCAAATTCCGGCCCTTTATGGTCATCGGCAGCGCCATCATGGCGGTGTCCGTCATCTGCCTGTATATTCTTACCCCCTTTGTCCCCGCCTCCATGATGTGGCTGCGCTACGTGCTGTTTATCGGCCTGTACGCCGTGTGGGTCATCGGCTACACCTTCCAGACCTCCGTCACCCGGGCGGCCCAGGCGGTGCTCACCAACGACCCCAAGCAGCGCCCCCTGTTCACCATCTTCAACACGGTGGGCTCCCTGGCGGGCATGGGCGCTATGCAGTTCATCGGCCCCATCCTGGCCCGTGACAACATTTTCGGCGACTACAACCAGAGCTGGTTCGCCGCCATGACCCCCATCGGCATCGGCGTGTCCGTGGTGCTCACCATCCTGGCCATCATCGGCATTTGGGAAAAGGATCAGCCCAAGTACTTCGGCATCGGCGGCGGCAAGCAGGAAAAGACCAAGGTATCCGAGTATATCGCCATCATTAAGGCCAATAAGCCCCTCCAGCGGCTGATGATCGCCGGCGGCGGCTGCAAGCTGGCTCTGTCCATCGCCACCAACGTCACCGTGCTCATTATGCTGTATTCCTGCATGATGGGGGACTACGACGGGCTTTATATGCCCATGATGATCCTGGGCTACGTGTTCGCGGTGCCCTTCTTTGCCCTGACGGTGCGCACGTCCCAGAAGAAGGGGCAGAAGGCGTCCCTGACCCGGTATGTGGCAGTAGCTTTCGTGTGCTATATCGGCGTGCTGGTCCTGCTGCTGCTGTGGAATCCGGACAGCGCCATGCATATGAGCATTATGTCGGGCGGCAAGCTGTCTATCAACATGTATACCATCCTGTTTATCCTGTTCTTCGGCATCGGCTACGGCGCGTATTACGCCACGGCGGATATGCCCATCCCCATGGTGGCCGACTGCGCCGACTATGAGACCTACCGCTCCGGCAAGTTCATCCCCGGCATCATGGGCACCCTGTTCTCCCTGGTGGACAAGCTGGTGTCCTCCCTGTCCGCCACGGTGGTGGGCGTCGCGGTGAGCATCATCGGCCTGGAGAAGCTGCCCACCAAGACCACGCCCTACACCCCCGGCATGAACGTGGTGGTCATCGTCCTGTTCTGCATCATTCCCATGTGCGCCTGGGCGCTGACCTTGTGGTCCATGAAGGGCTACGAGCTGGACGGCGAGCGGGTCAAGACCGTGCAGGCGGTGAACGCCGCCCGGAAAGAGGCCGTGGCCAAGGGCATGAGCCTGGAGCAGGCCATGAGCACCATCACCGACGAGACAGTAAAGAGAGCGTAAGTCCGCGTGGGTTTTTCCCTTTTCTTTGAAAAGAAAAGGAAGCGAAAAGAAACTTTTAGACTGGGGTATTTTGCGGTTTCAAATTATGTTAATAGAGGAGGAAGAACCACACATGAAAATGACATGGCGCTGGTACGGTGAGGGCAACGATCAGATCAAGCTGTCCGACATCAAGCAGATTCCCGGCGTGGAGGGCATCGTCTGGGCGCTCCACGACAAAATGCCCGGGGAGATTTGGCAGCCCGAGGAGATCGCGGCGGTCAAGAAGCAGCTGGATGAGTACGGGTTCAACATGGACGTGGTGGAGTCCGTCAACGTTCATGACGACATCAAGATCGGCCTGCCCACCCGGGACCAGTATATCGAGAACTACAAGCAGACCATCCGCAACCTGGCACCCTTTGGGGTGAAGGTGATCTGCTACAACTTCATGCCGGTGTTCGACTGGACCCGCACCGACCTGTTCCATCCGGTGGGGGACGGCTCCACGGCGCTGTATTACGAGGCGTCCAAGATCCATGAGGACCCCAAGGAGATGGCGGACTACGTCATGTCCTTCACCGAGAAGTACAACATGACCTTCCCCGGCTGGGAGCCGGAGCGGATGGCCAAGCTGGACGAGCTGTTCGAGAAGTATAAGCCCGTCACCAAGGAGCAGCTTTGGGACAACCTGAAGTATTTCCTGGAGGCCATTATGCCCACCTGCCGGGAGTGCGATATCAAAATGGCCATCCACATGGACGACCCCCCCTGGGACATCTTCGGCCTGCCCCGCCTGCTGGTCAACGGTGAGGCCATCGACCGCTTCCTGTCCATGGTGGACGATCCCTACAACTGCCTGACCCTGTGCTCGGGCAGCCTGAACGCGGACCCGAAGAACAACGTGGCGGACATCGTGCGGAAGCACTGCGGCCGCATCGCCTTTGCCCACATCCGCAACGTGAAGCACTTTGAGAACGGCGACTTCTCCGAGGCCAGCCACCGTGACTGCGACGGCGACACCGGCATACTGGATATCCTGAAGGCGTACCACGACTGCGGCTTTGACGGCTATATCCGGCCCGACCACGGCCGGCACCTGTGGACGGAAGGCCCGGGCACGGTGCGGCCCGGCTACGGATTGTACGACCGCGCCCTGGGCATCATGTATATGCTGGGCGTGTGGGACATGCTGGATAAACTGGACGAGAAGTAAATTAATAAGGAGGAAAATGCAATGGATCTGCCCTTGAATGTAAATTTTTCCGGTAAGGTTGTTGTGGTGACCGGCGCGGGCGGCGTGCTGTGCGGCACCATGGCCAAGGCGTTTGCCCAGGCGGGCGCGAAGGTGGCCGCTCTGGACCTGAACGAGGAGGCCGTGAAGGCCCTGGCCGACGAGTGCAAGGCCGAGGGCTTTGTCTGCGAGGGCTACAAGGCCAACGTGCTGGAGCCCGAGGCTCTGGAGGCGGTGCACCAGCAGGTTTTGAAGGACCTGGGCCCCTGTGACATCCTGGTGAACGGCGCGGGCGGCAACAATCCCCGGGCCACCACCGACAACGAGTATCAGCACGAGTGGGCCGAGGGCCAGAAGGGCTTCTTCGACCTGGACGCGGGGGGCGTGGACTTCGTGTTCAAGCTGAACTTCCAGGGCACCTTGCTGCCCACCCAGGCCTTTGCCAAGGACATGGTGGACAAGAAGAGCGGCGTAATCTTGAACATCAGCTCCATGAACGCCTATATCCCGCTGACCAAGATCCCCGCCTACTCCGGCGCGAAGGCCGCCATCAGCAACTTCACCCAGTGGCTGGCCACCCACTTCGCGGGCAGCGGCATCCGCTGCAACGCCATCGCGCCGGGCTTCCTGGTGTCCAACCAGAACCGGAAGCTGCTGTTCAATGAGGACGGCACCCCCACGGCCCGCTCCGCCAAGATCCTCAACGGCACCCCCATGGGCCGCTACGTGGAGAGCGAGGAGCTGCTGGGCGGCGTGTTCTTCCTGTGCGACGACAAGGCCGCCTCCGCCATCACCGGCGTGGTGCTGCCCATCGACGCGGGCTTTGCCGCCTATTCCGGGGTGTAAGACTATACTGCTCCCATTTCCTTTGCTCCATCCTCGGCGCGTTTGAGCCATTGGACACCGGAAGATGATATCCGGCGGCTGCCTGCAAGCCGGCCATCTTCTCTTCAAAATAGGCGGTCAGCCGGTTGGCTGGCCGCCCATTTTAGAAAATCAGCCAAAGCAGGAGCGATGAGAAGGCTGAGTGGACGGCAATTAAGACTTGAGGGACGGAACATATGATTCTGATTGCAATTGTAGACAATAACCAGCTGGAAGGGCAGGCGCTGGAGGAGTGCGTGGAGAACTGCCTGAAAGAAAAGGGCGTTGCCTATATGCTTCACAAGTACGACAACGGCGTGGAATTTATCCGCAGCCGCACCAATTATGATATTGTATTTATGGATATCCAATTGGGCGATATGGACGGGATGGACGCAGCTTACTTTTTGCGGATTGTGAATAAAGACGCAAAGCTGATCTTTGTGACACACCTGGCGGAGAGGGCGATCGAGGGCTATAAAGTAGACGCCATAGATTTTATCTTGAAGCCGGCAGACCAGTCCGCGATCGACTACGCGCTGAACAAAGCCCTGAAAAGCATCGGGGAGCACAGACAGGATTATTTTCCATTGAAAACATCAGATGGAGTCATCAGTCTGTCTACCAGCAGTATATATTATGTAGAAGTGTACGACCATGACCTGATTTACCATACGGAGCAGGGAGATTACAAGGTTCGAGGGCGGCTCAGCGACGTCCGGGAGCGGCTGGACGACCGTGTCTTCATTCAATGCAGCCGTTCTTATCTGGTCAATATACGCCATGTAAAAAGCGTGCACAGCGATCATCTGGTGATCAATGGGACAAAAATTCAGATCGTAAAGTCCCATCACAAGAAAATTGAGCAGACATTCATTGATTCCATCGGGGAAAACTCCTGACAGATCGATTTATAATCGCGAAAGTCATCGTGATTTTACGTAGGAAATCCGGTGATTCTCGGCAGAAAAAACTCTTCACGGCAAAAAGAAGCGATTCACGACGCATATAGCAGGTCGCGTTGGAAACATGGATTTTGACGAAAAATGTGGCACTTTCCCATTCTCTCGGCATATGTTATAATTTTTAAGCACTCATTTGGCTTGTTTTTTGATAATTATGGCATGATGCCTGACGATTCTCTTTTGAGTTGTGCCTGTTTTTTGTGAACAATGGCAATCGCCATGTTCGGAATATCATCTTATCAAGTGCAGGAGGAAAGAACATGAAGAAAAAGAAGATGTCATCGAGATTCGTGGCAGCGGCGCTTGTTCTGGCGATGCTTGTTGCGGCTCTGAGCGGGTGCAAGCCTGCGGCAGAGACCGAGTCGCCTTCGCCCTCACCCTCGCCCTCGCCCAGTGCCGCTGAGCCCGAGTACATCGAGGCCCCCTATGCCGCCGGCAGCGAGGCGCCCACCGAGTATGTGGAGCCCGTGTTCTACAAGAACGACGGCGGCCCCACCATCAGCGTGACCTATGTGGGCGTCATCCAGGAGGACGGCAAGTACTTCAAGGACAGCGACAACGACAAGGAGCTGGACCCCTTTGAGGACTGGCGCCTGTCCACCGAGGAGCGCGTGGCCGACCTGTTGGGCAAGATGACCGACGACCAGCGCATCGGCCTGCTGCGCAATGCTCTGGTCACAAGCCCTCAGGCAGGTAAGGCGGAAGACGCCTACAACGCTGACGGCACCGTGAATCTGGGCGCACTGGTGGCGCTGGGCGAGGTCGAGGTCGACCCCAGCAACCCCATGGCGGCCATGGGCGCGGCCTACGCGGCCTCCAACGTGACGGAGAGCTACACCCGTTCCGGCGTCATCCGTAAGGATACCGACACCGAGACCGGCGCTCTGTTCAACAACGCCCTGAACCTGATGGCTGAATGGGTCGCCGCCTCCAAGGGCGAGGTGATGATCCCCTATATGCTGATCTCCAACCCCATGCTGGCCGGTTATCCGCAGGCCATCGGCTTCGGCGCTGTGGCGGCCGGCGACGGCTATGACATTATCCAGAAGTACGCTGAGCTGGACGCTGCCATCTGGGACGCCAAGGGCATCCATCAGATGTACGGCCCCCAGATCGATCTGATTTCCGACCCCCGCTGGTCCCGCAACTACACCACCTATACTGAGAGCCCCACTGATATGGCCGGCATCGCCGAGGCCCTGGTGAAGGGCTATCAGCATGGCACCGACGGCGCTCAGGTCGGCGACGTGGCCCTGATTATGAAGCACTTCCCCGGCGACGGCGCCGCTGAGAACGGCTTCGAGTCCCACTACGGCATGGGCCAGTGGCGCATCTACGCCACCGAGGGCTCCCTGGAGAAGTATCAGCTGCCCGGCTTCCAGGCAGCCATTGACGCGGGCCTGGCCGGCATTATGCCCGCCTACAGCCGTCCCGCCACCGACGAGCGCAGCGTCCCCCAGAGCTACAAGGGCGTGGAGCTCCAGCCCGAGGAGATCGGCACCGCCTATAACACCGTGATGCTCCAGACCCTGCTGAAGGAGACCATGGGCTTTGAGGGCTTCATTAACTCCGACTCCAACATCATCAGCAACCAGAACTGGGGCGCTCAGGACATGACCGAAGCCGAGCGCTACGCTGCCGTGATTAACGCGGGCTGCGATGTCATTGGCGACGCTTTTGGCGCTTCCATTGACTACACCTCCACTGCCGAGGCGGTTACCTCCGGCAAGGTGACCAAGGAGGCCTATGACCGGGCCACCACCAACCGTATGACCAGCTGGATTGACCTGGGCATGTTCGATAACCCCTATCGTGACGCTGCCGAGAGCAAGAAGGTGGGCGAGGACAACGCCACCGCTCTGGCCGACATGAAGGCGGAGATCAATCACAAGTCTGTGGTTCTGATGAAGAACCATGACAATGTGCTCCCGCTGACCGACGCCTCCAAAAAGGTCTATGTGGCCTCCTACACCAGCAAGGGCGAGGACGAGGCCGCCATGGCCAACTGGACCGCTGCCATTGAGGCCATGGGCTTCACCATCGTGAGCAAGCCCGACGAGGCCGACATCGCCATTCTGGATGTCGTACCCGCCAGCCTGGGCCAGGGCGACGAGTATATGCACACCCTGGATCTGGTGGAAGGCATCGAGATCGACCACGTTGATCCCGCCACCCAGGAGAAGGACGGAACCAAGGTTGAAGTTACCACCGTGCAGGACATCAAGAAGGTGGCCAGCGACGCGGCGGCCGTCCACGCCAACGGCGGCATTGTCATTGCCTCCATCAACATCACCAGCCCCTGGATCCTGACCAACCTGGAACCCCATGTGGATGCCCTGATCGGTTCCTTCGGCACCTCCGCTCAGGCCCGTATGGACGTAATCACCGGCAACTTCAAGCCCACCGGCAAGCTGCCCGTGACCATGGTTTCCTGTGAGGCGGTCATCGCTGTGGACGACAACCGGATCTGCGCCTCCCCCAACGACGTCCCCGGCTATGACAAGGATCAGTACATTGACGCTTCCGTCCTGGCTCAGTCCCCCTCCGGCAGCTACGCCTATAAGGATGCCGACGGCAACGTGTACGCCTATGGCTTTGGCCTGACCACCTCCGGCAGCGCGCTGCAGCCCGGCGCCAGCAGCGGCGGTGAGTCCCAGTCCTCCGGCGGCTCCACTGCTCCCGCCGCCACCGCCGACGCCGTCGTGATCAACTACGACGCTACCCCCGACGCCTTTGAGGGCAAGTGGGTTCTGACCGGCGCTTACACCGCCGCGGACGGTGTGCTGAGCGTGAAGGAGAACGCCTGCTTCCTGGAGGTGGAGAAGAGCATCGACACCAACAAGCTGGTGGACGAGGCCGCTTACATCCACGCAGACGCGGTGAACCTGTCCGCCACCATGACCTTCGACTCCAGCATCAGCTCCAACTCCTATAAGTGCTCCTCCAACTGGGAGAAGTGGACCACCGTAAATGTCATCGGCGAGGGTAACTGTGAGTTCTTCGGTGCAAATCAGTTCAAGATCCGTGACGACGACGAGGGCGTGTTCTTCGAGGAGATCACCGGTGTGGCGGCCGACGAGCTGCTGGACGTGATCGCGGTGAACGCCGACGGCCAGCTGCTGGTTGGTTACGCTGACGGCCACATTGAGAACAACAAGAACGCCACTTGGGAGTACGTCTACATCTTCTCCAAGGCCTAAACGGTTCTCTAAGCGCAGGTATTTAAACGGCAAGACAGCATAAACTGACAGGCTCCCTCTGTAGGACCGGTGAGTGAACTCGCCGGCTCCTATGGAGGGAGCTTTTACGAATGTGCGGTTAGCCTCTTAGAGCCTGTTTAAAATCTTCTAATAAGGATGGCAATGAGGGCAAAAGTAAGAATCTGAGCAGAAATAAAGAGTTTGCGTTCACAATTTTTCCAAAGTCTGCGGAATTTGTCGAGCCAGCCAAA
>CATKZW010000064.1 GCA_949841465.1 uncultured Oscillospiraceae bacterium
CAGGCTGTTCAGCTCGCCGGTGGTCGTGTTGTTGGAGCCGTACCAAACCTCAAACTTGGCCCCCTTGATAGGACTGCCGGTGATGCTGTCCACCTTGTTTACGGTCAGGGTGGGTTTCTTGTGGTTCTCAAAATAGATGGTGTGGTCGCGGTTGGGGTAGAGGGTCACAAGCTGGCTGGGCGCGTCCATGAGCCAGGGGGCCGGGACAGATTTCTCGGAGATTTCATACACGCCGGGGAGCAGGTTATCCAGCGTGGCCCTGCCGTTGGCGTCCGTCTTGATCTCGTCTACACTGTGGCCGTCCGCCGCCCGGACGGTGAAAATGGTGTCTGGGATGGGCTTGCCGGTGTCTGCGTCCTTTTTGTAGACAATGAGGTTGGGCCGCTTCTGATTTTCCAGTGTGATGGTGCTGGTCTGGCCGGGGAACAGCTCCACATGGTATTCCTGGAGGTCAAGAATGTGGTCGGCAACCGTGGCCGTCTCCTTGATGGAGTATACGCCCGGTTCCAAATTGGAAATGTTGATTTCGCCGTCCTGGTCGGTGATACGGTCAAGGTAGCGGGTGCCGTCCTCAATGCGGGCGATGCGGAAATGGACGCCGCCCAGCCGGGTGCCGTCCGAGCTGGTCTTGATAAGCCGCAGGGCGGGCTTGGGGGTGTTGGTGAACACAAAGTTGGCGTTCTCGTCCGGGTTCACCTGCACCACCCGCACAGCGTCGTCAATCAAATACCCCTCCGGGGCCTCCAGCTCCCGCACTTCGTATGCGCCGGGGGTCAGCTTGGACAGGTCGATCTCGCCATTAATATCGGTAGTAAACTCCTGCCGGTAGGAGCCACCCACCAGCTTGAACTCAAAGCGGACGTTGGGCAGGGATTTCATGGTGATGCTGTCCACCTTGATAAGATGGATGCCCGGTTTCAAACTGTTGAAGAAAACCAGCTCCCGCGTCTGCGTGTCTCCAGCTTTCAATTCGATCTGCTGGGGGGTGCTGTTGACAACGTGAGCGTCGTCCGTGGCGATTTCTTTCACAAGGTAGGTGCCCGGTTCCAGGTCATAAAGGAAAATCTCGCCACTGGCGTTGGTGGTGTATTCCCCAAACAGGTCGCCGTCGTGCCATACCTCAAAGGTCACATCAGGCATAGGGGCGTTGGTGGTCAGGTCGTATTTCAGAATACGCAGGGCGGGCCGCGCCCGGTTGGTGACGGTCAGCACAGGGTCGTCCTCGGTGGCCGGGTCATAGGGGTCGATGTGGATGCCGTGAGGGGTCTTGTCCAGCACATAGCCAGCGGGGGCGGCGGTTTCCACGATCTCAATATAGGCTTCTTTCTTAATGCCGGTCACGCGGGCCTCGCCGTTGTCGTTGGTGGTGACAGAGGTAATGAGCTTGCCGTCAGCGAACACATCAAAGGTGGCGTTGGGCAGGGATACGCCGGTCTGCTCGTCCACCTTGATAATGGTCAGGCTGATGTCCCGCACGTTCTCCCAGGTGATAAGAACATCCTTGGTGCCGTCCCACTTCACCGTTTCCACACGGGAGGACTTCACATAGCCCTGGGGCGGTGTCTGTTCTGTGATACGGTAGGAGCCGTAGGGCAGCTCATCGCCCTGAAAAGAGATGGTGCCATCAAAGCCGGTGATGCCGGTGGTCATATAGGAGCCGTCGATCTGCTCAAAGCGGAACACAGCGCCCTGTAAGCTGCCCTTGTTCTGCGCGTCCACCTTTTTGATGGTGAAGCCGCGCTCCACATCGTCGGTGACGGTCAGATACTCGGTACGGCCAGGGGTCAGGGTGACATTCATGGGGGCGACAATCTGATAGCCCTCCGGGGCGGCGGTTTCCGTCAGAGTGAATTTTTCATCGGCGGGGAGGTCTGTCCAGATGATCTGCCCGTTACGGTCGGTGGTGCCGCTGACGCTGGTGCCCTTATCGCCGGTCAGGGTAAACTCGGCCCCCTCCAGCGGAGCGCCGCCCGCCCCGGCCTTAATCACTTGCAGGCTGGCGGTTTCGGGCAGATCCTCGGTGGTTGTCCACTTGAATGTAGCCTGTGCGTCACAGTTGGTATAGCCAGGGTCGGAGATAATATAGGACTGCTCCGACGCGGCGGGATTGTAGGCCAAATACAAATTGAATTGTGCAACGCCGCCGATGGTCTTAATGGTAAAGGAGCCATTATCCATCACATTATCGGCGGGGACGCAGACTTTGAACGCGCCGTAATACTCGCTGCCGTTGGAGTTGAGGTTAGTGCTGCGCTGGGTGCTGGTGTCCACCTTGTAACAGGTGGCCCCGTTCTCTTGCACCGTCTCCAGAGGCGAGTTGTTCTCGGCCACAAAGATAGTGCCCTGGGGTGCGTCGGTGGAGTATACTTTGGTTTTGTAGTCGTCGATCCAGGTGGAGGTTGCGGAGGCCACATACATCACGCGGGTGTAATACGCTTTCCCGTTGATAGTTTCCTTTTTGATGCCGTCCGTATTGCTTTCGGCAGCTCCCGCCAGACCGCGCTCATGCACGACTTCCACGCCGCGCACATCCCGGTTTTCCTCGGCCCGGAGGTACATCCCGGTATAAATGTGCTGCGTCCAGCCGTTGGCGAGGTTCAGAATGGCCTTGATACTATCAAAAATGCGGATTTTCTGTGCGTCCGAGGTAGGCTCGGTGAGGGTATCGCGGCCAGCCGTAAAGGAAGTACCGGGTACGGCCAACTGGCCGCAGGTGGCCCAAACCGCCATCTGCGTGGCGTATTTGTATTCATCCTCGGTGAGACTGTTGATCCCCCGCACATCGCCCTGGTGCAGCTCTTTGAACTGTTCCAATGTGCGGTTGGGATACCCATTCGCAAATGCGCCCATCGTCTTGGGTTCCCGGTTGTAGGGCTGCACCGTCAGGGCCTTGGAGGGGGACACCCCTTTTAGGCCGTGGTTGACGCAGTAGGCGGTGCCGGTAGCTCCATTGTTGCTGGTGTACTTCCAGTAGCCGCCGCCGATGGTGCCTCCGTTCTTCTTGCTCAGATAGTTGCCGTATCCGGCCTGCTGGATGGTGACGGTGCCGCTGTCTTTCAGCGAGGCGGCGCTGGCGGGAACAGTCAGCATACCGAAGATAGTGATAGCTGCCAAAAACAGTGCGATAACTCGTTTTTTCATATAACCTCCTGTTCATATGTGGGCATGAAAAGAGGTTATGCCTCCCCTGGAAAATCGGGAAAAATCATCCTCCTTTCATGCGTGTGTTTGGGTTTTCCCGATCTATATTTTTATGGGGAATAAAATAACCGCCTGCAATAAGGCGGTCGTGGGGAAATGCGTCTCACGGTGAGACGCATTTCCGGGCAAGGGAAACGGCAGGCCGTTTTCACGGTCTGCCGTTCCGGTGCAGGGGCTTGCTGTGTTACTTTGTACTTCCGGGGACAAGCAGCTCTTTCAAAAATTCGGTAGCTGCTGGCGCGGTGTCGGTACGGTCTGATATGGTGCGGGTGAGCAGGATGTAGTCCTGCCGGTACAGGTCATTGGCGGACACGTCCACATGAAGCCATTGGCCGTCTGCGTAGACGAGGTTCCAGGAATGGTTGGTGGTGCTGATGGTGATGCAGGGGATGCCCGCCGCGCCGCACAGGAATTTGAAGTTGTGGGCGTAGTCGCCGCAAGCGCCCGCGATCTCGCCGCTGTGCTGGGTGAATACTCGGCTTACTCCGGCGATGGCCTTTCTGTCATAGGACATCAAACTGCAAAGATAATCGTTGAGGTATTTTACCTTTTCCCGGTCTGAGGCCATACCGTTTGCCTGTTCAACGGTGGAGCGTATGAAGTTGAGCGCGGGCTGGTAGTCCTCGGACATTTCGGCAGATACTGCAAAATAGTCCAGGTACTCGTAGTAGTTAGTGAAGTTCTGCGGTACATAGTGATCGTACCAAAAGTACCCGTCCATGCGTCCCAGCAGCCGTTTGACTTCCCCATAGTTCTCCTTGGACACCATTGTGTAGGCGGGGGTTTCGCTGTTTCCGTCCGTCAGCGTCTGCCGGATCGTGTTATACAGGTTTCGGTCATAAACGCCGGTAAACACGGCGGGATTGGCTTGCTGGGAAAAATCTTCCCTGCTCCAGTGATCCGCGCTGATGGTGTAGCTGGCAGGGGCCGCTGGGGTGGCGGGGGCTGTGACTGCCGGGGTGGGTGCGTCCTCGCTGTACGGCTCGTTGGTAGCGATCTGGACGCTGTTGGTAGCCCCGTCATAGGTTACGTTGAAATTTACCGCCTGTCCCACGTCCCGGAGCTTCACATAGTTATTGCCGCCGATGGCGTAGGCTTGCAGGTAAACCTGCTTGCCATCCACATAAAAGGTTTGGCTGGACGGCTCGGCCATAAGGCCCGCCGCATATGCTGTGCCGCCTCCGAACAGGGCCGCGCCCATCAACATTCCTGCTACGAAAGTAAATCCCCGTTTCATGTCAAGTCCTCCTTAGAATGTTATATAATTTTGGATTTCTCCACCATTATTATAACATAATCAGAGGATTTTGTCTAAAATTGGCGTGTCAAGCCTCGACGGCCCGGACACACCAGCGATAGCTGGGCTGATTCATCACACAGGTAAACAGGGTGATGCAGTTGTCACTGGTGGCCTCCAGCATGGTGTTGTCCATCACATCAACCTTTGCCACGCTGGTGACGGTATAGGTGCGGGTGCCCAGGGCCGTGGTGAGGGTGATGGTGTTGCCCGTGTCAAGCGTATGGATTTTGCCAAAATGATTGGTTACACCTCTGTTGTGCCCCGCCAAAGCCACGTTGCCGTTCCAAATGCTGGTGTTGGTGAAGTGCCCCGCGCCCTTGGCCAGCGCCGCGCTGTCCGTCCCCTGCATGATCTTTACAGTCAAGCCAATGGACGGAATTTCCAACGTCCCCAAACTGCCGTTGCTGTAATAGAGATCGGCGGTCACATCGGTAAAGGCGGTGACGGGGCCGCTGGTGGTGGGATAGGCCGGGTTGGTAGGCGTGGAAGTGTCAACTGCGCCAGGGAGGGCCGGTGCGCCGCCGCCTGTGCCGCCCGTCACGGTGAGGGTGTAGTTTCCGCTCAGGGGGCCGTCTGCCGCAAGGTTCGGGGTCAGGTACTCGCCGCTCCCCGGCAGGTAGCTGGTGGGCGTCCCAAAACCGGGGGGAATGAGGGCGCTGCTCTTGCTCCTATCCTTGTTGGCGGGTTCGGCCCCGGTCTGGATGATGTCCTCCGTACTGGTGGGCGTACCAAAATCCCCGGTGGGCAGGCTGTCAAAGGTATACTCCAACGCGGAGGCGGGCATAGAAAGAGCCGCCAGCACAAGGCAGACGGCCAGCATGGTGGAAAGATACTTTTTCATTAGACATACCCCCGTTTCTTGTCACGAATGTATTTGTAGCCCCGCCAGCCGCCGTAGCCAATGATGGCGAGGGCGGCGATCCCGGCCAGGACTGTCACAACGATTTTCCCCGCAACGCTCCCGCCGCTGTCCTGGGTGGGTTCCGGGGGCTTGGTCTGCTGGGCGTCCTCGCCCTCCGGGGTGGCGGTGGGTTCCGGGTCTAAATGCGTCTCACCGTGAGACGTATTTTCTGCGGAGAAAACCGCCGTGTAGATGACGGTATCGCGGCTCGTCTTGGTGACTTCGCCGCTGTACTCTACGGAGACAGTGTACCCGGTGACGCTGCGCCCGCTGGCGGTGCCGGTATAGCTGGCGACAGCGTTGTAAAACTCCCCGGCCTCCTGCCAGTCTACGTTGGCCAGCGTCAGTGTCCGTCCGCTGTCGGTGATGGTCTTGGGGAGCAAAGAGGCGTCGGCGTCGGACAGGTTGGGGTAGGTGCGGGTCGCTGATACTGTCCAACTGTTGTTTTTATAGCCAGCGGCCTCCACAGTGATCTTGGTATAGTCGGGTTTCAAAATGCCGGTGTAGCCGTCCTCCGTGGCGATCTCGCGCTCCGGCTCCAGCATCTTGATAATCTCGCCCATATCCTTGGTGCTGCTGTCCAGGGTGACAACCTCGATGTAGTCCTTGGCATCCGTCTCGCTCAGGTCATTCTTCAGCACGTCCAACAGCGTGTAGTGACGGCCCTCCCGGTCAAAGTCCCCAGTGGGGATGGCGGCGGGGTCATCGCGGGTGGAGAGATAGTACACCTTTTCCAGCCGGATCATGCCGTTTTCCTCACTCGTCCGCACCTCTGCCGGATAGAGAACGGCGGGGGGCGGTGCGCCCTGGGCCGGTTCCGTGCCCTCTGCGTCTGCCGCCAGCGCCGTACCGGGCAAAGCGGCCAGGGCCAGCAGGAGCGCGGAGGCGAGGGCAAACAGCCTGCGGTGTTTCTTCATGGAAAAACCTCCTGTTTCTTAATGTGGGTGTTCTCGTACATAGGCGGCAAAGCGCCGTTCCTGCGCTTCAAAATAGTCGCCGTCTATCTCATAGCCGGTGAAGTCCAGTCCAGCGTCATAGGCGGCGATCCGGCTGCTCCCGCTGCCTAAATGGGTGTCCAGAATTTTGTCGCCCGGTTTAGCGAAAAGGGCATATATCCAGGCATAGAGGCCGATGGGCTTCTGCGTGGGGTGGATGCGGCCCGGTTGAAATGATGACAGCGCGATCCGCTTGCAGGGCAGGTCGAAATTCGTCCAGGCCAGTTCAAAGGACGCAAAGGAGACTTCCGGGGAATACTTCTTGTCCCAGCACAGCCAGCAGTGGCTGTCTGCGGCGGGGAGCATACTGATGAAGTGGTTGGCCCCCCAAATTACCTGATGCCTGGACACACGCCGCAGTTCCCGGAAATACTCCGGGGGAGGCGGCTTGGCATCCCAAAATACCTGCTTGTATTTGCGGGGTCTGCCCTTGCGCCGCCCCATATCGCCCCGGATATTGAGGCCGTATGGGGGATCGACAACAGCCAGGTCAAAGGCGTTTTCCGGCAGCTCCCACAAAACGTCGGTGCAGTCCATGTGATAAGCTACATTGATATTCTGATTCCCCCCTTTCATGGTGAAATGAAAAAATGCGTCTCACCGTGAAACGCATTTTTGCCGGTTCCGGGGCGCGGACGCGCCCGCCGTCCCTGCCAACGTCAGCCGCTGTGCTTTCCGGGGAAACGCGCCCGTCTCCCCATAGTAGCAAAAACCGGCAAAGCCGGTTTTTGGGGTATGCCCCCCCTTGGCTACCAAAAGCACCGGCGGGCTTTGGCAGTCAAGGCCCGCGCCGACCGCCCCTGGCGGGCGGCGCGGCTTGTCTTGGCCTTGACGGACAAAGAACGACGGTGTAAAATCCGCAGGGCTGGGGGCATACCCCGGATCGTGCCGCCTGATTACCGCCTGCCGTATTGCCGGTTATTGCTGCCCCGGCTGGCGGTATGCTCTTGCTGGCGGGGCTGGATGCTCCGTTCCACGGTGTCGCCCATGTTCCGGGCGGTCTGCCTCATCAGATCCAGCGATTTGCCCCGCTCATCCGGCGTGTAGTAGCCGTAAAACCTCTCCACGCCCGCCGTGTCGGGCACAGGACAGTCCACCCCAAAACGGCGGCATACCATGAAGCCAATGCTCTCCGCCGTCAACTGAAACGATTCCCGGTCATAGTCCCGGTTCATGCCCCGGTCATGGATGCGGGCATAGCTGATCTCGGTGGCGAGGGCGGCGAACACCTGCCCCGCGCTGTACTCCGTGTTGATCTCCAATACGCAGTTGCGCTCATTGTAGCGGGCGGGCGCGTCCAGCTTCGTGTTCTCCACAAAGCCCACAGGGGCGGCGTCCAGCAGGGCGGCAAAGGCCGTGTTCATCCTCTCGCTGCCCTCGGCCAGCGGGACGCTCTCTTTCAGCGGCCTGCCGGTGGTCTGGCTCACATCGTAGTAGCTGCCCATAAGGTAGCCCCGGAAGTTCCGGTCACGGGGCGGGACGAAAACCGAGGCCCCCTTGTTCATTTCCTCGTCCATCACATACCGGCCCTGCTTGTGCCAAAAATCGGTGGTGCCGATCTTGGTGGGGTTCACCATCTGAGACAAAGCCAGGGCGATGTTCCCAGCGCTCAGGCCGATGTTGTCCGCCTGCAAAACCAGGTACTGCGTGTAGCACTCCGGGTTCGTGGTGATGGCCATAAGGGAGGCGTCCCGCGTTTGGGACAGTTGCTCACGCTCGGCTCTGCGGCTCTCGGTGCGCTGCTGCTTGCTCTCAGCCTTGGAATTGAGAATTTCACTTAAACTTGGCATAGGTTCACCTTACCTTTCCTTTCGATTTCTCCGGCCCAGGGCGGGACTGTGCCGCCAGCCGCTGTAACTGATCCAGCTTCTTCTTGGTGGGGGAGTCCTGCTCAGCCGCCGCCGCAGTCGTCGGAGACGCTTTCAAGCCACTCCCGCGCTCTGGCGAGGATTTCTTTTGTGGAGCGCGGGACTTCGCTTTTTTTTGCGTGTCCTCCTCCTGTTCCTTTTTGGGGATGGGATAGCCCAACTGCTGCATGATGGCGTTGAGCAGGGCGGCGTAGTTCTCATTGGAAACGACATTGAGCATACCGTTGTCGTTCCCCTTTTTCTGTGCGAAAAAATAGAGGACTCCAAACTCCTTGGCCAGCTTCTGGAATTTGGCTTTGTCCTCGGCCTTGATGGGGATGACGACGGCGGGGGCGGGGTCGCGGGCCAGCCGCTTGGCCGTAGTCTGGCCCACAACTTTCATGTCCTGCTTGGCAATCGCCAGCAGCAGGGCGGCGACATTCTTCATGCCCTCCAGCGTCAGCTTCGCCGCCGCCTCGGTTGCCTGTATGCTCTCCCGGACTACAACATCCGCAGCTTCAGCACTTACATCCATTTGCCTTTCTTCTCCTTTCTTATTTGCTCGTCCGTTCGATCCCGGACGGCCTCATAGCCTTGCTGCTCCTGTTGCCGCGTGAGCTGCTCCTGATCCCTGATTTTCGGAATATCCTCCGTAATTTTTCGGCAAATCGTCAGCTCGCGGCGGGTGGAGCGCAGCTTGCCATTGACAGTTTCCAGTTCGGCCCCCACGTCCCGGCCCTCGCGCCGTGCCTCGTACAATTCCCTGCGATAATCCACCAGTAGGTCAATCTGGCCCTGCAGGGCGTCGCCCAGCATGGCAAGCTGGCTGTCCGTGTCAATACGGTATTGCAGGAGAAAACGGAATTGTGTTTCGTACCGTTGGAGCTTCGCCACTTCCTTGCGGACGGCGGCGGGCGGTGGGGTACGGCGGGGCTTGCGGTAGCTGTTGAGCGTATATAGGTAGCGCATATAGAGCGCACGAAAACCGCGCAGCTTCCGGCGCGGCTGGCGGGGGACGGTGCCCCATCGGACGGCATAGCGTCTCCGCACCTGCGGGATGGGACGTACCGGCGGTATGTGGGCTGTTGGTGGTGACGCTGGCATTTCATAGGGTTCACCCCTCCGCGCTGCCGCCAGCCGTTCCCGGATGTCGGACTCGGTGTAGCCTGCGCCCAGGCTGTCCAGACGGAACACAAAGCTCCCGCCGGGGGGCTGGACGGTGGTGTGCTTCACATTTGAGCCATATTTAATGGTGTAGCCCTGCCGCCGCAGGGCGGCGAGGAACGAGTCAACGGTGAAGCTCTCCGCGATAGCCGCGTCAATGTCCTGCCTGACGCCGCCTTGCACAATCTTTCGCCCCTGCTTCTCCGCTGTCCACTCTGTATAATGCTTTCCGTGGCCTGCTGGCTCAATGACCGACAGGCCGCGCTCCCGGCTCACTTCGTTGGAGGTGCCGCGCAAATCTCCATAATAGCTCTGGAAGTCGCTGCGGTACTTCTTTCCATCCACAAAGGAAACGGAATTGAAAACGATGTGGCAGTGCAGATGGTCGCGGTCAACGTGGGTCGCCACAACAACCTCGTATTTGTCCCCCAGCAGACGGCGGGCAAACTCAACGCCAGCGGCGTGGGCCTCGTCCGGCGTTACCTCACCGGGGGCGTAGGAATGGATGATATGGTAGCCCAGGACGCCGCCTTTTTTGTCCCAGCGTTTCTTGGTGGAGCGCATATCAGACAGCGCCGTTTCCGGGTCGCAGTTGATGCCGGTCACAAGGCGGTGGGTTTTGGCTGGGTTCTCCGCATAGGCCAGCGCAGCGACGAGGCCGGTTTTTTCCTCGTTCAGCACATAGTCAATGCAGTGATCCATGCGCCCGTGCAGAGTGATAATTTTGTCATAGGCCATTACAGTGTATCCTTTACCATGCGCCACGCCTGCCGGACAAGGGCGGCGGCTTCTGCAATCTCCGCTTTTCCAATGCCCTTGGTAGCGTTAGCCCAATATGCGATTTGGTTCACATTATTGCCGATGGCCGACAGCTCCCGCAGCAGGGCGGCGTAGGTGTCGGGCGGGCGTGGCTGGATATTTACGCCCATGATGCTGTGCCGGAGCAGGGCGCTGGTATTGAGGCCGGACAGGGTACACTGTTTCAACAGGTGCCGGTACTCGGCATCGTCCAGCCACAGCCCAATGAAATGTTCGCGTTTTCTCATAGCATCCTCCTTTCTTCAGGCAATAAAAATACGTCTCACGGTGAGACGCATTTCACCATATTGACTTGCCGCCTATTTCAGCTTCGGGCGGCTTGGAACATGACGTGCCCTGTCCGGCTGCTTGGCCTGTGCGTCCTGCTTTGCCTTGATTTGCTCCAGCCGAACCCTGACAGATTGCCGTGCCTGCGGGGGCTTATCCTGCGCGGCCTGTTGAGGTGTGTCCTGTCTGGCTTGCACCGAACGGGGCAGCAGTTTCAATTCTCCGCTATTCACCCTCTGCCGCAGCATGGTGGTCTTATTCTCCAGTTCCTGCTTATATCGCGCCTGCCCGCTTTCACCCATCGCGGGCATAAGGGCCTCCGCTGTTCGCTTCATTTCTGTAATATTGCAGTGGTCGCGGAAATAGGGCAGCAGATGACAGTTCAGATCGTTGATGCTCTCTTGCACGAATGGCAAAAAAACCGCCCGAAAATCCTCCCGGTATTTTGCGTCCACCTTGGAAAAGTCCAGTTCCTGCATAATGCGCTCCGGGTCGGCGCGGTAGTATGCCAGATGTTGCTCCATCTGTTCCAACAGCCCGCCGCGGCCCGATCCAATCTCCAGGGGGAGCCAATAACGGTCACAGCTATCCCCCTGCACATAGTCTATTTTGACTTTGACCATATGGGGAGCGCCCTTTGCTTCATGGCGGCGGGCATCTATCTGACGTACATATTCGTTGGCTTCCGACAGGGGCATCTGCTTACCCACGGGAAAATCCCGATCCTGACTCTCCGTAACGGTAACAATGGGTTCGGCGGCGGGGTGGAGGCTGACTGCCGGGGCCTCCGGCCCCTCGATAAACGGCGGCTTCATCAACTCGTCCGCCGCGCTGGAAACGCTCTGTGCAAAGGCTTTCCATTTATCGGCCACAGCCCGCACGGTGCAAAGTCCGCGCTTGAAAAATCCGGTCACGATGTTGGCGCTCTCCGATAGGAGGTCTTTCACATCATTTTTGAGATTGCCTGTTATCTCGCTCATTCGGCTATTGGGTTCCATGTTCGCCTCCTTATTGGTGCCGGATAATGCGTCTCACCGTGAGACGCATTTCCGTGTAAAGTGCGCTGAAAAATACGTCTCACGGTGAGCAATGCCATTAAGTTAACCAGAAGTTACCAAAAAGAGAGTTGCGCGGCAGGCAGGGGAGTCAACGCGCGGGGACATACACCGGAGAAATGCGGTTGCCGGCAACCACGGGTCTGGGATAGCTGCGGTCTGGGCGGCAG
>CATKZW010000065.1 GCA_949841465.1 uncultured Oscillospiraceae bacterium
GTACGGGCTCAATGCGCCCCCGCTTAGCCCCGCACGTCCGGCAACCCGCCGGGTGAAAAAACGCGGTCCGCGTTTTTTCAAGTGCATTGCCTATACCATCTGGAGGTGAACGATTATGAAAAGCGCAGAGGAAAAACGGACCGCGTATCAGGTTTACTGCGCGGTCACCGGATGGGTGTACAAGGTTTTGAACGCCATTTGTGTGGCCTGCCTGGGCATCGAGCTGTTTGCCGTCATTGTGATGGTCGTCGGCCGGTTTGTGTTCAACTCCGTCCCCTTGTGGACGGACCAGCTGAGCCTGATGGCTCTGGTGTGGATGTCCATGGTCAGCATTACGCTGGCGCTTTATGATGAGAGCCATATGCGGGTGGAGCTGTTGGATCGATTCCTGCCGCCCAAAGCTGTTGCTGCCTTAAAATATCTGTCTAATATTGTGGTGGCGGTTTTTTCCTTCTTTATGATCACAGAGGGGTATGCTCTGTTTGATCTCACCAAAGAGGTCCGCCTGTCCGGGTTCCGGGTGTCCAAGGGCCTTATGTATCTGCCGCTGCTTCTGTGCGGGATCGGAAGCATCTATATGTGCGTTTTCTGCATCGTGCGCAGAATCAAGGAGGGAAGGGAAAGGGATGACGAGTAACACTGTCGCTGTGATTATTCTGATCTGCAGCTTTCTGCTTTTGATGATATGCCGGCTTGAGATCGCGTACTCCATGGGGATCGCCACCATTGTCACACTGCTTTATCTCAAAATCCCCCTGACCGTGGTGTACCAGGGGATGGTGGCAGGGACAAATTCCTTTACCTTCCTCGCGGTGCCGTTTTTTGTATTCATGGGCGACCTAATGTCCGCTGGAAAGGTGACGGATAAAATCATGGAGTTTGCCGAAGCCCTGGTGGGCTGGATGCGGGGTGGGCTGGCCATGGTCAATTGCGTGGCGTCCTTCCTGTTCGGCGGCATTTCCGGTTCCGCCATCGCCGATGTGGCTTCCTTGGGGCCGATTGAGTGCGACCTGATGAGAAAGGGAGGCTACGACGACGAATTTTCCTGGTCACTCACCATGGCCACCTCCATCCAGGGCATGCTGGTCCCGCCCAGCCACAATATGGTCATCTACGCCTGCGCGGCCGGCGCAATTGGCAGCGTGGCCATCGATTCCCTGCTGATCGCGGGAATTCTGCCTGGAGCGGTGTTATGTGCCACGATGTGCATGTTCTCCTTCATCTACGCCAAACGGAACAATATCCCCGTTAACGGCAGGTTTTCCTTGATGCGGCTCCTGCGCACCTTTATCACGGCATTTTTTCCCATGCTGACGGTATTGATCGTCGTGGGCGGCGTTGTGGGCGGCGTCATGACGGCCACGGAGGCGTCCGCGTTTGCCGTGGCGTACGCGCTGGTCCTGGTGCTGCTCGGTCTGCGCACAGTGCGGCTGAAGCAGGTATACGCCATTGCATCTAAGACGGTCAAGACGTTGGCCTCTGTCATGGTCCTTATCGCGGTGTCTAACTCCTTCGGGTGGCTTGTGGCCTATCTCGGCATACCCAAGATGGTGGCCGGAGCCCTGCTGGCACTGACATCCAGCAAGTATGTTTTGCTGCTGCTGTCCAATCTTCTGCTGCTCTTCCTGGGAATGTTCATGAGTATGGGTTCTATCCTCCTCATCGTCACCCCAATCCTGCTTCCCGTCCTCATGCAGGTGGGTGTGGACCCTGTCCACTTCGGGGTCCTCATGATCTTTGTCTGCGGGATCGGATTGCTGACCCCTCCGGTCGGCGGCGTACTCTATGTGGCCAGCGGCATATCCGGGATCGACATCGGCCGGCTGTCCAAAAAGATGCTGCCCTTTTATGCGGTCATGCTGGTCGCGCTGCTGCTGGTGACCTATATTCCGCAAGTATCCCTCTGGCTTCCCGGGCTGCTTATCAAATGACTCAATGAATATAAAATGAGGTGAAAACATGAGAAAATCCATGCTGCAATACCATCAGGCTGTTGTTCAGGCCTACTCCGCCATCATGGGCGATCCTGCCAACGACCGTGCCTTTCAAGCCGCTGGGAAAGCGATTGCCGAGCGCCTGGCCGACAACCGGCTCATCTATCTGGTAGGGCCCGGCGGGCACTCCAATATGGCGACGGAGGAGTGCATGTGCCGGGCGGGAATGCCCGTGCAGCTCAGCCCCATGCTCGACGCCACCAATCTGCTGCATGGAACCACCAAAACCCGCTTCCTCCAGCGCTCCGGGGCGTACGCCGCGGGACTTTTGGAGGAATACGATATCAAGGAGGGCGACCTTCTGGTTGTGGTCAACGCCTATGGGATCAACTTTTTGTGTGTGGAACTGGCACTGAAGGCCAAGGAGCTGGGCGCTGCCGTGATCGGCGTGTGTTCGACGGAGTTTGGCCGCCGGATTCCGCCGGAACACCCCGCCAGGCACCCCAGCGGGAAAAACCTCTTTGAGGTCTGCGACATATTCCTGGACAATAAAATGCCATACGGCGACGCCGTGATCTGCATTGAGGGCGCGGAACAGCAGGCCGGTCCCACATCCACCCTGTGCAATGTGTTCGCCATCAACCTGCTGATGCTGTCCGCCGTGGAGGAGCTGATTGGCATGGGCAGAAAGCCGGACCTCTGGCGGAGCATCAATCTGCCCGGCGGCGACGAATACAACAGGAATTACTTCCGGGACTATGGACAGCGAATCCGCTATCTGCTGTGATAAGCGGCCATATTACAGAAAGGAAGAAGCGGTATGGAGAACCTCTTTTCCCAATATGCGCGGACGATACAACAGGTGTTGGAACAAATTGCTCAGGAGGCGGAAGCCCTTGAGCGGGGGGCCGGTTTGATTGCCGAAGCCATCGCGAGAGACGAACTGATCCACGTGATCGGCCCCGGGGGTCATTCGAACATGGCTGTTGAGGAGGTCCTGTGGCGGGCCGGGGGCCTGGCGCCCATCGACGCCATCCTTGACGCGGGCACTAACGTGATCCATGGGGCGAAACGGAGCAACATCATAGAGCGCTGTCCCGGCTATGGCATCCGGGTAATGGATGCTTACGGGCTAAACCGGGCCGGCGAGGTACTGGTCATTGTCAACGCCTACGGGATCAACGCCATGACTATTGACGTGGCGTTGGAGGCCAAAAGACGCGGACTCAAAACCATTGGCATCACCTCCGATAGTTTTGCCAGGATCGTGCCCCCCGGCTCACCGGCCAGGCATCCGAGCGGGAAAAACCTGTTTGAACAGGTGGATGTCTACGTCAACAACCATCTCCCCGAGGGCGATGCGGTGGTGCCGCTGGCGGGCGTGGAGCAGCCTATGGGCCCCGTATCCACCTTCTGCAACTGCTTTGCCATTAACTGCCTGATGTTGAAAGCGGCGGAGAAGCTTGTGGAGATAGGCGTTGCCCCGCCCATCTGGACAAGCGCAAACATGCCCGGCGGCGACGAGGCAAACAAGGCGTTGGAGGAAAAATATTTCGCGCGTGTCAAACACCTGCGCTAAGAGGAGTGGCATATGCGGAACGAATTTTTTGTAGATTATCTCAGGGTTCTGGTCTGCGACACGCGGGAGGAATTGGGCGCGGTTTCCGCGGAGGAGACCGCGGATTATTTAAAGTCATTTTTGGCGTCGCACAGAGAATGCAGCGTAATTTTTGCCGCCGCTCCGTCCCAGAACGAGTTTCTTGATCATCTCAGCCGGATTCAGGGAATTGATTGGCCAAAAATTCAAGCCTTTCACATGGATGAGTACATGGACCTGGCCGACGACGCGCCGCAGCGGTTCAGCCGCTATCTGGACGATCACATCTTCTCAAAGGTACCCTTTCAAAAGGTCAACTACTTAAACCCGCAGAACAAGCTGCTCCTGGCCGCGTATGACGCCCTATTCCAGCACGGTCACGCCGACGCCTGCTTTATGGGGATCGGAGAAAACGGACACATCGCGTTTAACGACCCGGATGTAGCCAACCTGTTTGACACCTATTGCTTCAAGCAGGTCAGCCTGGACAACACCTGCCGGATGCAGCAGGTGCACGACGGCTGCTTCGCCGCCATCGAGGAGGTGCCGAAACGGGCCGTGTCCCTCACCGTGCCAACCCTGCTCCGCTCCTCCCGGCTATTCTGCATGGTCCCCGGCCATACCAAGGCGAGGGCTGTGCGCGAGATGCTGTGCGGGCCCATCGGCATGTCCTGTCCTGCCTCCTCCCTGCGTCTGCACACAAACGCTACGCTGTATTTGGACCGGGATTCGGCCCAATGCCTGGAGTTATCATGAGAACAGTTATAATAAACGGAAGAATTATTCAGGATTATGAGATCCTGTCCGGCGTGAACCTGGTTCTGGAGGACGGCAGGATCGCCGGCCTGGCCGAAGCGGTCCCCGAGGACAGCGCTGTCTTTGACGCGCAAAACCGATACGTCTCGCCGGGGTTTATTGACCTGCACACCCATGGCGCCGGCGGCCACGACTTCATGGACGGCACTGAGGAGGCCGTCAAAGGAGCCTGCCTGGAGCACCTCCGCCACGGCACCACCGCGATCGTCCCCACCACCCTCACCTGCCCGCTAGAGGAGCTGAACCGCTTTTTTGAAGCGTACCGCACGGTAAAAAAGGGCTGGAACCAGGGCCCGGACCTGCTCGGCGTGCATCTTGAGGGCCCTTTTTTCTCCCCCGCGCAGTGCGGAGCGCAGGACCCTCGTTACCTGAAGCGGCCAAAGCCAGAGGAATACCTTCCGATATTAGAGGCGGGCGGAGGCGATATTATCCGCGTTTCCCTGGCTCCTGAGCTGGACGGCGCGCTGGAGCTGGGTGATGTACTGAGGTCCCGCGGGATAATCGCGGCGGTTGGACATTCCGACGCGGACTACAGCCAAATTGCGGAGGCGGTGGCCCACGGATTCTCCCACATCACGCATCTCTATTCCGGGATGTCGGCGCTGCACCGCGTAGGGCCGTATCGGGTCCTGGGAGTGACAGAGTCCGCCTATCTTTTTGACGAGCTGACAGTGGAGATCATCGCGGACGGAAAGCACCTGCCCCCAGAGCTGCTGCGCTTGATTTTAAAATGCAAACCTCACGATAAGGTCTGCCTGATCACGGATTCCATGCGTGGTGCGGGCCTGCACGACGGCCGACATGCCCTGCTTGGCAGCCTGTGCTGCGGCCAAGACGCGGTCATTCGGGACGGCGTGGCGATGATGCCGGACCTCAAGGCATTCGCGGGCAGCGTGTGCACCGCCGACCGCTGCGTGCGTACGATGTATAAGCTTGCCGGCCTGCCGCTATGGGAGTCGGTAGGCATGATGACCCGCAATCCGGCGCGTGTGTTGAATCTATCGCACAAAAAGGGCACCATAGGCGCCGGTATGGACGCGGACCTGGTTTTGTTCGACGACGACATCCAGGTGAGCGCCGTATTTGTGGGCGGAGCGGTTAGGTATCAGGCATGAGTGGGGTCGGTGTACAGATTTACCATATCGCCAGCGCAGACAGCGAGGCGGCTACAGTTAATTGGGACGCAGTTGACAAAGCCTGGATTGCATGCAGGCCATGGCCTGCATTTAACAGGCCCGTTCCCGCGTTTGCCCAGCTTGTCCTGCGGCGTGATGCGCTGGTGGTCAAGCTGACGGCTGAAGAGCCAGACGCCCGCGCCGTGTTCACCATGGACAATTCGCCGGTCCACCAGGACAGCTGCCTGGAGTTCTTCCTGCGGCCCGCGGCGGACAGCGGGGCATATTACAATTTTGAATTCAATCCCAACGGCTGCATGAAGGCTGCGGTGGGGTCACGCCGGGAAGGGCGTTCCTTTCTATCCCTGCCGGAGGAATACGGCAAGTTTTTTGCCGTCAAGGCCCGGCACGGCCAGTCCGGCTGGAGCGTATGCTTTGAAATCCCGATGAGCTTGCTGGTGGGAGACAGAGATCGTCCGGCGCTGATGTATGGGAATTTTTACAAATGCGGGGGCGGCGCAGAGCGGCACTATGCCTGTTGGAACAGGGTCTCCACGAACGCCCCGGATTTTCATCGCCCGGAATGCTTCGGAGAACTGCGCTTCTTGTGATTAGGCGCCATTTGGACGCGCTGCCACTTTTTTGAACAGGCCCTGATCGAGTATACGGCCTGCGGGAGGTCCCATTCCACAGTGGGACAGAGCAGACGTGATGAAATGATGGAAATCAACGAGCTGGTATCCATATATGAGTATGTGTGTGGTTTCCACTGAAAGGGTGCCTTGATAGAGTTCTATATGGTTATACAAAGCAAGCCGCCGGGAGCTATCCCGGCGGCTCTGTTCTTGTATTCCGAAAACCGCTTACCTGGCGGGGCAGAAAAGAGGCACACTTAAATGCCAGAATGTAGCTTTTGAAGCGGGGCAGATGCAGCGTCTGCGCGATGGGGAACACGCCGTTGGGGGCGCGCCCGGAGGCAATGACCACCCGGACGCCCCGCTCCTGTAAGTGAATGATCGCTTCCCTTGTTTTTTCCGTTAAGCGCAAGGCAGGCAAAAGCCAAAAAGATTATATTCGAGTTCATCAGGGCAGAAATTCCAGCCTCAGCGCGCCCTTCACCGAGATCAGCGCCCGGTACAGCGTGTCCGGCCAGCTTTTCCTCAAATGAGGGTCGGAAACAGGCACCGTCTCTACAGCCGCATCCTCCGCCCCCTCCAGGCGGATGGAGCCCGCCTGGGTCTCCAGCGCGGCCCCGTTCCAGACGGGTTTACGACAGAACATAAGGGACAGCACAGCCCTATCCTCTCCCAGATAGCGATCCTCCACCACCAGGCATTTCCCCCGCTCCAGAGTCACCTTGCGTATGTAGGAGAATCCGCCCCCCGGATAGGCTGGGGCCAGCTCCATCTCAATGCCGGCCACGGCCCCGTCTTCAAAATGCCTCACACCGGCGGGGCCGTACTCCTTTCCGCTGCCTTGAAGCCGCCCGCCGATGGTGGGCAGGTTATGCCAGTCAGAGCGCATGGTCCAGATGGAGAACCGCTCCGGCGAAAAGGTTTTGGCGGTGTAGGTTTCCACTCCCACGTCGATGAGCAGCGGCTTGCCAGCATGATAGACGATCAAGCTGCCTGCGTCGCAGTGGCCGTGGCTTAGGCCGTTGTGCCCCGCCCGAACGGAGACGCACCAATTTTCATCCCGGGCCACCCACAGCCCGGTGCTGGGGTAGAACACGCCCGCAGGCGGCGAGGACGGCGGGGCAGGCTCCGCCAGCAATCCAGCGCACAGGGCGTCTATTAGGCGCTCGAACAGGCTTTTGCTCTCCGCCAGGTCCCAGACCTCCCGCCGGGCGGCGTCCGCCGCCGCCAAGGCGCACAGGGCGGGGGCATTGGTCCGACGGCCAAATAAATATTCCCCGGCTCCCCGCGGGCCCGCGCAGGGGAGACAGTCGGCGTAATTGAGATAGCAGTCCTCGTCTACGTGGACGTTGACGATGTACATGGCGATGTTCCTGATCTTTTCCTCCTGGAACAGGGGGGCGAAGCAGCCGCCGGATACCTGGTCCAGCACCTCCAGAGCCCCCCACAGGGTGAGCCCCGCGTGGTGATAATACTCCGCCCCTTCCTCGCAGCAGCCGTCAGGACCATAGCCGTCCAGAAAGCAGTCCAAACTGTAGGCGGCCTGTTCCACCACCCGCCGCTTTACCTCCTGGCTGAAGCCGGCGGTGAACACGGTCAGCAGGACGTTTTGCGTACACCAGGAGGTCCAGTTGTTCACAGGGTCGTGCCCATTGCCCATCCACCAGAAATGATCGTGAAGGTAGGGCTTCACCACCCGGGCTTCCACCTCATAGCGGATGCGTTGACACAGTCCCGGGGCGGTCCTGTCCAGATCCGGCCCCAGCAGCGCCCGGATCAGAGAGAGGTTAGCCGCCGTTTCACAGGCGAACAAGTCGGGCGCCGGGCGGGCCACGTCGGGCAGAGGCAGCGGAACGGTATCGCGGACATAGTTGTTGTGGGCTGGCAGCTGCCAGCCGCTCTCTTCGCAGACGGCCCAGATGCCGTCCGCCAAATCGTCCAGAAAACGCCCCTCACGCTCCGCCCACTCCGCCAGGGCTAGGGCGCACAGCGCCCGCTGGCGGGCATGGCACTTGGACTCATAGCGGGTGCGGTCCCCAGTGCGGGTGAAGGCCAGATAATCCCCGCAGGTCATCACAGGCCAGCGATAGCCGAGGTGTTCCTCTCCCCGGCGGATGAGGGCCGCACGCACGTCAGGCCTCAGGGCGGCCCGCTCCATCCCGCCATCCTGTTCATAGGGAATGAGATCGTCAAGCCGCTCCGGCAGCCGCTCCAAATATTCTTGCAGCATCTTGAATGTCCTCCAGTCGTTGGGAAAATCCGTAGGTAAGCCCCATTCCGGCAGCGTGGAAAGGCCCGTCTGCTTATCCCTTCAGGCCGCTGGTGGCGATGCCCTGGACAAACTGCTTCTGGAAAATGAGGAACACGATGACCACGGGGATCAGCGACACAACGCTGGCCGCTATAATCAGGCCGTACTCCGTGGAATACTGGCCCATAAACATCCGGATGCCCAGCAGCACCGTTTTCAGCTCGGTGCTGTTCAGGTAGATCATGGGGCCCATGAAGTTATTCCAGTTGGTGACGAAGGTGAAGATCGCCAGCGCGTCCACGCCTTATTGTAATTTTGCTGCATTCTACGTAAGACACTGGCATTATTTTAATCTGTTATTCACAAAAACCAAAGAAATAAAACTACGCAAAACTAATACAAATCTTTTCCAGCCGCTTCAACCGACCTGAAAAATTCTCGAAAATTGTAAAATTCTACAAACGCGGATTGCGTGACCCGCGTGATTGGGGTATACTTTAACGGAAACGAAACGTTTACGGCATGGGGGAGGGGGAGGCGTGAAGAAAAGGCGCTATTGGGGTATCAGGACCAAAATCATTTTGTACACCGTGCTGTGCGTGGTCGCCGTGGGGCTGAGCAGCAGCCTGTACCTTTATCAGTATATGCAGAGGATCATTTCCGACAAAATAGCCCAGATCGACGCTCTGAACGCAGAAACGATTGCCGCCCAGATGGACGATTCTCTTGAAAAGGTCCATATGCTCCAGCTGTACTGCGCCAATTCCCCCCTGGTCATCAACGCTTTGAGCCAGACGCCCGGCTCCCGTGAAGCGGTGAACGCCGCCCTCACCGCCCAGAACACCATGAACGGCTACCTGCGCTCCTCTTCCATTGACAGCCGCATCAACCGTCTGATGATTTTCAATCAAAACGGGGTGTGGGCCTGCGCCGTCACTAAATATGACGGCGCGCTGTGGGACCTGCCCAACCTGCTGGCCTCAGAGCAGTTCCAGGCCTGGCAGGAGGACGCAGACCTCGGCTTTTCCCGCCTGTACTCCTCCCTGACCCCTTACGGCGAGGATTGCTTTGCCCTGTTTTACCCGGTGTACAGCCGCACCTCCAACCGGCAGGTGGGCTGCGTCTATATCGAGCTGAGCCCCTCCTTTATCACTGACGTGCTGGAGCCTTACAACGGTGTGAACCGCTTTTTTGTCCAGACCGCGGCCGGAGACCGGATCACCACCCACAGGGCGGCCGCGCTGGTGGAGGCGCTGGCCCCTGACGCCGCCCAGGGCGATGAGTTTGAATTTGCCGGAACGGCCTATTCCCTGCAATGCCACCAGCTGCACATGGGAGAGCTGGCGCTGTTCAGCTGCGTCAACCAGACCCAGCTCCAGGCTGACGACCACGACATCCTGTTCTCTGCGGTGACGGTGATCCTGATGATTGTGCTCATCGCCATTTTTGTCCTCGTCCTGCTCACCTACTATGTGACCACCCCGGTCCGTCGGATTATCGAAAAGATTAACCGTATCGCCCTCAACGACTATTCCTTTGACCCGGAGCTGGAGCAGCCCCGGAGCGAGATGGGGGAGATCGGAGCCCGGCTCAATGAGCTGGGGCTGGGCTTCCAGCAGCTTTTGTCCGAAACGATCGCCTCCTATGATGAGCGGGCCAAAATCGAGATGGACCTGCTCCAGTCCCAAGTGAATCCCCACTTCCTCTATAATACTCTGAACTCCGTCTATTGGATGGCGGTGGTGCAGAAGAATACCGGCATCGAAAAAATGGTTAAAAGCCTGGTGAACCTGCTGAAAAACATCAGCAAGGGCGTGTCGGACAAGATCCCCCTCTCCGAGGAGCTGGCCCTGCTGGAGGACTATGTCAGCATCCAGTCCATCCGTTACATGGGGGCCTTTGAGTACCGCTGCCAGGTGCCGGAGGAGCTGCGGCGGCACAAGATCATCAAATTCACCCTCCAGCCGCTGGTGGAGAATGCCATTTTCCACGGCGTGGCCCCCAAAGGCTCCTTCGGCGTCATCACCGTGGACGCCTTTGAGGAACCGGATTTCCTGGTGCTCACCATCACCGACGACGGGGATGGCATGACGGAGGAGCAGGCCGCCGCCCTGCTGGCCTCCGGGGAGCGGACGGGCCAGGGCGCTATGACGGGCGTCGGATTGGGCAACGTGAACCGGCGGCTGAAGCTCACCTACGGCAAGGGAGCCGGACTGACCATCGTCAGCGCGGTGGGCAAGGGCACCACCGTGTTCGTTCGGATCGGCAGGGAACGCGACGAATAGGAGGAAAGCTTATGTACCGTGTCCTGCTGGCCGACGACGAGCCTATCATCCTGTCCGGTTTGCAGTCCATGCTCAGATGGGAACGGCTGGACTGCGCCGTGTGCGGTACGGCCCGCAACGGGCGGCAGGCGCTGGAGCTGGTGGAGGTCCGCCGTCCGGACATTGTGATCTGCGATATCGACATGCCTCTGCTCACAGGGCTGGAGGTGCTGGAAACCTGCGCGGAGCGTTTTCCGGAGATCGTGTTCGTCATGCTCACCAACCATCAGGACTTTCATATGGCCCAGCAGTCCCTGCGGGGCCGGGCGGTGGATTATCTGCTCAAGATCGATTTAGATGAGGAAAAGCTGGAGCACTCCATGAAGCTGGCCATGGGCGAGTGTGAAAAGCGCCGCCGTCTGTCCCGGTCCGCGCCCGTCCAGCCAAACGCGGACCCGGCGGAGGCCGTCGCCCGCTATGCCGCCGCTCTGCTCTCTCCCGAGGGCGGACAGGAAGCGGAGCGGGCCACGGCCGCCCTGGAGGCGCTGGGGGCGGGGACAGGCTGTGCGGCGGTGCTGCTGGTGATGGACCCCTCCGCCGTCCCCAACATCGGCACGTTCACCCAGGAGGAACGTCTGCGCCTGTTCAGCTTCCACCGAAATCTGGCCCTGGACGTGGCGCAGAAGGTGTTCCACGGTCTCGGCTTTACCCTTCTGCCCCCTGGCTCAGCCGCCGGCACAGCGGTGTTTTTCCTCTGGG
>CATKZW010000066.1 GCA_949841465.1 uncultured Oscillospiraceae bacterium
GCCGCGCCGTCCCCGGTTGAAGTGTTCACGTTGAACACTGTCCCTTCTGGGAAGTTCCAGCGCGTTTTCCCTTCCAGAAAATCCCGCAGAAAGCCCAGTTTGTCCGCCTGGCCGCCCTGCGGAAGTTCCCTGCCGCCGTCCTGCATCAACCACCACAACGGGTTATTCCGCTGCGCATTGTGCGGGCAGTTTCCCCCGTCACAGTTCGCCGCCGTGCAATCCTTGCAGAACGTCCGGTGAAATTCCACGTCCCACGGCCCGCTTGCAATGGGCAGGGTTTCCAGGAACGCCCCCAGCGCTTCCGGCGTTGCCGTGATCCGTTCGTAGTTTGTCATGCTCTTTTCTCTCCTTCCTGCTTCCCGCTCCTGCGTCCGCGCCGCTCAAAAGACTGCTGAACGCGCAACTGGGCAAGATCCGCGCTGTAGCGCAACCGCTGGTTTTGCAGGCGGCTTCCGTCCTGCCCCCGCCGCAATTCAGAATAAATGGTGGACAGCGGGGCTTCCAGCTTGTCCGCGATCTCTTTTGCCTGTGCGCCATCGTTCCACATCTTTTGAATGACCGTTCTTTCCTCATACGTGCGCATAGTGTAGCAAGCCATACCCTTTTCACCTTCTTTCTTCTGGCCGGGCGCGGCGCTTACGGCCCGCCCGGCTGTTTCCCTTCTTCCTGTTCCATGGCTTCCAGTCTGGTTCCCGCGTACAGCCTCCCCAGGTCGATTTCCCCGGCCTGCGGCGGGGGCTGCTGGCCCCCTGCCGCTTCCGTGGCATCCGTGCCCGCCATTGTTTCCGGCGTGCCCAGGGCCGCTTCCCGGCCCTCGCTGGCGGCTTCCGCCGCCGTCCCTGCTTCCTGCTGGTTGTCTGCCCTTGTGCGGTATCTGTCCACGTCCGGCCCGTCTGGCTCTATGAAGCTGTCGTATTCCAGCCGCCGCCCGCACTCTGGGCACATGTCCGGCATATCCCCGGTTTCGTTGCACAGCAGTTCCGTTCCGCACTTCCCGCACCGTGCAACGCCCAGATCGTCCGTGTAGGCCAGCGCCGGGGTTGCGTCCGCCGCCGTGTCCCGCTCTATCATGCCCGCCGCCACGGCCACCAGCGTTCCCGCGCTGGGCACTTCGTCCATTTCCGTTACATCACCGTATTTCCTGTAAAATTCCCGCAGTTCTTCCATGTGCCCCGCTTCTTCCGGTTGTTCATACTGGGCGGAATTGAAGCACTTTTTATACTCCCGCGCCGCGTTGATCACGTCCAGTTCATAGTTGTTGTTGATCTTGTTTATAATGTGGTAGAAGTCCCGCCCGCTTTTGATCTTGTCGATCAGATTGCAGATGCGCCGGAACTGTTCCTGCTGATCTGCGTCCATCCAGGTTGCCCCGGCGGTTTCCGCTATCCGGGCCGCTTCCTGCTTGTGCTGGTATTCCACCGTGCCGGGGATTTCCGCCCTATAGGTTTCTTTCCAGTCCCCTTCCGGTTGCTGGTACAGGTCTTCAAAGCGGATTTCCGTTTCCCCGTCACAGGGTTGCGCGTCCTCTCCGTATTCCACGCGGTAGCTGTCAATCAGGCCGTTTACATCGTAGGTAACAAAAATGTGAATCTGGTTGAAGTCTTCAGCCCAGATGCTATACCCGCAAGAATCGCTGTAAATGATCGCCGCGCACGCCGCCTGTTTTGGCATTTCCTTCACGTTGATTTCCTCATAGGGGAAGATCCCGAAATAGCCGCCGTTCTTCGTGTACAGGCTGGCGCTGGTGTCTTCGTCACAGCACAGTTGCTGGGTCTTGTCGCTGCGGTCACGGGCTACGGGGTTCTTGTAGTCGTCCGCCGCGCTGTACCACTCCACCGCGCCCCAGCCGGGCTTCGTAGCCATACGGTACATTTCCGTTTTGCTGGCAGACTTATAAACCGGGACACTGGCAACCGCCGTTACGAAATACCGGGTTTCATCCTTCTTTTTCATGGTGGAATCCTCCTTTAAGGTATAAAAAAATTAGCTTGCTGGTAGCAAGCTAACTGGTGCTTGTTCCCTGCAAACTAATAGTAACGGCTGCCAAATAGTATATCATGTGAAAAAACTCTTGACAAGCGGCGTGAGGGCGGCTATAATATGCTTGTTCCGCGTGCATGGGGTGGGACAAGCATATGTGGACGATTAGCTCAGCTGGTATGAGCATCCGCTTGACGTGCGGGAGGTCACAGGTTCGAGTCCTGTATCGTCCACCACTTTTTAAAACGGAAAAGCACTGAAAACGATTGTTTTCGGTGCTTTTCCTTGTTTTTGCCGCGCTTTGCAAACCGGTTTTTGGGAAAAATCGGGCGGGCAACAAGCTGCCGGAAAAGCGTTGATAGCGCCGAGGATGTTATCAATGACGGCCATCACCCCCCCAAGGAAAAAGACGACAAAATAAAAATCATGACATAAGGAAGGATTACTATGCAGACAAAGCTTTCCTGGCTGACCGACCCCACCGTGTTCCGGGTGAACCGGCTGGACGCCCATTCCGACCACGTATGCTATGCCGACCTCCAAGAGCTGGCCCGGGGGGAGACCTCCCTGCGGCAGTCTCTGGACGGGATGTGGCGGTTCGCATGGAGCGCCAATCCCGCCTCCCGCCCCGCGGATTTCTGGCAGGAGGGGTTCGACGATTCCGCTTTTGGCACGATCCTGGTCCCCGGCCACATGGAGACTCAAGGCTATGGTCAGATCCAGTATATCAACGCCCTCTATCCCTGGGACGGCCGCGCCGAGCTGCGCCCGCCCCAAATTGACTGGGAGGACTGCCCCGTGGGCAGCTATGTCCGGGAGTTTGATCTGAATCCCGGCCTGCGGGGGCAGCGGGTGTGCGTCAGCTTCCAGGGGGCAGAGCAGGCCGTCTACGTGTGGCTCAACGGACAGTTTGTGGGCTACGCTGAGGACAGCTTCACCCCGTCGGACTTCGACTTGACCCCCTATGTCCGGGAAACGGGCAACCGCCTGTGCGTGGAGGTATATAAACACAGCAGCGGCGGCTGGCTGGAGGATCAGGACTTTTTCCGGTTCAGCGGCATTTTCCGCCCGGTGTACCTCTACGCCAAGCCCGCGGTGCACCTGGAGGACCTGTGGCTCATGCCGGGGCTGGAGGAGGACAATTCCACCGGCACGCTGTCTGTCCGCCTTCTGCTGGATGGAGCGGCGGAGGGCGCGTCGGTCCAGTGCAGGGTCGCCCACCCGGCGCAGGGGACATTGTTTGACGGCAGTCTGGAGCTGACCGCCGACGGCAGGTATCTGCGGAGCCAGCCCTTCCGTTTCGAGCGCATCCGCCCCTGGAGCCACAGCGCCCCGGAGCTGTACCAGGTCACGCTGACCCTTTCCGCCGCGGACGGCACGGTGATGGAGGTGATCCCCTATGACATCGGCTTCCGCCGCTTCGAGCTGAAGGACGGGCTCATGCTGCTCAACGGGGAGCGGATCATGTTCAACGGCGTCAACCGCCACGAGTGGAACCCGGACACCGGCCGGGCCATCGGCCTGGCTGACATGACCGCCGCCATGGACACCTTCCGCCGCGGCAATATCAACGCTGTGCGCACCTGCCACTATCCCAACCAGACCCCCTGGTATCACCTGTGCGACCAAAACGGCATCTACATGGTGGACGAGGTCAATCTGGAGAGCCACGGCTCCTGGCAGAAGCTGGGCAGGATTGAGCCCTCCTGGAACGTGCCGGGCAGCCTGCCGGAATGGCGGGACTGTGTGGTGGACCGGGCGCGGTCCATGTTTGAGCGGGACAAAAACCATGTGTCCATCCTGCTCTGGTCCTGCGGCAACGAGTCCTACGCCGGGACCTGCATCGAGGCCATGGCCGACTTCTTCCGCACCGCCGACCCCAGCCGGCTGGTGCATTATGAGGGCGTGTTCAACTGCCGGGACTTCCCCAGCTGCACCGATATTGAGAGCCGGATGTACGCCAGGCCGTGGGACATCCGCACATATTTGGAGGGCAAACCGGAAAAGCCCTTTATCTTGTGCGAATATATGCACGACATGGGCAACTCCATTGGCGGCATGGAGAGCTATATTCGCTTGGGAGAGGAGTTCCCCCAATACCAGGGCGGCTTCATTTGGGACTACATGGATCAGGCGCTGTGGCGCACCAACTGCAACGGGCAGCGGGTGCTGGGCTACGGCGGCGACTTTGACGACCGCCAGACCGACTATGCCTTCAGCGCCAACGGCATCGTCTTTGCCGACGGCAGTGAGAAGCCCGCCATGCAGGAGGTGAGGTACTGGTACTCCGCCCGGTCGGAGCGGGAGAAGCAGGACGCGGCCAACGAAAGAGCGGCTCAAACCGCCGCTCTTCCTCCGCTGAGCGGCCACGCCTCCCTCCGCGTCACCCATGGGGACGGGGCCCTGGGCGTCCGGGGGGACGGCTTCGAGGTGCTGTTTTCCTATTCGGAGGGCGGCCCAGTCTCTCTGGTCTCCAACGGCCGGGAGTGGCTGTGGCGGGCTCCCCGTCCGGCCTACTGGCGCGCCCCCACGGAGAATGATCTGGGCAGCGGCTTCGCCGCCAAGAGCTCCATCTGGGCAGCGGCAGACGCTTACCAGAAGTGCGAGGGCTGGGAGGTGCTAAGCGAGAGTGCGGATACCGTCGCCATCCGTTACACCTACACCGCCCCCGCCATGCCTGGGCTGTGTACCGAGGTGACCTATACCGTGGACGATACGGGCCGCATGACCGTGACTGCCCAGTATCGCGGCGGCGCGGGACGCCCTGAGCTGCCTCTGTTCGGTCTGCGCTTCGCCACCCCTGTGCCCGTGGAGCGGGTGGATTGGCTTGGCCTGTCCGGCGAGACCTATCCCGACCGCAAAAAGGGCGGTGTGTTCGGCTGGCATCGGGAGGCGCCCCACGTACCCGCCTATCTGTTGCCCCAGGAGTGCGGCTGTCATATGGACACCCACGCCGCTGTGCTGTCCATGACAGACGGGAAAAAGCTGACGCTGGAGATGGACGCGGCGCCCTTCGCCTTCTCCGCCATCCCCTACACCCCCCAGCAGCTGGAGCAGGCGGCCCACCGGGAAGAACTGCCCCGGCCTGTGCGCACGGTGGTGACGGTGTGCGGGGCCATGCGGGGCGTGGGCGGCATCGACAGCTGGGGCGCGGATGTAGAAGAACCTTACCGCATCAGCGGAGAACGGGATTGGCTGACGGCGTTTTCTATCCGGCTGACGGACCATCTGCTGTAATTGATTTGGGTGGTCTGACAATAAAGTTTTTGATTTAAAACCAGTTTTTGCAGGTGATTGCCGCAGCCCATGGGGCGGAATTGCGCTCTGTGACAGGAGCAGGCTTTGACCGGCTGATCTCACGGCGGCTTCTCATCAAATTTGAACTTTTTATAAACTACTGGAATAGTGTTGACATATCCAAACGACTGTGATAGTATAGGCAATGTAAACTATTGCAATAGTTTGAAAGGAAGTGATTGAAATGGCCGTCAAGCTCTTTGACTCGGAGCTGAAAGTCATGGATGTGCTGTGGAAAGAAGGGGATATGCCCGCAAAACAAATTTCAGATATACTCAAAGAAAGCACCGGCTGGAACATGAACACCACCTACACCGTCATCAAGAAGTGCATTGCCAAGGGGGCCATTGAGCGCCGGGAGCCCAATTTTCTGTGCCACGCCCTGATCGCCAGGGATGTGGTGCAGGCTGCGGAGACGGAGGAGCTGCTGCACAAGCTGTTTGACAGCTCCCCCGACCTGCTGTTTGCGTCTCTGCTGGGCCATCAGAAGCTGTCAAAGGCCCAGATCGACAACCTGCGCCGCATGGTCTCGGAGCTGCAAGCCCAGGAGGAGCGCGAATGAGCCTTGTTCAAATGACCCTGTCCGGCGGAGCGTTTATCCTGTTCATCGTGGTGGTTCGGGCGCTGGCCCTACACCGCCTGCCCAAAGGGGCGTTTCTGGCCCTGTGGGAGATGGCGGCGCTGCGGCTGCTCCTGCCGTTTACCATCCCCCTGCCGTTGAGTGTGTTCGCCCCTGTAAAGAATCTGCCAATGGTGGGCGGATATCTGGCGGCGGGCGGGGGCGCCGTCCCGGGAACACCGGCTGCGGGGATACCCGCTGCGGCGCCAGTCTCGGCCGGTACGGCCCCCAGCGCAGTCCTGCCTATGGTCTGGCTGGCCGGCACGGCGCTGATGGCGGCATATTTTACAGTGTCCTATATGCGGGCCAGGGGGCGGTTCCGCGCCTCCATCCCGGATGATACCCCCGCTGTCCAGCGCTGGCTGGCTTGCCAAAGGCTGTACAGGCCGCTGGAGGTGCGGCAGTCGGCCCTGGTGTCCTCGCCGCTGACCTACGGCGTTCTGCGCCCGGTGATCCTGCTCCCGGAGGACATGGAACGGGGCGATGAAGCCGCCCTGACCTATATCCTCACCCACGAGTTCATCCACATCCGGCGCTTTGACAGCGTGGTGAAGCTGGCGTTCGCCGCCGTGCTGTGCGTCCACTGGTTCAACCCCCTGGCCTGGGTGATGTACGTCCTGGCCAACCGGGATTTAGAGCTGTCCTGCGACGAACGGGTGATGGACACCCTGGGAGGCAAAGAGAAAGCCTCCTACGCCCTAACACTAATCAACATGGAGGAGACCCGAAGCCGGTGCTTCTCCCCCTACAACCATTTCAGCAAACTTGCAATCGAAGAAAGGATCGAAGCCATTATGAAGTATAAAAAAGCGTCTGTGCTGGCGGCTGGGCTGGCCGTCACCCTGGTAGTAGGCGCTACCACCGCCTTTGCGGCCCCCACAGCCCCGTCCTCTCAGGAGGATCTGGATCGGAAGCTGAACACGGAAACCACTGCCGACGAGGGTACGCTGATGTCCTATGTCGACCCGAAGGACGGAAAGACCTACTACAGCTTTGACGACGGGAAAACCTTTGAGGCCATGACAGATGAGGAGTTTGAACGGCGTTTTCCCACTCCCAATGTGGAGTGGTGGACCTATGAGGAATACGCCGCGTGGCTGGAGCAGGAGAAGGTAAACCTCCAGTCCATGCTTGGGGAAACGGGCTCCACCGGCGGTCGGGGCGAGTTTGTGTGGACACAGGAAATCATCGACGAGACCATCGCTATGTATGAGGGCATTTTGCAGGAGATCAAGGATGGCAAGATGTACTCGAAAACCGTTGACGGGGACGACACCTTGATAATGAGCTATGACCCGGCTGACATTGAAAGCGGGACAGATAAACCTGTTGAGGCTGATACAGGCAACATCCAGGCCGCGGCCAAGGTTGCGGTGTCTGACGGGTATGTGTTCACGTCAGAGAAGGACGGCGTGCCGCTGGATGACTGGGACGTGGCAAAAGCGCCCCAGTACACCCCGGAGGAGTGGCAGCAGATCATTGCCGACATTGAGAGCGGCAAGATCCCGCCCTTCGAGCTTCCGGACGACCCCAATGTTACAGTCCACTTTTTGGATTATTCTGACGGAAACTGCACGGCAAAGGATTAATCTATAACAAAACAGGGGGCTTGGAATGCGCAGTTCCAAGCCCCCTGCCCTATGCTCTGCGGCCCCCTGCGGCGCAGTTCTCTCAACGATATATGTACTCGGCTGAAGGTGAACCGGCGGGTGACTCGGCCCTTCCTCGAAGTCCCAACACGTTTAGGTAACCAGATGGATGTGCCCCTTTACAAATGACAGGCTCTATTATATACTGTGATTTGACAAAAATACAACGATCAATTCCGGGCTGGGGCAGGGTCCGCGCCCCCAAACCGCAAGGAGGCTGCCATGAAACTCATCGTCGATGTCATCACCGCCGTCTATAACCTGCTGTGGGGCGACCTGTTCACCATCCCCCTGCCTGGGGGCGGGACGCTGGGGATTTCCCTGCTGGTGCTGCTGCTCATCCCCACGGGCGTCTTTTTCACCATCCGCACCCGGTTTCTCCCCATCCGCCTGTTCCCGGAGATGCTCCGGGTGACGGCGGAAAAGCGGACCAGCCGGGAGGGGAACGCCATCTCCGGCGTGCAGGCCCTCATCGTGTCCACCGCCACCCGGGTGGGTATGGGCAACCTGATCGGCGTGGTGGCCGCCATCTCCGCCGGGGGCGCGGGAGCGGTGTTCTGGATGTGGCTTACCGCCCTCATCGGCTCATCCACCGCCTTCGTCGAGGCCACCCTGGCCCAGCTCCACAAGGAAAAGGACCCGCTGTACGGCGGCTGGCGGGGCGGCCCGGCCTACTATATTCACCACTTCGTGAAGGAGAAGCGGGGCGGGAAGCTGGGGCGGTATTCCGTCATCGCGGTGCTGTTTGCCCTCTCCGGCCTGATCTGCTGGTGCGGCATCAGCCAGGTTATCGCCAACTCCGTGTCCTCGGCATTTCAGAACGCTTTCCACATCCCGCCCATCTACACCACCGTGGTACTGGTGGCCCTGTCCGCCGTCATTGTTCTGCGCAAGAACGCTACGGTGCGGGTGCTGGATATCCTGGTGCCCATCATGGCGGCCTGCTACTTTATCATCACGCTCATCCTCATCGGCATGAACATCACCGTGCTGCCCGACGTGTTCCGCCGCATTTTTGAGGAGGCCTTCGGCCTGCGTCAGGCAGTGGCGGGGGGCTTCGGCGCGGTCATTATGAACGGCGTGAAGCGGGGGCTGTTTTCCAACGAGGCGGGCTCCGGCTCCGCCCCCTGCGCCGCCGCGGCCGGCGACACCCCCCATCCCGCCAAAACCGGCCTGCTCCAGGCCCTGGGCGTATTCATCGATACCATCGTCATTTGCAGCTGCACCGCTTTCATCATCCTGGTGACTCCGGCGGAGAAGGTGGCCGGGCTGGGGGGCATGGACCTGCTGCAGGCCTCCATGCAGCACCACCTGGGGCAGTTCGGGGTGGTGTTCATCGCGCTGATCCTGTGGCTGTTCAGCTTTTCCACGTTTGTGGGCATTTTGTTCTACGCCCGGTCCAACGTGGCCTACCTGTTCGGGGACAACTGGCTGTCTCAGACCCTGTACAAGGTGCTGGCCCTGGCCATGCTGTTCGTGGGCGGGCTGGCGGCGTACACCTTCGTATGGGACCTGGGCGACGTGGGGGTGGGCCTGATGACGGTGTTCAACATCATTGTGATCATCCCCATGTCGGGGCAGGCGCTGGCCTCCCTGCAAGACTACGAAGGCAAAATGAAAGAACGAAAAGAAGAATAAAACAAGGCCCGGTTTCCAACGGAAACCGGGCCTTGTCTCATTTCAACAGTCCCTGAATCAAAATCACCAGAATCAGCACCGGGAGCACAAACTGGAAATAGGGCTTCAGCACCCGGGGCATTTTGATGCCCCTGCCGGTGTTGGCCTCCTTCAGGTACTTGTCAAAGCCCCAGCCCCATTTGGTGACGCAGAACAGCAGGTACACCAGCGAACCCAGCGGCAGCAGCAGGTTGCTCACCAGGAAGTCCTCGATATCCAGCACCTGGCCCACGGAGCCGTTGGGCAGCACGGCCTCAAAGTACCACAGGTTGTACCCCAGCACGCAGGGCATGCTGGCAGCCAGGAGGACGGCCCCGTTGACCAGCGCCGCCTTTTTCCGGCTCCAGCCCAGGTTGTCGATGCACCCGGCCAGCAGGTTTTCAAACACCGCGATCACCGTAGAGAAGCTGGCAAAGGACATGAACAGGAAAAACAGCGAACCCCACAGCCGCCCTCCGGCCATGTTGGCGAACACCTTGGGCAGGGTCATGAAGATGAGGGACGGCCCTGCGTCCGGCGTCACGTCGAAGGAAAAGCAGGCGGGGAAGATGATGAGGCCGCTCATCAGGGCCACAAAGGTGTCCAGCCCGCAGATGCGCAGCGCGTCGCTGGCCAGGGTGTTGTCCCGGCTCATATAGCTGCCGAAGATTTCCATGGCGGCGATGCCCAGGCTCAGGGTGAAAAACGCCTGGTTCATGGCGGCGGTGATTACCCGGCCCAGCCCCTGCTCCACCGCCCGGCCGAAGTCGGGCAGCAGGTAGAACCGCACCCCCTCCATAGCGCCGGGGAGGGTCAGGCTGTGGACGGCCAGCACCACGATCAGCCCCAGCAGGCCCAGCATCATTACCTTGGTCACCCGCTCCAGGCCGCCCTGGAGGCCCAGGGAGCACACCAGGAAGCCCGCCAGTACCGTGACCGCCATCCACGCGGTCATCTCCGCGGGGTTGGCCCGCATGGCGGGGAACACCGCGTCCACCGCCTCGCCGGACAGGCCCGAGAAGGTCCCCCCCGCGAACTTGAAGAAGTAGCCCAGCATCCAGCCGGACACGGTGGTGTAATACATCATCAGCAGATAGCACCCGGCCATGCAGAACCAGCCGTGGATGTGCCATTTGGTCCCCTCCGGCTCCAGGGCCTTATACCCCAGGACGGCGCTGCGGCGGCTGGCCCGGCCCACCGCCAGCTCCATGGTCAGCACCGGCACCCCCATCAGCAGCAGGAACGCCAGGTAGAACAGCACGAACACCCCGCCGCCGTTCTCCCCGGTGACATAGGGGAATTTCCACACGTTGCCGATGCCGATGGCGCATCCGGCGCTCACCAGCAGGAAGCCCAGCCGGGAGCGGAAGTTTTCTCGTTTCATTTGCTCTCTCCTCTCCGAGAATTCGCATCATTATATCGGAAGATGAGGCAAATGTCAATTGCCTGCGCCCTTAATCAGCCCTTAACCGGCCCTGTCCGCCGCGCTTATCCGGGTGCGCGCCCGCAGTGGAGGTTGCGCCACTCCCCGGCGGACATCCCCTCCAGCTTTTTGAACACCCGGGAGAAGTGGGCGGTGTCGGCATAGCCCACCCGCTCGGCGATCTCGCTGATCCGAAGGGCGGGGTCCTCCAGCAGCTCCTTGGCCCGGCGGACCCGCTCGGCGTTGAGCAGGTCATAGAACGCCTGGCCCAGGTGGCGGTTGAGCAGCTTGCTCAGGTGCCACTGGCTGACGAAGCAGTGGTCCGCCACGTCCTGGAGGAACAGCTTCTCTGCGCAGTGCTGGGCGATGTATGTCAACGCCAATCTGAAATTGTAAGAAAACGCCGAAGAAATTTTGTCATTTTACGGCGGCGGAGGGGGGATAACAGAATCAGTTATTACCTTGCAGGAAAAGAGTGTTTACGATTTGCTGTTTCTGGCGCATAAATTCCTTGCGCTCCTTCAGGCGGT
>CATKZW010000067.1 GCA_949841465.1 uncultured Oscillospiraceae bacterium
AGGGGTCGACGCCGGGCGTGGGGTCTGCCGGCCAGGGGTCGACGCCCGGTGTGGGATCCACGGGCCAGGGGTCGATGCCGGGCGTGGGATCCACGGGCCAGGGGTCAACGCTGGGAACCGGATCCGTGCCTGGCACGCTGGGGGGATCGCTGACCGCAGGCGGCTCAGTGCCGCCCTCGCCCCAGGGGCCGGAATCCAGGGGGTTGTAGAGGATCACCTTGTCCCGCTTGGCGTAGGTGCTGTGGTTTTCAAAGGTGCGGGAGATCAGATTCCCGGCGGCGTCGTACACGCAGCGGTACACGTCCACCACGTAGCCGGTATAGGGGGTGACATCCACCTTGGTGGTGCCCCGCTCAATGGTCTCGTCTGGCTGATACACGGTGGTCCAGGGGGTGGAGGACTGGGTATACCGCTGGGTCTCTACCTTGATGCCGTCGGGGTTGCTGCCGTAGAACTGCACCGTCAGCGTTCCGTAGGCCCCGCCCTCTGTATAGGCCACGATCTTGATGGGGAAGCCGGTGTTGTTGCGGAACAGGAAGTCCAGGCTGGGGTAGTACACCGTAGCGTCCAGCCCGTTGGGAATATAGCCGGTGGAGAAGGCGTGACAGGCCCGCCGGACGATCTCCAGGTTGGAGTACACCGCGCAGTAGTACAGCGACGAGGACACTTGGCACACGCCGCCGCCGTCCATAGCGACGGTCTTGCCGTTCTGGTATCCGGTGCTGGGCTTGTACCCGTTGACAGAGCTGGGGTCGCCGATGGTGCCCAGGTAGGAGAAGGTATCCCCGGGCTGGAGCACCTTGCCGTTGCAGAACTCGGCGGCCCGGTTCACGTTGAAGGAGCGGGTGGCCACGCCGTCCAGGTTGGTGGTGACGGAGGCCAGCAAATCCTTATAGTAGAAGGACTCATCCCCGCTGGTCCCCGGCGGGGTGAACTCCAGGGGGATGGTGACGGGCTCGCCGGGGGCGGCCTCGTCCAGCTTGGCCTGAGCCTCCTCGGGGTTGACGGATATCCCGATCACCGCCGGCCTCAGCTTGCCGGTCTCGTCCGGGCCCGCGGGCTTGGGCTCCACGTAAATCAGCTCATTGAGGGCCTTGCCGCTCAGCTCCGCGCTGGGCACGGTCTCCGGCTCCACCGTCAGCTCGGTCTTGCCCTGGGCCAGGGCCTCTTCCACCTCAATGAGCAGGGCGTCGGCGTCCACCTGCCGGCCGTCCGTGCCGGGGGTGACCGTCACGTCCTCCTCCCCCAGTTCATAGGTGAAGTCCACCGGCTCCACGTAGAGCTCGTCGGCAATGGACTGGATCACCCGCTTCGCCTCGGCCTCCCCCTCGGGGGTGAAGGCGGCGGCGGACAGGGACAGGCTGGCGGGCTCCTTGGCCGCGCCCAGCCACAGCGCACCCAGCTTCCAGAAGGGCTGGCTTTCCTTGGCGCTGAAGCCCACGTCCACCGCGGCTTCGGGGGCGCAGGCCATCAGCTCGCCGGTGAGCTCCGCCCGCTTGTCCTCGCCGTAGAGCAGGGTGAGCGTCCGGCTGTCCAGCCGCTGGTCCATTTCCCTGGTGACCACCGCCAGGGCGTCCTCACGGGTGAGCCTGCCCAGGTCGGCCACGGTCTCTCCCCTGTCGTCCACAGCCACCGCGCCGGGCAGCAGCTGGTCGTTATCCTGCACCCAGGAACACAGGCCGATATAGCCAAACGCAACGGCAGCCACCGCCATCACCGCCGCAAGACCGGCGATGAGCCCCGCCGGGATACCTTTTTTCGGAGTGGATTCTTCCATAACGCAGCAAAACCTCCCGCCATGGGGCCGCGCACCGGACCAACACATACCGTCCGGACAGGGCCGCCCCGTGGATGAACTGATATGACCACTCAGCCTGACACAGTCATGCCATTATGGCAATCATAAGATATTGTACCACTATATATTGATTAGGGCAAGGAAAAGTATGCAAAAAAGTGTTACAATCTGGTATCAAAAATAGTGGGAAAGTACGGAGAAATTGGATTTCAATTTAAAAACAACCTGCCGGAGCCCCGACAGGTTGTTTCATGCGCGTTTATCGAAGCGGTCAGGTCTTGTGGCTCTCCACGATGGCGCCGCTGCGGAAGGCGGCCACCAGGTCGATGAGCTCGTCGATTTGTCCCTGGAGCCGCTGGCCGATGTCCGTCTGGCGGATCATGGCCCGGCTTTCCAGCCGCTCAAACACCTGGGAGGTGGAGGCGATGTCGTAGTTCTTGTGGATGGCGGCGGCCCGGCCCACAAAGGGCTCGTGGGCCACCAGCCGGAAGTAGTCCGAGCTGTAGATCAGGGTGTACCCGGCGATGCCGGTGGTCTTCTGATACGCCTTGCAGAACCCGCCGTCGATGACGATCAGCCTGCCGCCGCCCTTCACGGGGCTCTCCCCCTTCCTGGACTTCACCGGGACGTGGCCGTTGATGATGTGGCAGTGGGGGCCCTCCAGGCCGAACTCCTTCAAAACGCCCTCGCACACCGTCGGGTCGTTGTACAGGTGGTAGTAGGCGTTTTTGGTCTCCACATGGGTGGACTCGTCGGCAATAAACCGGCGCTCGAAGGTGGTCATGCGGTCCCGGCCGAAGATGGGGCTGTTGCGCCCGGCCCACAGCCACCACAGGAAGTCCATGCCCTGCTGCCGCTCCGGGGAGCCCGCCTTGCTGTAGTAGGCCCGGCGGGCCACCCGGTCGGCGTAGTCCAGGAAGGCCCGGCCGGACAGGTCGTCGCAGCCGATGGAAAAGTGCATGAGGGCCCCGTCCTCGTGCATAGGGATGCAGCCGTGGAACAGCAGGTTGCTGTTGTAGATGCGGTACAGGCTGCCCTTGGAGTAGAGGAAACGCACGTGGCGCTGGAGCTTCTCGCTGTGGCGGAAGGACCGGGTGAGGGTGTTGATGAGCACGTCCTCCTCCGGGGTGAGGGCATAAGGGTCGGCGGGGTCCACGGTGGGGAAGTCCGCGTCCAGCAGAGGGTGGACCACACCGTCGATGGTGATGGTCTTGTTTTCGTAGTCGATCTTGTCCAGCAGCAGCCGGTCGTCCATGTGGAAGTCGGGGTTGCGCCGGATCTTCTGCCCCTCCAGCTTGAACAGGATCATGGAGATGGCCTTGTGCATCCGGGCGCACAGCAGCCGGTCGCGGTCGGTGATCTTGTCCTCGTCCTCCTTGGCAACCTTGATCTCAAAACGGCTGACGTCGCACTTGCGGTAGAACTCGTCGGCAAAGACGGACAGGGGGCGCAGGGAGATGCCGTAGCCCGTCTCGATGGTCTCCAGGTTGTTGTAGCGCAGGGAGTTGAGCAGCACGGTGGCCACCAGGGTGCGGGAGCCGGAGGCCGCGCCCATCCAGAGGATGTCGTGGTTGCCCCACTGGATATCCACGCTGTGGTAGGCCATCAGGCTGTCCATGATGACGTCGGCCCCAGGGCCTCGGTCGAAGATGTCGCCCACCAGGTGGAGGTGGTCCACCGCCAGCCGCTTGATGAGCTCGCACAGCTGGATCAGGAAGTTGGAGGCCCGGTCCAGGTCGATGATGGTGTTGATGATGTTCTCATAGTAATCCCGCTTGTCCGCCTCGTTCTTCTCGTAGTGGGTGTGGATCAGCTCGTCGATGATGTAGGCGTACTCGGGGGGCATGGCCTTGCGGACCTTGGAGCGGGTGTACTTGGAGCTGACCAGGCAGCACAGGTCGATGAGCCGGTGGAAGGTGATGCGGTACCACTCCCGCATGTCCTCCGTCTCCCGCTCGATCTCCTCCAGCTTCTCCTCGGGGTAGTAGATGAGGGTGGCCAGCTGGTCCCGGTCGGACCGGGGAACGGTGGAGCCCAGCAGCTCGTCGATCTTCACCCGCACCACGCCGGAGGCGGAGTTTAGGATGTGCTGGAAGGCCTCAAACTCCCCGTGGACGTCGGACAGGAAGTGCTCGGTGCCCTTGGGCAGATTCTGGATGGCCCGCAGGTTGATGATCTCCGTGCAGGCGGACTGGACGTTGGGGTACCGCCGGGACAGCAGCTTCAAATACTCCAGGCGTTCCGGGGTAAAGGTGACGGTGGGCTTCATGGCGCGTCCTCCTTCTGGGTTGGAATTTCTGTATGACAGTATTATGGCATATATTTCCGAAAAAGGGAAGAGGAAAAGCGCAGAAACGAAAAAACTTCCGCCTCTGCGCCCCTGCTTTCCCTTTTAGAGAAGGTAGTTGTTTTCCCTGTCCGCCACCTGCAGCGCCTTCAGCTTGTAGGCGGCAAAGCCCTCCAAAACAAGGGGCTCCTGCCTGCAAAGCTCCTCTGCCTCCTCATAGCTTTCAGCCCTCAGAATATACATTCCCGCCACGCCGGGATAGCCCTTGAACACGCCGCACAGCTCCAGCCGCCCGCCGTCGTCCAGCGCCTTTATGTTGGCTACGTGCCGCTCCACCGCAGCTTTGGTCATCCTGTTATACGACTTCGTTTTTTCGAGAAACACTACGTACAGCCATTTTTCCATGGGCTCAGCTCCTTTTCCATTTTAGAATCATCTCAAATCTCCCGCCGGCCCTCCAGCGCCCGCTCGTCGGCGCAAAGTTCGTTCTGCTCCGTTTCCGCCTCCGGCGAAAACTGCGCCCGCTTCCTTGCGCCCGCTCGTCGGCGCAAAGCCTGAAGGGCGGCTTTGCGGGGCCACCCTATATTTCTCTGCGCCCTTCCAGCGCCCGCATGAGGGTGGCGTCGTCGGCAAATTCCAAATGGCTGCCCACGGGGATGCCGTAGGCCAGACGGGTGGTCCTCACCCCGAAGGGTTTGAGCAGGCGGCTGAGGTACATGGCGGTGGTCTCCCCCTCGGTGTCCGGGTTGGTGGCCATGATAACCTCCTCCACCCCGCCTGCCGCCACCCGCTCCACCAGCTGGGGGATGCGCAGGTCGTCGGGGCCCACGTGGTTCATGGGGGAGATCACCCCATGGAGCACGTGGTACACGCCGTTGTACTCCCGGGAACGCTCCATAGCCATCACGTCCTTGGGGTCGGCCACCACACACACCAGGGAATGGTCCCGCTTGGAGGAGGCGCACAGGGCGCACTTGCCGTCGCCGTCGGTGAGGTTCTGGCACACGGGGCAGCAGCCGATGGATTTTTTCGCGTCCAGCAGGGCGGCGGCAAAGTCCTGGGCGGTCTGCTCCGGCTGGTCCAGGATGTAGAAGGCCAGGCGCTGGGCGCTCTTGCGGCCCACGCCGGGCAGCTTGGCAAACTGCTCCACTAAGTTTTCCAGCGCCGCGGGAAAGTAGTCCATGTCAATGTCTCCTAACCGATTATTGGGATTGGCGCAGCGCTTCAATGGCCGCCGCCGGGTCCGCCGCGCCGTACACCGCCGTGCCCGCCACCAGCACCGTGGCCCCGGCCTCCACCACCCGCTCCGACGTGCCGGGGACCACGCCGCCGTCCACCTCCAGCTCGCAGCCGGGGTGGTACTTATTGATGATGGCCCGGACCTCCCGGATGGCGTCCAGCTGGCTTTCCATGAATTTCTGCCCGCCGAAGCCGGGCTCCACCGTCATCACCAGCACCATATCCAGCCGCTCGATGTAGGGCAGGACGGCCTTGGCCGACGTGATGGGCCGCAGGGCCACCGCCTTTTTCACCCCGTTGGCCTCCATGGCCCGGAGTGCGTCGGCGATGCGGGTTGGGTGGTCCGCCTCCAGGTGGACGGAGATCAGGTCCGCCCCGGCTTCGCAGAAGTCGTCGATGTATCGCGCCGGCTTGTCAATCATCAGGTGCACGTCCAGGAACATGCCGGTGCATTTCCGGATGGACCTCACCACCGGCACGCCGATGGTGATATTGGGGACAAACATCCCGTCCATCACGTCCACGTGGAGCCAGTCCGCCGAGGACACCCGGCGGATATCCCGCTCCAAATTGCAAAAATCCGCCGAAAGAATGGAGGGCGCCACTTTGACCATGATTTTTATCCCCCTTTCTGTGAATTCACCACTCAAAGCAGGCATAGGCCAGGCCAGGGGCCGGCACACCCACCGCCCCCGCCCACATAACATGAACTACGCGGAGGTCGCCGCCAGGGTCGGCCGGGTGGCTCTCCCCTGCCCCGCCCGCGCCCGGCCTGACGCCTGGACGGCGCGCCGCACCTGAATACCCCCCGCTGCCGCCACCGCGGCGGCGGGGGGAGTTGATATTTGGGGACCCGGTCAAAGCCCGGCGGAATGTCAGCCTGTGATGGTGCCGCTGAGGGGCACCTCCCTGACCTGATAGCCCGCCTGGCTCAGCGCGTCCATAATCGACCCCTTGTGGCTCAGGCCAAAGGCCTCCAGGGTGACCTTCAGCTCCACCCCCGCCTGGCGGTTGATGTTGACAAACTGGTTGTGGTCCAGCTTGATGATGTTGCCGTTGAGCTTAGCCACCAGGTCGGCCACCCGCAGCAGCTCGCCGGGCCGGTCGGGCAGCTGCACCGAGAAGGTGAAAATGCGCCCCCGGTTGATGAGCCCGTGCTGGACCAGGGACGAGATGGTGATCACGTCCATGTTGCCGCCGGACAGCACGCTGACCACGTTCTGACCCCGGCAGTCCAGGTGCTTCAGCGCCGCGATGGTCAGCAGGCCCGCGTTCTCCACGATCATCTTGTGCTTTTCCATCACGTCCAGGAAGGCGTCCACCAGCTCGTCGTCGTCGATGGTGATGATGCCGTCCAGATTCTTCCGGATGTAGGGGAACACCTGGTCGCCGGGGGTCTTGACGGCCACGCCGTCGGCAATGGTGCTGATGGGGTCCACCGTGACCACATGCCCCGCCTCCAGGCTGGCCTTCATGGACGCCGCCCCGGAGGGCTCCACGCCGATGACCCGCACGGAGGGGTTGAGGAGCTTGGCCAAGGTGGACACGCCCGCCGCCAGCCCGCCGCCGCCCACGGGCACCAGGATCACGTCCACATCGGGCAGGTCCTTGAAAATCTCGTAGGCGATGGTGCCCTGGCCGGTGGACACCGTCAGGTCGTTGAAGGGGTGGACGTAGGTCAGCCCCTCCTCCTGGCTGAGCCGGGCGGCCAGCGCCGCCGCGTCGTCAAAGGTCTCGCCGTGGAGCACTACTTTCGCGCCGTAGTCCTTGGTATTGTTCACCTTCACCAGAGGGGTGGTGGTGGGCATGACGATGGTGGCCTGCACCCCCGCCGCCTGGGCGGCGTAGGCCACGCCCTGGGCGTGGTTGCCCGCGGAGGCGGTGACCAGCCCCCTGGCCTTCTCCTCCTCGGTGAGGGTGGAGCATTTGAAGTAAGCGCCCCGTATCTTGTAGGCCCCGGTGACCTGCATGTTCTCCGGCTTGATGTACACCTGGCTGCCGGTGGTCCTGGTGAAGAAGGGGCTGTATATCAGGTCAGTGCGGTGGAGCACGCCGTCCAGGATTTTCCGGGCGGCGCGGAAATCGTCTAACGTCATCATTTTGATAAGGACTCCCTTGTCTGGTTTAAATAGCACTCTATTTTACATGAAGAAATTGTTAAAGTCAACCGCCCCGGCCGCCCTTCTTCTTGACAGAAGGCTTGTCCGGGGAGTAAAATAGAAGTCAGATTTCGGAAAGGGGGCAAACACCTTGTCCTACATCAAAAAACGCAGCGTTCTGCCCGTCTACTTCATCGGAGCCACCTGGCTGCTGTGGTCGCTGTTCGCCCCCCTGTACCGCCCCACCCACTACATCATGGCGGCGCTGGCATCCTTCATCGCCTACAACGTGGGCAAGATGCTCTTCCCAGACAAGGGGTATGAGGTGGCGGAAGCCGCCCGGACTGCTCCCCAGGCTCAGCCGCAGCCCCAGGCCGCCCCCAGGCAGGAGGCAAAGCCCCAGGAACCCAAATCCACCGGCAGCCCTGAGATCGACGCGCTGCTGGCGGAGCGCAGCCGGGCCATCTCCGAGATGCGCCGGCTCAACGACTCTATCAAGGACGAGAAAATCTCCGGCCAGATCAGCCGCCTGGAGACCACCACCGGCAAGATTATCGACGCCGTGGTGGAAAAACCCTCCAAGCTGCCTCAGATCCGCAAGTTCATGAACTACTACCTGCCCACCACCCTGAAGCTGCTCAACGCCTATGACCGGATGGATGCCGCCGGGGTTTCCGGCACCAACATCGACGGCACAAAGGGCAAAATCGAGGACATGCTGGACACCATCTGCACCGCCTTCACCCGCCAGCTGGACGACCTGTACGGCGATGAGGCCCTGGACGTGTCCGCCGAGATCAAAGTCATGGAGCAGATGCTGGCTCAGGAGGGCTTTGGCGGCATGACGCTGGGCGGATCGTGAGGGGTGTGCCATGAAAAAAGAGATTCCCAAAAAGGGCTACCGGGTGCTGGCCATCATCTGGACGCTGGCCGCCGCCTCCATCGCGGTGGCGTTTGTGCGCCGTTTGGCCGAGTTTAACCTGTTCCTGCTGCTTCTGCTGGTGCTGAGCATATTGACCGCCGCCAACTTCTGGAAGACCTATAAGCGCACCCCGGATAAGACTGCGGCAGACCCTTTTGACACCCCGCCCAAATTCGCCGATAACCCGGTGCTGTTTGACGACGACCCAAATCAAGATTCGGAGGAGAAGAACCATGAGTGACGAACTGAACATGATGCCCGAGCTGACCTTAGACCCCACCGGCGCAGCCGCGGCTGCCGCGGCCGAGGCCGCTGTCCCCAAGGCCCCCGAGGCCCCTTCCCTGACGCTGGAGAACACCATCACCCCCGACGACGCCGCGGCGGTCCAGGCCGCCCGTGACGCCCAGGCCATCCAGCTGGACGAGAGCCAGCTCACCGAGGCGGAGCGGAAGGTGGTCAACGACTTCGCCCAGAAGATCGATATCACCGACTCCACCCAGGTGCTGCAATACGGCGCGGCCGCCCAGAAGAACATCGCCGGATTCTCCGAGAACGCGCTGAACAACGTGCGCACCAAGGACCTGGGCGAGGTGGGCGAGGCGCTGTCCTCCCTGGTGGTGGAGCTGAAAACCTTCGGCCAGCCGGAGAAAAAGGGCATCGCCGGGTTCTTCCAGAAAAAGAAAAACGAGCTGACCGCCATGAAGGCCAGCTACGACAAGGCGGAGGTCAACGTGGACAAGATCGCCTCCATCCTGGAGGGCCATCAGGTCACGCTGATGAAGGACATCGCCATGCTGGACCAGATGTATGAGCTGAACACCAAGTATTATAAGGAGCTGACCATGTATATCCTGGCGGGCAAAAAGGCGCTGATGAAGGCCCGGAACGAGGACTTGGAGGCACTGCGCAAAAAAGCCGCCGAAACCGGCTCCCAGGAGGACGCCCAGAAGTACAACGACTACGCCAACCTGTGCAACCGGTTTGAGAAGAAGCTCCACGACCTGGAGCTGACCCGGATGATCTCCATCCAGATGGGCCCCCAGACCCGGATGATCCAGAACAACGACACCCTGATGCTGGAGAAGATCCAGTCCTCCCTGGTGAACACCATCCCCCTGTGGAAGAGCCAGATGGTGCTGGCCCTGGGGCTGGAGCACTCCCGCCAGGCCACCGCCGCCCAGGCCGCCGTCACCAATATGACCAACGACCTGCTGAAGAAGAACGCCGAAATGCTGCGCATGGGCACCATTGAAACCGCCAAGGAGGCGGAGCGGTCCATTGTGGACATCGAAACCCTCCAGCACACCAACCAGCAGCTCATCTCCACCCTGGACGAGGTGATGCAGATTCAGAAGGACGGCGCCCAGAAGCGCAAGGAGGCCGAGCTGGAGCTGGGCCGCATCGAGGGCGAGCTGAAGCAGAAGCTGCTTGAACTGAGAGGCTGAGCGTGACAGCGCCGCGCAGCAGTCGTGCGCCCAATCCCAGAGCAGTCACATTGCGATAGAAAGGATTTTCTATGAACATTTTTTTATCTGTCTTCCCCTGGGCGGCCATCGGGATCGCGCTGGCTATCACCGCCGCCGGTGCGGTGATCGGGAAGAATGTGTTCAAAAAGCAGGGGGTGGCATGGCTCCTCACCATCGTCATGGTCTGCGTCGCCATCGGCGTAGGCTACGCCAAGGCCCCGGTCTACAGCCCGGCCCCCAGCCCTGACTACCCTGCCGAGACGATCCCGCCCGCCGCTGCCGGCTCTTTTGTGTGGGACGACGCAGGAGTGCTGTCCAGGCAGACAGTGCGAACGCTGGACGAGCGCAACCAGCGGCTGTGGGACCGTCACGGCGTCACCGTGGGCGTGGTCACCTGCAACTACAACAGGAATGATTTGTATGAGTACGTGATAGAGATGTTTGAAGAGATGGGCCTGGGCGGTTATGATATGCTCGTCGTTCTGGACATCAGGGGCGAGAACTACTGGCTGTACACCGGCAACGATGTGGCCTGGGATTTCAGCGACGAGGACTGCACCAATTACACCTACGACTATATGGAGAACTGGTTCGCTCGGGGAAACTACGACGACGCCGTACTGGACCTCACCGAGGCCCTGGAGGTCTGGTACGGGGACTACTACAACTGATCTGAGAAAGGGGGCTGTTATCGTGGATGGATTTTCTGACTTGATCATCATCATCGTGCTGGCGGTGATTCTCCTGCTGGTGATGGAGGGCTCCCACCGGCGGCGCTACCGCAGCGGCTGGTACGGGCCCACCTATGTCTACCGGCCCTTCTATATCTTCCGGCCCAGGCCCCCGCGCCCGCCCAGGCCGCCCCGCGGCCCCGGCTTTGGTCCAGGACCCGGTCCCGGCTTTGGCCCGGGCCCCGGCTTTGGCCCAGGACCCGGCGGGCCTAGGCCCGGACCCGGTTTCCGTCCTGGACCAGGTCCCGGCGGGCCCAGACCCGGTGGCTCTTTTGGCGGCGGACGGCCCTCTGCGGGACCCAGGCCCGGCGGCCCCTTCGGCGGCGGGCGGCCCTCAGCGGGGCCCAGGCCCGGCGGCGCCGTCGGCGGCGGGCGCACCTGCGGGGGGGGGGGGCGGCGCGGCGG
>CATKZW010000068.1 GCA_949841465.1 uncultured Oscillospiraceae bacterium
CCCCTCCCTGTGGTCAGTGCCATCCAAACAGCAGCATATAGAGCAGCAAAAGAAAAACGACGACAGGAGCCCTCATAGCGCACCTCATTCAACACCAGCTTCAGCCGGGCCCCGGGGCCCGGCTGAAAACAGTCTCACTTTTTTCGACATAGAACTGCAGCCGCACACAGGATTGCAGCCCCGACGGATATCCACAATGCCAGCGGCATAAGCTTCACCCTTTGCGCTTTCATCTTGTCATTCCGAAATTTCATTTGATCTCCTTTCTGCTGAATCCGGACAGGCCGACGGCGGTGCAGGCAACCAGCCAGAACAGCCCCACCAGCCATGCCTTGCCCAGGTAGCCCCAGTCGCCCACCACAGAGGCCGCCGTGTCCAGCATGGGCCGGGGGAAATATCCCACCACTTTAATCAGCAGTTCTCCCACAGGGCCCCTGATGAGCAAACCCGCCACCTCAAAAAAGCTCTCCAGCACAAACACAATGCCCACATAGGCAAACGAGGCCGCCATGTCCCCGCCAATCAGGAACTGGCACATACAGGCCACGGCCTGCCCGCCAATCCACAGGGGAAGGCCCGCCGCCAGAAAGTAGCCCACGATGATGAGAGCATCCGGGGCGGAGTAGAACCCGGCAGAGCTCTCCAGGGGCAGGCAGACCGCGCACAGGCCCAGGAAGAAGCCCATCATCACCACCAGATACAAGACGGACAGCAGAGCCTGGGCGACGAGCTTGCCCAAATAGATCCGGGCGCGGCTCAAGCCGAAGGACACCTCGTTTTTCAGCGTGGAGTTTTTGTACTGCCCCGCGAACACGATGTCCCCGGTGATCAGGCACATGCAGAAGCCGATGGTCCCCAGCTCCACGATGCTGACAATGGCCCCGCCGAAGGGAGTAGCCATGGAGTGGGAGTTGTGGAACACAAACATGGACGCAAAGAGCGCCTCCAGCGCCAGCATGATGCCCAAAGCGATATAGGTGTAGGGCCGGCGCAGCAGCTTGTAGAATTCGGCACGGATGTAGTTAAACATGGCGCCCACCTCCAATCAGGTTGAGGAAATAGGCTTCCAAGTCCGCGCCCTTCTGCTCCATAGCCAGCAGGGCCACGCCGTTCTGGGCCAAAGCGTAGGACGCCCGCTTGGGATCGTCCAGGCAGTCATACAGCTGGACCACATTGTTGGGGAGAACTTCAAATTTATCCGTACCCAGCTGGGTCTGGAGCACGGCGGCCGCCTTGGCCGCGTCGTCCACCTCCAGCCGCAAGCAGGTGCGGCACTTGTCGTGGAGATTCTCGGCGGAAATCTCCTCCAGCAGCTTCCCCTGCTCCATAAAGCCATACCGGGTGGCCACGTTGGACAGCTCGGACAGGATGTGGCTGGAAATCAGGATGGTGGTCTGCCGCTCCTGGTTGAGGGTGCGCAAAATCTGCCGGAATTCCGCCACCCCTTCCGGGTCCAGGCCGTTGATGGGCTCATCCAGGATGAGGAAGTCCGGGTGGTTCATCAGCGCCAGAGCCAGCCCCAGCCGCTGCTTCATGCCCAGGGAAAAGGCTTTGAACTTCTTCTTCCCCGTGTCCACCAGGTCCACCTGCTCCAGCACCTCGTCCACCACATGCCTGCCCGGAATCCCCCGCTGGAGGCGGTAATACTCCAGGTTCTCCCGGGCGGTGAGGAAGGGGGAAAAGGACGGGATCTCGATCATGGCTCCGGTCCGCGCACGCTGGGAGCGCATGTTTTTGCCCGACGCGCCGAACAGCTCCATCTCGCCCCCGCCGGGCTCGGACTGGCCAGTAATCATCCGCATGAGGGTGGTCTTCCCCGCCCCGTTGCGGCCTACCAGCCCGTAGATGTCCCCCCGGCGCACCAGCATATTCACGCCGTCCAGGGCCATACAGGGGCCGTAGGCTTTTTGCAGGCCATAGGTGGCCATTACCGCTGTATTCTCATTCATAGCGCTTCCGCCTTTCTCTTTGAACTGACTACAGCATACCGCTAAAAGGCCAAAACTCCTCAAAGGAAGTCTAAAGAAACTCTAAATATCGGCCAGCTTGAATCCGATGCCCCACACCGTCTTGATATAGCTGCGCTCCGGGTCCGCCTTGGCCAGCTTGGCGCGCAGGTTGCTCACGTGGACGTTCACCGTGTTCTCATCCCCCAGGAAGTCCTCCCCCCACACGGCCTCATAAATCTGCGCTCGGGAAAAGGCCCGGCGGGGGTTCTCCATGAGCAGGGCCAGTATGTCGAACTCCCGCCCGGTGAGGGACAGCTCCTCCCCGCCCGCCGCCGCGGTGTGGCTCTCTCGGTCCAGGGTGAGGGAGCCCACCGTCAGCACGTCCGCCTTTGGGGCGGAAAACTCCCGGCTGCGGCGCAGCTGGGCCTCCACCCGAGCCAGCACCTCGGCGTTGTCAAAAGGCTTGGGAATGAAGTCGTCCGCCCCCAGCTTCAGCACGTTCACCCGGTCGGACACCCCAACCTTGGCGGAGGCCACGATGATGGGCATGGTCTTGCCCCGGCGGATGCGGGCGATGAGCTCCTCCCCCGTCACACCGGGGAGCATCAGGTCCAACACAATGAGGTCATAGTCGTATTTCTCCGCCCACAGCAGGGCCTCACTGCCGGAAAACGCAGCCCGGCAGGTATAGCCCGCGCTCTCCAGGATGGTGCACAGCAGGCGGTTGATGTCCGCGTCGTCCTCAACGACGAGAATGTTGGCGGTCTCCATGGTTTTTCCTCCCATTTGATTGGTCGAGGATAGTATAGCACAAAAACCCCCGGCGTTTCCATACACCGGGGGAAGACTTTAGCTTTTTTTAAGATTTCAGCCTGAGATGGTGGGCGCCTGGTTGGTGAACTTCTGCTCCGCCTGGGCAATCTGCTGCGGCTGGGCCTGCTCCACCTTGTACCAGCCCTTCTGCTTGGCGGTCTCGAAGAGCTGGGTCTGGGTCTTGTGGCCTTGGGTGAGCAGGTTGACAAAGGCGTCCCGCAGCTGCACGTTGGTGCACTCGGAGGCAAACAGGTTGTAGTTGGTGCTCATCTTCTTCTCGGTGAGCAGCAGGTCGGTGATGATCTCGTTTTCCTTCATGATTTGTCCTCCTCAGCGCAAAAATCCCAGCAGGGTGTCGTAGTTCTGCTTATGCTGGGCAGCGTACTGGTTATAGGTGTTTTTCAGCTCGGTCTCCTGGGTAGCCTGGGCGGCGTCCTGATACTTGCAGCACAGCATCCGCTCAAAACCCAGCTGGTCCTCCAGGGCGGACAGCTCTTTGGTGCTCAGGTTCGACATGGGTGGTTCCCTCCTTCATATTGGTGCCGTTAGTATATCCGCCAATTGGAAAACTATGCAAAAAATCCCGCACCTGTTTTCCTGGTGCGGGATTCTCGGCGTCATTTCTTTTTCTGCTTCAAAACATCCTTGTAAAAGGTATCCAGCTCCCTTTTGGTGCGGAAGGTGGCCATATACATCTGGTTCCCCATGGCGTCGGACAGCACATCGGGGATGCGGCCCACCATCTTCATGCACTCGCCGTACTTCTCCATGACGGCCTCGTGATCCAGAGCGAAGGGCTTACCGTCCCGGCGGCCGGCGTAGGCGCAGAACGCGTGCTCACCGCTCTCCAGCGTGGACTGGTCGAAGGCGATCATATCCGCCCAGATTTTGTACACGTTGGTGGAGTTTGCGTAATTCATCATATCGGGGCTGAACCCGCCGCAGGGGCGCATGTTCACCTCCAGCGCCACCACGTCCCCCTTCTTGCCCATGCCTTCCTGGTCCTGGGTCAGGCGGAAGAACTCGAAATGGACGAATCGGCTCTTGACCCCGAAGCTCTTGACGGTGGCCCGGCCCGCCTTTTTGGTGTCGGCGGGGAGGTCCTTGACGATATAGTAGATGGAGTTGTCCGCTTCGTTCACGATGTCCATGATGGACATGGGGGTGACATTGCCCGTCTCAAAGATGGGGTTCCCCTGGGAGTCGATAATGGCGTCGTAGGAATTGACCTCGGCGTGGATAAACTCCTCCATGATGTAGGTCACGTCATGTCTGGTATCCAGGAAGTGCTTCAGGTCCTCCTCGCTGGACAGCTTGTGAGTGTCGGAGGCGCCCACGCCGTTGTCCGGCTTGACCACCACCGGCCAGCCCACCTTCTTGATGAAGGCCAGGCAGCCCTTCTCGTCGTCCACCAGGTGGCAGCGGGCCGCCGGTATGCCCGCCTTCTCATAAAACTCCTTCATCTTGGACTTGTACTTAATGCGGGGAATATCGTTGGTCTGGAAGCCGGAGGTGATGTGGAAATCGGTGCGCAGCCGGGCGTCCCGCTCCAGCCAGTACTCATTGTTGGATTCCAGCCAGTCCACCCGGCCATGCTTGAAGATAAAGTAAGCCACCGCGCGGTACACCTCGTCGTAATTCTCCAGGCTGCCTACCTTATAATACTCGTTGAGGCTGTCCCGCAGCTCGTTGGTGAGCTCGTCGTAGGGCGCGTCGCCGATACCCAGCACATTCATGCCGTTGTTCTTGAGCTCCCGGCAGAACTGCCAGTAGTTGGTGGGAAAATTGGGGGAAATGAAGATCACGTTTTTCATTTATTTTTCCTTCTCTCTTTTTTTCACTCAGGAATCCAGCAGATAGGGCACAAAATAAGCCACCTGCTTATACCACCAGTCCCAGTCGTGGGCCACATCCCAGCCCCAGACGTCCACCCAGACATGGATATCCTTCTCCCGAAAGATATCTGCCAACCACAGGGTGGTGCCCGGAATCTCCCAGGGCCCACGGCCTACACAGATCACACCTTTCTTCTGGTTGTAGAGGTTGATAAAGGGGTGGTCTTTGGGCATGTTGGACAGGTAGTGAACGGGAGAGTTTTGATAGACCACCTCGTCTACATAATCACCGAAGCCGTAATCCGCGCTGTAGATGCCGCTAAGCGCCAGCACCCGGTCAAACAGGTCGGGGCGGCGGAAGAACAGGTTGGCGGCGTGGGTGGCGCCCAGGCTGCACCCGAACACCAGTACGCCCGCCTCACCGTCCCAGCCGTTGCGCTCGTTCACCATGGCCCGCATGAAGGGCACCAGCTCGTCGGTGATATAGTTGATCCACTGCTCGTACCGGCGGATGCGCCAGTAGGGATCGCCGTTCTTGTCCGACCAACTCTCTGCATCCATGGTGTCAATGGAGAACACCATCACCTGACCGGACTCGATCCAGGGAGCCCAGGCGTCCGTCATGCGGAAGTTCTCAAAGTCGAAGAACCGGCCGTCCTGACAGGGGATGAACAGCACCGGACGGCCCGCGTGGCCGTACACCTTGCACTCCATGTCCCGGCCCAGGGCAGGGCTGTAGTCCTTAAAATATTGTGCCTCCATAGTCTCTCCTTTATCAATCCTCCCGCCCATAGAGCAGGGTATTCATGAAAAATGGGATCTGCCGCTCCCAGCTGGCCTCGCTGTGGTCGCCGCCGGGCACCATGCGGAAGTCCAGCAGAATGTGCCTGTCCAGCAGCGCCGCCGCCGTCCGGCTCAGCAGCTTGAAGGTCTGAGCGTGGTTGGACACCTCCCGGGAACCATAGTCCATATACAGCACCGTGTTCGGGCTCACCCTGGCAGTACGGATGAGAGTGTCCACCTTCCCCGGCACCACCCACAGGGACGGGGACAGCGCCGCCGCCCGGGAAAAAAAACGGTTGTACTCCAGCACAGCATACAGACTCATGAGACCGCCCATGGAGCTGCCAGCGATGAAGGTGTTCTCCCGGTCAGGCATGGTGGGAAACTCCCGGTCGATTGCCGGCTTGAACGCATGGACCAGCCATTCCATGGTGGTCCTTCCCCGCCCTGTCACCCGGCCAAGGCCGCCGGTATAGAAGGACCAGGGAGAGTATTCGGATAAACGGCCGTTATCCGGATGATGGTTGCACTCCACAGCGGCCACGATGATCTGGGTTTGGGTGGCGTCCAAATACTCACCCATACCCCAGCTCTTGCCATAGGTGGCGTCCTCGTCAAAGAACACGTTATGCCCATCAAACATATAGAGCACAGGATAGCGCAGGTCTGGGTCCATCTCCCAAGAATCAGGCAGATAAATATACGCCCGGCGGGGTTCGTCTCCGGTAAGCTCCGGAATGGTGATGTTCCAGCTGTCGATCATGATCCAAGATCCTTTCACGCTTAAAAGCGATATCATTATATAAATAGTTTAGCACAGTACCAAGAAAAATGCAATCCACGGATTTTCCTATCTTCCCTCTCTCCTCCCCTGCGTTATGACGCATTTTAACAGATATTTTCTTTTCCACTCTTGACGAAGGTATGACGGTTGTGGTAATATATCCATTGTTGTGAGGTGGGCATAATCCCGCAATCAAAAAAGTTGAACACTTTCAAAGATGTCGAGTCTCTAAAGTGTCGGCACATAACCCAGTTGGCAGAGCAGTTGATTCATAATCAGTAGATCGCCGGTTGTTTGTAAGGTGCGTTTTTTATCCACAAATCTCCCAGCAAATCAACAAACAGGATCTGGCGAGGAGCCGGTTCTCATAGCAAATGCTGGTATAGCTCAGTTGGTAGAGCAGCTGATTCGTAATCAGCAGGTCGTGTGTTCGAGTCACATTACCAGCTCCAGGCTCCTTGTTTTATAACAAGGAGCCTTTTTCATGAACAATTACAGCCCAAAGAGCCATCCTCTGCCCACGGAAAACGGGGAAGCTTCTGTCTGGATAGAGGGATATGAGGTGATGCGGGAACAGTGCGGACGCATACTGTGCTGAAAAATCACGCTGGCAGACTATCTGGAGCGTTTTGCCGGGGCCGCGGGAGGCCGCAGCAGCCGACACAGCAGGGGCCTCCCTTCCAGGGCATTGCCTGGGGACCGCCGACCGGCAGGGCTTGCGGCCTCTTTCCGCACTGCTTTCTCTCCGCCCTCCCCCGCTGTTTTTAATAGGGACACGCCGACTTTGCATACACTTTGGATGGAGGTGGTGTCCATGTGGACGGCATGGCTTTTACTAACGCTGAATGGACTTTTTTTCACCCTGCGCCTAGCAGGAAATACGGGCGCATTCCCTCGGGCTCTCACCCGTGAGGAAGAGCAAACCTACCTGGAGCGAATGTCCAAGGGAGATGAGGACGCTCGGGATGCGCTCATTGAGCACAACCTGCGGTTGGTGGCACATATCGTTAACAAGGGTTAAAGCAGAAGGAGGAAGTTTGCCGGTGAAAAACGACCCCACAGGGGCCGCCGAATTTTAAATAAATGTCCAGATGGAGTTCCTCTTTTGTACTGCCTTTCTTGACTACAATCCTGTCTAAAATCGTAGTGACCATTGCGGAATTGATACCGTTTTGGAAGGAAAGCGCCTGCTCCAGAGCAGTGCGGATTTCCCCCAGCTGTGCCGCCGTCCGCTGTCCTTTTTCTGCCTCCGTCTGGAGTATCGACCGCTTTTCTTCCAGCGCCTTGATCTGCTCGTTGAACCCGTCATTGCGCTGCTTGAACTCCGCCGTGGAGATGACCCCCTCGATGCTCATCTCCAGCAGGCGGTCTTTTTTTGCTTGGATGGCGGACAGGTCCTCCTCAATGCGTCGAAGGTCCTGGGCGTAGTCGTGTTCGTCAGGGACAGACTGGAGGACCATCACTACCGAGTCGATGATCGCCTGCTTATTTTGAGCCAGCTGGTCAAAGATTTGGGCCATGATCTGGTCCAGCTCCGTAGTCCTCAGCTGAGGCGCGGAGCAGGCCGCCCGGCCCCGGTTCCGGTATACCCGGCACTGCCAGACCTCCTTTTCGCCCTTGGCGCTTTTCAGCATCTGCCGGTGGAAGCTGGTGCCGTGCTCCTCACAGATGATCTTGCCGCTGTAGGGGTAGCGGTTGTGAAACTCGGCCGCACTTTGATGGGACATCATCTGTTTGCTGCGCCGCTTGTAGAGGGCGTTGGCCCGGTCCCACAGCTCCTCCGACACAATGGCCGGAATGGACGGGTCTGGATACATGACCCATTCGCTTTCGTCCAGAAAAATCTTCCGCTTGCTGCGGTAGTCCACCGTCTGGCTCTTGTTGGCGCAGTACCAGCCCTTATACTTGGGGTTGCAGAGGATGTGCCGGATGGTCAGCACATTGAAGGCGTTGCCTTTCCGGCTGGTGAAGCCCTCGTCATACAGCGTCTGGGAGATACGCCGTATGCCCATCTGCTGGTTGGCGTAGAGGTCAAAGATCCGCCGTACCACCTGGGCCTCTTCCTCGTTGATGGTGAGCACGCAGTCCTTCTTATCGTACCCCCACAGCTTGTCGTTGCCCAGCACATGACCGTTCTTGATGGCCTGGCGGAAGCCGAATTTCAGCCGCTCGGACAGCTTGCGCACCTCGTCCTGAGCCACCCCGGCCATGACCACCAGACGGAACTCGCTGTCGCTGTCTAGGGTGTTGATGTTGTCGTTCTGGAACAGCACCCCCACATCGTGCTCCAGCAACTCCTGGGTGTATTTGATGCTGTCCAGAGTGGAACGGGAAAAGCGGGATATCTCCTTCGTGATGATGAAATCAAACCGCCCCGCTTTGGCGTCCGCTATCATCCGTAAGAAGCTATCCCGCTTTTTTGTGCTGGTTCCGCTGATGCCCTCGTCGATGTACCCCTCTATGTAAGTCCAGTTGGGTTTCGATTGGATCAGCTCGGTGTAATATTGGATTTGGTTCTCCAAACTGTTGATCTGCTCATCCTTGTCAGTGGACACCCGGGCGTAGAAGGTCACCCGCAGGGGCAGGTCGAAGATGGTCTTTCCGTTTCGCATCTCATTGCGTATCCTGAGCACATTCATGTCCGCTCGCCTCCTTTGTCAAGCACACAGGATACTGGAAAAGCTCCGGGAAGTCTATCACAGAATGTACCAAATCTACCGCCCCGGAATAGGTAGAATTCGATATAAGACCAAGCGAACGGATGTGGTCCAGCAGGACGCTGACCAGTTCTCGCTGTGCGCTTTCCAATTTGCATCACCTCAGTTCATGGATATGTTTTTGCAAATAAAAAATGCCAGGCGGAAAAATTCCGTCTGGCATAGATTAAAGGCCGGGTAATTCGCCCCAGGCTCCCGCAAAATTACCGCCGCTTCAGGCGGGTTTGACATGGGATCACATCCTCTGTTTGTCGCCGGTGGCCGGATTATCGATGAGAGCTCCATCCTCCCTGAAGCGGGAGCCGTGGCAGGGGCAGTCCCAGCTGTGCTCAGCCGCGTTGTACTTCAAGGCGCAGCCCATATGGGGACAGCGGGGCATAGTGGGGGTCAGGATCCCCAGAGCGGACTCCAGACTGTTTGCTGCCAGCTGGAGGCGGAGGACGGTCCGGGAGGGAGAGAACAGCTCCGCATGGGGGTTCTTCCGTCCCAGTACCAGGTCGGTCAAAAGGGATGCCGCCGCCATGGAGGAGGTCATGCCCCACTTGTTGAAGCCTGTGGCCACATAGAGGCCGTCCGTACTTTTGGAGTAGGGTCCGATATAGGGCGCGCTGTCCAGGGTCATACAGTCCTGGGTGGCCCAGCGGGCCGTGATCTGAGCGCCGGGATAGTCCCGGCAGGCGAAGCGCTCCAGCTCCTGCCAGCCGCCGCCCCACTTGCCCGTCCGGTGGCCGCCACCGCCCAGAAGGAGCAGGCCGCCGTGGCTCCGGAAGGACAGTCCCCGTTTGTTCTCATCCACATACATCCCGTAGACGTCTGGGGCGTTTTTCAGGGCCAGCACATAGGAGCGGTGCTGATACAGCTTGAGGAAGTAGCCGCCGTGCTTGTTGAGCAGGGGAAAATGGGTGGCCACGATGATTTTGTCCGCTGAGACGGTCCCTCCGTTGGTGACTGCTTTGCCAAGGCCCAGCTCCAGCACCTTGGTGTGTTCAAAAATCCGCAGGCCCTGGACGATGGCGGCGACAAATTTCAGGGGGTGGAACTGGGCCTGACGGGGGAACTTCACCGCCCCCGCCGTGGGGAAGGGGAGGGGGAGGTCCGCCGCGAACTCCGCCCCAAAGCCCAGCCTGTCCAGAGCCTTTAGCTCTCGGTCAATCTTCTTCCGGTCGTCCAGGGAGTAGACGAAAGCGTCCTTCTCCTCAAAGTCGCAGTCGATATTGTTGCACAGGGCACGGTACTCCTCCAGCGCCCCCTGGTTGGCCTCCAGGTAGAGCCGGGCTCGCTCCTCGCCAAACTCCCGAATCAGCTTGCCGTAGATCAGCCCGTGCTGGGAGGTAATCTTCGCCGTGGTATTTTGGGTGATGCCGCCGCAGACGCGGTCCGCCTCCACCAAGGCGTAGTCTACCCCCGCCTGGGCCAGCTTGTAAGCGCACAAAACTCCGGCCAGCCCGCTGCCGATGATGAGGACATCGGTATTCAGGTCTGACCGGAGGGGTTCAAATTGGGGCAGCCGCGCTGTTTTTGTCCATATGGAGTCCATCCTATCACCTCGTCGGGGTTAGGATGGCGATTGCTCTATGAAATTATGCCCGGAAAAGTGCAGGCATTTCTCCGGACAGGCATCCGCGCATTGTCCACACCGGATGCACTCCGGGGAGCGGGAGATTTCCCGGCGGGAGAGGGCCACCGGGCAGGCCCGTTCACAGGCC
>CATKZW010000069.1 GCA_949841465.1 uncultured Oscillospiraceae bacterium
CGTAGCACTCCGCTGTATGCTCATGGCCGCAGGGCTGACCCTCGGCGGGGGCGGTGTAGCCGCAGTCCTCCGTATGCTCCGGGTGGTGCTTACAGAGGGCGGGGTCTGCCTCCGCCGCCAGCGCCCAGGTGGGGCACAGGCTCAGGCACAGAGCCAGAGCGGTGATGTGGCTTAATATTCTGCGTTTCATAGGACATCCTCCTTTTCCTTATAAATGCGTCTCACCGTGAGACGCATTTCACGGTCTATAAAATTCCCAGGCTTCTCGCCGCCAGCAGCGCGTCCGTTTTGTTGTCAACATTCAATTTTCGATAATTCTCCTTGATGTGATATTTCACATTGTCTGGCTTCAAATCCAGCCTTTGAGCGATCCGATTAACAGATAGGCCGTCGGCCTGCAAACGGAGGATGGTCAGGGCGACGCCTTTGAAATCCGCCGCCACAGCCGCCCGCTTTTTCAGATAGAGGGGATAGCGCCGGGCCACTTCCTCGGCCTCGGCCAGCAGGCGGCGCAGCCAGTCCTTATTCAACGTCCCAGCTTCCTGCAACGCCTTTTTCTCCCGTTGGAACAGGGGCCATACCGCCGCGCCCTCCTCGGTAATCAGGCGCAGAAAGCGGTAACGCTCCGCTTCTTTCAGAACGGTGGCCAGTTCCTCCTGCCATGGCCCGCCAACCCGCTCCTTGGTGATGGCGGACAACAGCCCGGTTTCCATGCGGACATAGGGCCTGCCCGTCTGCTCGGCATAGTAGCGCAGCTTTTCCAAAAGGGCCTGGGCTTTTGTGTACTCTCCGTTCGCCAGATAACAGCGTACTTTAGTCAGGTAGCGGTAACGCTCCAACACGCAAAACTCCCGATCCTCGTCCGGGGCGGTTTTCATCCAGCGTTCCACTATATCCATATCACCCTCATACAAGGCCAACCGGCAGCGGAGCGCCTGGATGTTGGGCAATAGCTGGACGGCCCTGTTTTCCCGCACAGACTGTTCAAAGGACGCCAGCAGCTCCCGCGCCGCCGGACTGTCCCCTTGCAGCAGGGCCAGCCGTACCCGGACGCCTACGGCGGCAAAGGCGATCTCCATCGTCCCGCCCTGCCCTGCCTCCACCTGGGCGCGGGTCAGCAGGGACATTACCTCGTAATTGTCCCCGCCTTTTTCGTAGTAGCTCTCGCCCAGCGCGGCCTTGACAAGTCCCTTTCCATAGCTGCCCAGCACACGCTCCACCAGCGGCCCCACAGTCTTTGCCAGCTTGGTATCGTCGGGACTCCAATGGCAAAAATCCTTGCCGCCGTTCATGGTGCTGGGGAGGTTGCTGGTGACGGAAAACTCCGGGAGGCGGTTGCCCTTGTCGAACAGCAGGGCGGGGATGTTTTTTATAATTTCCAGTACGTCCCGGCTCCCCCGGTGGGGCAGGCCAATGTCCAGGTAGGCCAGACGGCTCAGAGCCTCCCGCCGGACGCCGCCCTTGGCATTGGTGGCAAAGGCTTTTAGCTTCTCGTACCAATACTCGCTTTTTTCGTCGTCCATCAGCATGGAGTGCAGCATACTCATACCCGCCATCAATACCGGGCTGTCCTCGATCTCCCTCTCGTCCATGTTGAAATAGTAGCGGCGCAGTTCGTAATAGTGGCCGTTGCCGGGGTTCATCCGGGCGTTGCGGATCAACAGATTTTTGATGCGCTCGGTTTTGCCGCACTCCTCGAACAGCCTCAATGCCGGGACAACTTCATCGTGCATTTCATAGTAGAGGGCGGCGTTATATTTGAAGTCCTTGACACGCTCCCGGCCATATAGCTTCAGCGCCCGGTTCCGCAGCGCGTCGATCAGCACCGGGCGTAAGCGGTATGTGCCGTCCTCCTGGGTGATGAAATTCCCGGCTTCACCCGCCTGCTCCAGCAGGGCAGTGACATGGAGGTTGCCGGAGATCATCTCCGCCAGCTCCAGCGTAAACTCGTCCACCACACTGACCTGCATTAAAAATTCCAGCAGGTCGCTGTCCCAGCGCACCAGCACCACGTTTTCCAGATAAGACGCGAACGCCTCCCGTATTTCCGTTCGCAGCTCCGGGCCGGGTGATTGCCCCTCTTTCATCCGCAGGGCTACATGGTGGAGGACGTAGGCGTTGCCCTCGGCGGTATTCTGCAAATACTGAATATCTTCCTCTGTGTAGACGACGCCGCGGGCGTCCAGATAGGCGGTGATCTCGTCCCGGCCCATCCGCAGGTCATCTTCGGAAACCACAACAAAAACGCTCTTGATATGCCGGGGCATGAGCCAGGCCGGGAGAGGGCTTCGGCTGACCAGGATCAGCCATATATCCTCCCGCTCCTCCAATGCCAAAATCTCTTGGCGTAGTTTTTCGCTTTTCAGTCGGTGCAGGTCGTCAATCACCACCACCCGGCGGTTTTGCCTGCCCGGTTCCGACCGGGGCAGCGCCCCATCCTCCCAGGGCAGTTCCTCACAGGAGAGGTAAGTGTATCTGCGGCCCGACAGATATTGGCGTACCAGCTCCGTCTTGCCATAGCCGGTGGCCCCGTAAAGGTAAACTGTCTGTGACAGGTTCCGGGCCTTTTTCAGTTTCTTTAGTGCGCTTGCCGGAGCGATATAGTTTTGGTCCACGGGTCAGCCTCCTTTTCCTCAACTGAGCGCAAAAAGGCCGCCCGGACAGCAGAAACGCTCGCCGGGTGGCCTTTTAGATTGAAATTCAATTTTACAGGAAAAAAGGGCGCAATTATCCCTTGCTTGCTTGCTTGCTTGCTTGCTTGCTTGCTTGCTTGCTTGCTTGCTTGCTTGCTTGCTTGCTTGCTTGCTAAAGTGTGGCACATCCGCATGAAAATTGCAACCCCTTTCTTGTAAAATAAGTGTAAATTTTCACTTTCGCATAAGTACATAATATTCTACCAAAATCCCTCGTTTTTTGTCCACTCCCCAACCGGGTAGTTTCGGCACATATTTTGAAAAAATTTTTTCTGCTGGCAAAAAAGTGATTCAAAGTGTGATACTTTCGGCAATATTGAATACATTTACCCCTTGTTTCTTTGCGTAATTGACGGTGTAAGCAGTCCCCCCGCTGTTCCTGGTCAGATAGCAGACGCACACGCCGCTGTTGTCTACCAAATGGCGGTTGCGCCTGTGCATACAGCCCGGCGTGTACTGCTGGGCCGTGTAGACGACTTTATCTGCCTGGGCCTTAATGCGCTCATACTCTGCTATATCCTCCGGCCTCCATCCCCGTGTCTGTGTCAGGCACGGCAGGACGAGGATCAGTTTCATGCCGGGACAGTTCTCCCGCAGACGGATCACCGTCCGGGCGGCGAGGGCATCAAATCCCAGGGCACCCCCGGCACCGTAGTATCGGATGCCCCGTTGATACAAATCACTAATGACACGCTCCAGCCTGCTTGCGATTTCTGCCCGCTCCCCCGGTGGTATTTGCCGGTGGCCTGTAAAACAGCAGGTTTCATTTCTCATAAAAACCACCCTTTCTGAGCATACCATATTGCACATATATGTGCAATATTCAAAATCTTTCGGCAACCCTATAATGGAGGTACTATCTCCAAGGGGGGTGGCGGTGTGGTCGATTACAGTCCTTTGTGGGACACAATGAAAAAGAAGGGCGTATCTCAATATGCGCTTATTCAGGCCGGAGTAGACCGCCGTACCCTGGACTGGCTGAAAAAGAATAAGAACATCACTATGCTCTCGCTGGAAAAGCTGTGTACGATATTGGATTGCTCCCCCAGCGATATTGTTCGCTTTGTGAAGGATGACAGCCAACCGTGATTTAATGCGTCTCAACTTGAGACGCATTTTTCGACGATATTCGCAGACGGTCAAAAGCCGTTCCATACCGGCGTCTGGAAGTATAAGAACGTCTGCTTATCCTGGCAGTCCTCCTCCGTCAGATCCCGCAATCGTTTTCTGGATTTTGATAAGAACAACTTGCTTTTCAGTGGGGGCCGGGCCTGATGGGTCTCCACCAGCGCGTCCACCTGGAGGGCGCAGGCGTAGCAGCCCGGCTCATGCTCCCGGATATACTGATAAAAATAGTTGGTATGATAGGGGCAGAACAGGCAGCAGCTCGCCCTGGTCGCCAGCCCCCATACGATTTTGTTGTAGGCGTAACATTCGGCCCGTGTCCAACCCATTTCCACCAGCGGATAGCGGTTGACAAACAGGGTCTGCTTGCTCTCCTTCGCCCGCCGCCGTTCCTCCCACATGATACCCATGTGGAGAGAATGGGCGTGAACGTCCAGCGGCAGGGTGCGCTCCCTGGGCTTGTAGCGCAGCAGCTCATAGCGCACGAATTTCTCAATGACCTTGATTTTATAATCATAGGTGCATTGCCGGGGCATCTTCCCCTTTTTGCCATCGTCCCCCAGGGTCCAGAACGGGATACAGGCGGTACGGGCGCGGCCAAAATTGCGAGTGAAGTCCCCATATAAATCGGCGTCCAGGCGATAAAATGGTATGTTCGCCTCCCGGCAGGCGGCGGCAACGAAGGCGGCCTGTTCATACACCCAGCCCGGTTCGCTGTGCAGGTCGCAGAAGATCACCGCGTCATAGACGGGCACCTTTGGAAACGGATAGGGCGGGCCGCGCTGGGCGTTCTGGCAGGACATAAGGGCCAGCGTTGTGCTGGGCGTCCCCGCCCCATAGCTTAAAATGTCGAGTGTACTCCAGGTCAGCATAGTAAAATCACCCCCGAAAATGCTAACATTTTTCGCCGGAAAACGCAAAAAATCGGCCCTATACCGCCACAATGGGCAGTATAGGGCCATCGGGAAATGCGTCTCAAATTGAGACACATTTCGACATTATCATGGGTCGAAAATATCCGGCCTTCCTACAACGGTAAAGCCGGACGCGCCAAACTCGGTTACGACAACATTGTTCTGTCCGCTGGCACAATGGCAAACCAGCAGCTTTCCGGCCTCGTTCCGGCCCACAATGATCCCGATGTGGCTGTCGTCTGGGTAAAAGGCCAGGTCTCCCGGCTGGGCCTCGGCCTGGGAAATATTGGTGCAGTAGCGGTGCTGCATGATTACGCCCCCGCCGTGGCCTATGATATAGCCCTGGCTGTTGTTGAATATCCAATCCACAAAGCCGGAGCAGTCAAGGCCAAACGGCCGGTAAGTGCCGGTAGATGAGCTTCCAGCGGCCCACACCTTAGTAAGCTGTCCCCAGCGGGAGTCCCAGCCAATGGCACGGCTCTTGCCGCCCCAAAAGTAGTTGACTTTTCCCACCAGCTGGAGGGCCGTCTGTACGGCCTCCCGGCGGGCCGGGTCCAGACCGTCCGGCAGGGCATCCAGCACTTCCCGCACATCGGCGCTGGTGATAGCAAGGCTCCCGGCCAGAGAGGACAGCGCGGCCCGGTCGGCCAGCAGCTCATCAAGGGCGCTGTTTTGGTAGTCGGAGAAAGCATAGGAGACACACATATCGTCCGCTGTCCTGGGCGTGATGGTGATATGCAAAACCTTCTCCGTCCATGCTTCTGTATCGCCGCTGGCCGGATGATCAATGGTATCTTCCGATACGGCGATCCCGGTCATATCCCAAAACACAGCGGTCAGCTTGTTCACCCGGTCGGAGTCCAGCGTGGCCACGTCCAGGCCGTCCACATCGGCCCCGGCGGTCTTGACGGCAAATACCGCCAGCACGTCCGCCCAGTCCGGGGCCTGCCCGTCCAGGGTAATCGTGTCATAGTCCCCGGCTTGCAGCAGCTCCAACCGGCTGTTGTAGGCCATGTTGACCGTCCCCACCGCCTGGGCAACGGATACAGCACCCGGCGCGTTCGGCTCCTGAGCGAAGAACAGGCCGAAGGGAGAATTGGCGATGGCGGCGATCACCACGACTACCACCAGGGCCAGCAGCAGGATACTGCCGCCGATGATACTTGCAAGGGCGCTGACAAGGGCAGACGCCGCCTTTGTCACAGCAACCGCCGCTTTTTTCAGGACCACGGCTGAGGTTTTGGCCGCTTTCCCCGCCTGCTGTACGGCCTGCTGGGTCATGCGCCGCTGGGCGTTCTGCCGGAGGCCCCGGACAGGCCGGGAGACAGCGGACTTGATTGGGGCGCGTGCGGCTTTGGGAGCGGAAACGCCTTTTCGGTAGACGGCTCCCCGGATTTTGGGGGTGCTGCCCTTGGCGCTTGCTCCTGTACGCGGGAGTATATCCCGGCCCGTACTGCGGACAGAGTTCAAAGCGCCGGGGGCCTTGCCCTGGGCGGAGAGTCCCGGCTGTTGCGACAGGCCCTGCCGGGGCTTTCCAACTGCCTGACGGCGGGCCTCCCGCTTCAATCGGGCGGAACTGCCTGGGGCCGCCGGGGAACTGGCTGGTTTGGCGGCGGTGCTGACGCTCCTGCGAATGGAGCACGGCCCCGCGCCTAACTGCTTTCCCGTCGGGTAGGTGGAAGGGCCTGCCGCTGGCCTCCCATTGGAAGATGGGATGGATCGGATTGATTTGATGGATGGGATAGATTGATTTGAGAGAGAAGAAGGTTTTTCTTTTATGCTGGGAGCAGCGGTCCCGGTCCTCTGCTCTTTCAGTCGGACGGCGGGACGCTCCTTGATCCGCATGGTGTGGGCGGGTGTGTCCGCTGGTGCGGCGGGCGTTGCTGGCGCGGAGTGCTCCGCAGGGGGCGCTGGCGGGCGCTGTCCCTTCACCTGGGCTGCCCGCTCCTTTGGCAAGGGTCCCGCACGCTGGCGGAAGCTCACGCTGGTTTGGCGGGGCGGCGGGCTTTCGCCCTCCGGGACGGATGCCGGGGCGTCCGCAGGGGCCGGTGTCTCCGGCACATCCCTGGGCCGCTCCTTGATCCGCTTGTCCGGCTGGCGGTCAGAACGGGGCCGCTCATGGGTCAGAAGCTCGTCCACGGCCCAGTTCCCGGCCCCCTCCACCTGATCGACGGCCTGGACCTCGATGCTCTCGCCTTCCGGCTGGTGCTGGTCAAGCTGCTGGACGTATTTATCCTTCAAGAGCTTGGCCGCCTGCTTCGCGGAAATGGCGGGCTGGGCCCGGGCGGCGATTTTCCCGGCGCTCTTTTTCGTTTTCGCCCCTTTGGGCTTTTCCTTGGGTGACGGCATGATATTCCCCCTTTTTACAAAATAACGCTCCTGGTATGAAAATTGAGATATACAAAATGGTGCGGCCATGGTAGAATGTGGACAATGGGGGGTGATTCTGTTGGGCTTTACTCTTGAAATGATGGTGCCGAAAACTTCCTTTGCCCGCAGGCTGGAAAAACAGATGGACTTTGACTGGCTGATAAACCAGGTAAAGCCCTATTTCCCGGATGCCCAGGACAGGACCGCCGCGCCGGTCCGGGCGCTCTGCCTTATCCTGCTGGAGCACCTGGAGCCCTATGGCCTGCGCTGTGGGGACAGGCCCCTCTTGGCCTCAATCTATGACAACTGGCGGGACAACACCGCTTATATGCTTCTGCTGCAAGCAGTACCTGGGGATATTCCGGCATATAGGACGCTCTCTGATTTTGGGGACATTCCGGTCTTTGAAGATGTGTTTTATCCTGTTGCCGGTAAGCTCCCGCCGGAAGTGCTGCGGGAGCTGCTGGCCCACGTCCTGACCAACTGCGCGGCCAGCCGTATCGCGGCGGAATATCCAGACCAGCCGCTGCATTACATGAACCGTCTCTCGAAAGAGGAACAGGCTGTGGAAGTGGAGCGGCTGGCCCGTGACTATGCGGAGCAGTTCTATCAAGAGGTCGCCGCATACCGGGAGTTGGCAGGTCAATAAAAATCAGCCCTCCACCGGCGTCGGTGAAGGGCTGATAATGCGTCTCAAATTGAGACGTATTTCGACATGGTTCTACCTGTCACCGGGGGTCGTGGTCATCAAGCGATAGAGCTCCGTATCCCTGGGAAACTCGTTGGCGAAGGGGACGATGGAGCCGCCCACGCGGATCAGGCCGTGACCCGCCTCGGCGCTGGTGATGTAGGACATTTGATTGGTGGAGATATTCAGCAGCTTGGCAAGCTCGGCCCGGTCGGTGGCCGCCTGGTTCAGCAACACCAAAAACTCGCTGTTGGCGAACATCAGCCGGGCGGTGTCGGAGCGCAGGCACTCCTCCACATTCTGCGTGGCGGCGGTCATGGCGGCGGCGTATTTTCTGAACCGCTTCCAGCACTTATACAGGAATTGCGCGGAGTAGTAGTAGCGGAAGAAAAGGTAAACCTCGTCCACGAATACCCATGTGTATTTCCCTGCCAGACGGTTCGCGGCCACGCGGTTCTGAATGGTCTCCAGTGTGACGTTCAGCGCCGTGGGCTTGAGCTGCTCCCCCATTTCGTACAGGTCGAAGGAAATGATCCGGTTGGCAATATCCACGTTGGTCTCGTGGGCGAACATATTCAAGCTGCCCTCCACAAACAGCTCGGAGGCCAGGGCCAGTTCCTCCGCCTCCCGTTCCGGCTGGCGCTTCAACTCGTTTCGCCAGTCGGACAGGATGGGCTGCCGGGACTTGCCGCCGCTGGCGATCAGCTCATGGTAGACATTGGCGGTGCAGCGGTCAATGATAGACTTGTGGAAAGCCCCCAACTGGCCCGCGCCCATCTGCTGTTCGCAAATGCTCATAAGCAGCTCGGACTTCATGGCTACGGGGTTTTCGCCGGTGCCGTAGCCCCTGGTAATCTCCAGAGGATTGATGTGGTGGGGGCTGTTGGGGGAAATCTCGATCACGGCCCCGCCCAGGGCACGGGTCAGGTCGCCATATTCTCGCTCGGCGTCGATGATGATAATATCATCACTGGTGGACAGAGCAATAAAAGTAATGGCCTCCTTCATGCTGAAGGATTTGCCGGAGCCAGACACGCCCAGGATAAAGCCGTGGGGGTTCAACAGCCGCTTTCGGTTGCAGATCAGGAGGTTTTTGCTGACGGCGTTGACGCCGTAGTAGATGCCCCCGGCATCCTGTATCTCCTGGACGCGGAAGGGCATGAGGACGGCGGCGCTCTCGGTGGTGAGGGTACGGGTGGTCCTGACCCGGCGCAGGCCATAGGGCAGGGCGGTGTTCAGCCCGTCCTCCTGCTGGTAGCGCAAGACGGAGAACTGGCAAAGGCTCTCGTTACCGATGGCCTGCAAGGTCTCGGTGTCCGCGTCCAACTGCTCCAGCGTGTCGGCCATGTGGACCAGGGTGACATTGGCGAAGATCATGCGCTGGTCGCGGGTGCTGAGGTCGTCCAGGAACTCCTTATTCTCTGCCCGGAGCTGTTCCAGCTCATAGGGGACGGTGGCGGTAAAGTTGTTGTTGGCGTTCTGCTTCTGCTGCCAGCGGGTGATGTCGCTCTCCACGCCCATGATGCGGGCCTGCATTTCCTTCACGGCCTCGTTGGTGGGAATGGGCAGAATGTCGATGGACAGCATAAGGTTCCGGGAGAAGTCGGACAGGTCGGTAATCATGCGGTCCTTGATGTAGCTGGCGTACTCCCGGAGGAACAGGACGCGGCCCACCTTGCCGCCCAGCTCGAAGTGGTCCGCTTTGAACTGCATCCCGTCCGGGGCGATGGCGTCCTTGAAGTGATGGCCCCGGCGCATGGCGGCGGAGAGGTCGAATTGAAAGTCCCGTTCCTCGCTGGGCCGGAAGAAGTCATGGAAGATCCGCAGGCGCTCATGGTTGTCCAGGGGCTTGGCCCCGCTGTCCAGCTTGCCAAAGCTCTTGGACAGGTCAATATCCACCCGCTTGAAAAAGGTACGGGCCTCGTCGATGCTTTTCCGGGCAACGGAGATTGTGATGTACTTGTCCTGAATGAGATTGTTGCTCTCCAGCGCCTTCTCGGTGAGGATGCCGTTATACTCCTGGCGGTAGCGGTCCAGCTCGTCCCCCTTCAAGCGCATGAGGACACTGTGCTGGAAGTCAGTGCCATTGAGACGGCGGTTGTTGATGGTGATTTTGGCGGTGGCCCCGGTGGGCAGGCTGTTGAGAACGCCGCAGTAGGCCAGAAACATTTCCTGCTGGTCCTCATGGGACGCCACGGAGTAGTTGATGTCCGCAAACCGCCACGTCCGGCTGTACCGATTGCGGCCAGTCTGCCAGATGCCGTCCCGGAATACCCGCTGGATGGGGATGGACTGCTGCACACTGCGGGGAATTTTGAACGGTTCCCGTTCGCTCTTGTTGGCGGCGGCCAGGGTTTTAATCATAGTCTTGTACCCCCTTTTTCGTCAGAGCTGTGCCGTAGAGGTTTTCCGACTGGAACACCCTGGGCCCGGCGCAGAGGAATTGAGATTTCAAAAAGGCCCATAGGAATTGCTCAAAGGTCATGCCATTGTACTGGAAAAAGCCGGTGACGGCCACGGGAGCCGCCGCCACAATGCAGGCCCAGCTTGCGGTCTCCGGGCCGGTGATGGTTTTCAGAAGGAAGTACACGCCCACAGCCGTGCCCACGGCCAGCACCGCGCAAACGAACTGCCGGACAGACAG